>CAZJBA010000031.1:0-22087 GCA_964544065.1 uncultured Anaerolineales bacterium | reverse complement strand
TGGCATAGAAAGAGACTTTCCTGTTCACCGTTATGGAGATGCTCCAATTTCTTTTTTTGTGTCCACTCAACAAGTTTGGTTTCTTGAATAGGCTCGTACCGCTTTACAACATTCAAGCTCAGAAAGTCACATCTTGACACACGACCGCATCCTACCGTTTCTTGCCAGACAGCATCTGTCACATGTAAAGGATCAAAAACACAAAAAAAAGAAAGCGCTTCAATTTCAGCCAAGTGAATGATTGGGCCAGCATCAGCTATAGCTGCAACTACTCTTTTAGCGCCCATTCCAAATCCTCAAGCATAGCTTCATGTTGACGTTCAGCAATCTCTACCCAATCAATGCCAACTGCATCAATGGCATCAAGACGCGAAATATCGCCACGCAGATAACTTCCTAACACTCGCTCTCGCCACAGATGTCGTAATCCTGCCTTAAATGCCCAAGCTACTACTTCACTCTCAGACTTTTGTGTTTCTTCAACCAACATTTTCAAATAAGTTGAGGTGGTCTTCATAGCCTACCTCCTTAAACTTCAAATTTACAACGTTAAACCAACAGTTGCTCCGCCAGACGATTATGCTCTTCAACTAAGGCAGGAACATCTACAGTAACCATCTGCCCATCGCGGACAATGAATTTGCCGCCAACAATCGTGTAATCGGCTTTCACTGGCGAACAAAATACAGTCGCGGCGACAGGATCATGCAAAGCACCCGCGTAATCTAATTGGTTGATGTCGATGGCAAAAAAGTCGGCGCATTTGCCCACTTCGAGTGAACCGATGTCGTCACGGCCCAAGACCTCTGCTCCGCCGCGGGTGGCGATTTCCAGAGACTGGCGGGCGGACATGATCGGGGGAGTATCGTCACCCGACAGGGAGGCGCCCATCAAACCGGCCCGAACCCGCGCCGCCAACATGGCCTGACGCGCTTCGGCCAGCATGTGAGAGCTATCGTTGCTTGCAGAGCCGTCCACCCCCACCCCAACCTGAACCCCTTGATGGAGCATATCCATAATCGGGGCAATTCCCGAGGCCAAACGCATATTCGAGCTGGGACAATGAGCGACACCGCAGCCGGTATCGGCGTAGAGTTTGACCTCTTCATCATTAAGGTGCACCGAATGAGCAAACCAGACATCGTCACCGATCCAGTCGACTTCTTGCATGTAAGCGACGGGACGATGGCCAAATCGTTGGATGCAAAATTCTTCTTCGTCCGCGGTTTCCGCCAGGTGGGTGTGCAATTGGACGCCATATTCGCGGGCCAATCGAGCCGATTGGCGCATCAGGTCGCCGGTGACGCTGAAAGGGGAGCAAGGGGCAAGCACAATTTGGGTCAAAGCGCCAGGATTAGGGTTGTGATATTGTTCAATCAAGCGCCGGGAATCTTTCAGGATAAAATCTTCCTCTTCCACGACACTGTCAGGGGGTAAACCGCCCTTGCTCTCCCCCAGGCTCATCGAACCGCGGGATGCTTGTAAGCGGAGACCCACCTCACGGGCAGCGTGAATCTCATCATCAAGCTGCGATCCATTGGGGTAAAGATAAAGATGATCGGACGCTGTCGTGCAGCCTGATAAAGCCAATTCAGAAAGGGCCGTTTTGGTAGAAACGCGAATGTGCTCCGGTCCCATCCGGGCCCAGATAGGATAGAGGGTTTTCAGCCAGTTGAATAAATTGGCATCTTGAGCCTGCGGCACAACCCGGGTGAGCGTTTGATAAAAGTGGTGGTGGGTGTTGATCAATCCCGGCAGGACGATGTGCCCGCGCAGATCAAGAATCTCATCGGCACTATCGGGCAAGGACTCAGTTGGCCCAATTTGCTCGATGAAGCCATCACGAATCAAAAAGCCACCGTCCGCGATTTCACGACGGTGGCCATCCATGGTGACAACAATATCGGCGTTGCGAACAAGAAGTGTGGTCATAAAGCTCTCACGAGTTTATCTGATCCGACGTATTGGAACAACTTGTCTGACAACTAAAGTGTAGCAAAAATGGGCCGAAAAGTCAATTGTCTGACAACTGGTTGTGACATTTATCACCCAAAAAGGAAAACACCCGGCTGATTTGCCGGGTGTTTGTGATACCAATAAAAAAGAGGGGCCTTATTCTGCTTCCTCGAGGCCATTATCCATGACATACGCCGGTCGCACGATGACGGAGCCATTCCCATGCTTGGGAACAAACATGGCACCGGTTTGCGTCTGGTAATCGAGGTAATAGCTAAAGGTATAACTGCCCGCAACAAGTTGGACGATATTTACGCCCGGATCTGCTGTAACAAGATAATTTTCAGGTCCAATCAGGGTCATGATGATGGGGAAGGAAGCATGATTGATGATCTTGTATTTAACCGGATTGAGGGGACCATGGATGCGGGCAGGGTGCTCGTACCATTCACAGCTGTGCAAGGTCAATTCTGATTTACCATCTTTGGTCACATAGATCTCACCAAATATCTCGGTATCACAAGCCTCATAAGAATAGGCATAGTTTCCCGAGAACAATTCGACTTTGTTCTTGCCAAACTCAACGTCGAATTCATAGTCATCATAACCTTCAAAACTGATCGTTATGGTTTCACCAAAGTGATTATTAATGCGCATTTTGGTGGATCGATTTGCACAAGGATGGACAACCAATTCATAATCATCATCCAGCTTGACTTTACCGTGCCAAATCCTTCCGCAAACTTCATAGTAAACCCAATAAGTACCTTCGTCGAGTTTAATGCTATCTGAATCCCCCCCCCCAAGAATTAATTGGCCAACATAAGCGTCTTCCTCATCTTTCTTATCTGCCCAATCAATATTCATATCATTGAAGTCAAAATTATCCTCACTCAAGACAATGAAATAGACATCGCCTTGCCCCATGGCTTTATTGACAATTTTTAGTTTATATTTTGACTTTGCTTCAACGTTACCAAAAACCAGCCCGGCGATTACCAAGGCTCCCAAAAAGGAAAGCAACAAGAATTTTCTCTTTTTCATAGCGTTCTCCTTTCGTATTTAAACAGCTAAAGGATGTAATTTTTTACTCTAATCGTTACCATTATACCAAGTTTTGAAAATTGAGTATATTTCGATCCGAAAGCAGGTCTCGTGGGCTCCAAAGCAATCACCAGGGGAAATTTGGCCGCCAGGAAGGATCAAAGTCAAAGGCAGGGTCTGTGGTTAGAGGCGTCAGATCGCCAGCATTCATGCGCATCAGGTAAATGTCATGCTGGGGACCGTCGGGCCAACTTTCGAAAGCCAGCCAAAGGTCATCCGGTGAATAATCTGCTTCGCGCATAGGGATAGAACCGGGGAAAGGGTAGATTTTAAATTCGGCAACGCCGCCATCAGGGTAACGGGCTCCCATCAAATACGGAATGCCGTTGATTTCCCTTTGCGTGAAAACAATCGTGCCGCCATCATGAGACCAAACAGGATAGATGTCATGCAAACTTCCACCACTCGCCGAAAAGCGTTTGTGTTCAGAACCATCCACATTCATCGTCCAAATCTGGTAAGGGCCATTTCTTGTAGTAACAAACACGATCTTAGAACCATCAGGAGAAAATTCCGGATTAAGATCTATGTAGTCTTCTATAGACAATCGCTGTACCTCCAATGAATCTAGGTTCATGAGATAAACTTGAGGACGATATCCCATACGCAAGGAGGTAAAGGCTATCGATTTACCATCGGGAGACCAAGCCGGATCATAATCGCTGCGACCGGTCGTGGGTAATGCGGTCAAGCCACTACCATCGGCATTGATAAGATATAAACTCGCCGTGTCATATTTATCTGTATTTTCTTTGCATGGGGAAACGAAAACCAAGCGCTCCCCATCAGGTGACCAGTCCGGCTGGCAGGCACCTAGCTGGATATCGGTCAACTGATTCAATCCCGAACCATCTGAATTGATCACCCATATTTGGGGAACACCTGAGCGATCGGAAGCAAAAGCAATTTGGCCGTAGCCTCCACCCATAGGCGTTTTCGTTGGCGACAAAAACACGGTTGGCGTAAACGTAGCCGTGGGCGTTAATGACTCTGTTGGGTGCGGCGTTTCCGTTGGTGTCAATGTGGATGTAGGTGTAACGGTATCTGTAACGGTTGGCGGCGCCAAGGTCTGGGTGGACGGGACTGGGGTGGCCGACTCAATGCCAGGCAAAGAGGAAGCTTCGGTTATTGCTGTTGACGGCGTATGCGAAACCATTAATCCCGGCGTGTCGGCAGGTTCAGACGAGGCTGGCAATGGCAATACAACTTCCACAGAGGTCAGATCCAATAACCGCTCCATAAAAGCAGGGTTGAAATAATACAATAACCCCGCGCCAATGACTGAAAAAACCAGCAACAGGATCAGAGAAATCAAACAACCTCGGCTCCGGTTCGGTTTTGGTTTCGGCGGAGGCTCAAAATCCGATTCGCCGATCGGTCTGCTAATTAGAATTGGACCAGATGTCGAATCATCAGAAGATTCTTCTTTGGCCGGTAAAGGCTCCTCCAAATCACCGACGGGTTCTAAAACGACATTCTCAGCTTGCTTACGAATCGTGTTGCTGGCAGCATTAAGCGCTTTTTTGAATGCCTTCGCACTCTGATAGCGATCATCGGGGTGGACTTCCAACCCTTTTTCAACTACTTTCGCAAAGCGCCGGGAGATGTTGGGATTATGGGCGCGCAGAGGGGTTAGCTCTGCCTGCTCCATGGTACGGGCTAAACTATCCTCGGGGATGGTACCCGCCAATGCAGCATATAAAGTAGCTGCCAGAGAATAGATGTCGGAGCGCTGGTTGGTGCGCGCACCGCCGTACTGTTCCGGGGGAGAATAACCCGGCGTCATCGCCCGTGCGCCCGTCGTGGTTCGTTGGCCTTCATAAGCCATCTTTGCCAACCCAAAGTCTACCAGGAAGACACGCCCGTCGGGTGTAATTTTTACATTACCTGGTTTGATATCGCGATGAAAAACGGGTGGATTCTGGGAGTGCATGTAGGCGAGCGCGTCACAAACCATGCCTGCAATCACCAAGGCCTCCGCCTCGGTAATTACTTCCGTACGATCCATGCGTTCGCGTAGATCTTCCCCCTCAATATAATCCATGACCAGATATTGTCCTTGACCCTCGATCACAAAATGGTCTGAAACCCGGGGCAGGTTGCGATGGCGCAGATTGGCTAAAATGGTCGCTTCGCGTCGAAATTGGCGGGCGTATTCTTCGGTTGTAAAGAGATTTTCCTTGACGGCAACTTCCAAGCCTAAATTATCATCAATGGCCCGGTAGATGGCGCCCATGCCACCTTGGCCGAGAATTTCCAGAATGCGATAACGGCCGTGTAATAATTCGCCACGCTCAAGAGTCATAAAACTTCGTCCTGATAATCTGAAGTGATGAAAACATTCCTCGTAGAGAGATGTATTATATTACAAACCACAAAAGGACTCGGGCTTGCTTACAAAATTGCGGATTTAATCGACATGGAATCCAAGACTGGCTACGTGAGTCTTTTAGATGCGTGTCTTCACGCCGCAATATTCACAACTGATTTCCTGTTGGCCGCGCAAAACTGGAGCCGTGAAGGCAGCTCCACAGTTCGCACATTGCTCCGGGGCATTTCGGACCCGTTTCAGGGTGGATTCATCGATCTCGATAGCGCGGTCTTGGGCGTAATCGCCCGCTCGGGCGCGCCCAACCATCTGTAACCAGGACTCGGCGACGGGCAGATGGAGCCGGAACCGGGTCTCATGAACGGGAGCCTCCTCGTTATCGAACGAAAACGCCAACCCTTGACCATCTTCAGCATCAGATACTGTCTTCTTGACGTCGGCAACACCTTGCAGAGGAACGTCAATCTTCAATTCAAAATCATCAACGCGATCCTCCCAAAGCAGGCGCTGATCGGTCAAATAAAGGATTCCATTTTCCGGTTCCAGGTTCGGCCGTTCCCAGACGGCTTCTGTAGCGGCCACTCCACTTTCGGTGGCCAGCAAGCGGAAGGAGGCAGTAGCGAGGGCGTCCAGCATCCAATCGACCCATTCGAAGTGAACGGCCAAGCTCTCCACTTCATCGGCATATTCATCATATTGATCCAACGCGGTCGCCTCCGCGGCTTCGGCTTGGGCCTTGGCAGAAGCGAGACTGGACTTCAATTGCACAAATTTGGGCCGGGCAGCATCCAAACGATCAGACATGCCCATTAAATCGGCCATTGAATCTTGAATCGTGGCCATTTTTTGGCTCAATAATTGAACCTGGTGATCGGCCGCGGTTTCAGCACGCTCTTTGACTCGATCCCATTGCGCCAGGAGGACGCGCAGATCAGCCTCCAGGCTCTTTTCGACTGCATAGCCTCGGGCGCGCAAATCGGCAAGGGTGCGCTCGAGAGAATGGGTTTCGTGCTCCAACTCGGAAATGTCCTCATGAACGGCTTTTAGCATTATTTCATCTTGCAAGGCGTTGACTTCGCTCTGCAAAGCCATCAAATCTGCCTCGGTCAAGGGGCCGGTCATATCCCGAATCGAGACGCCTGTCCCGGCCACACGTTCCTTTTCAAGTTGATCTGCCTTGGCCCGTTTAATCCACTCGAGCCAATCTTTTGAATCTTGTCCATCCAAGTGCAAAGAAATCGTCCCAAGTTGAGCTTCGCTGAAAGTCACTTCAATGAAATCATGATGACCAAACAAACCTTTGTTGGCGGCTTTCATATCCTCGATCGCATCCAGAGGCTGGTCGATGAGCACTCCTTGAACCAGCTCTTTCTCGGTGGCAATAAAGAGGATTTTTTTGGTGGCGACTTTCTCTTTCTGCTCCAAAATCAACCGCTGGTTAGTGAGATATAGGATTCCCTCAGGATCGTCCTTGCCCTCTTTATCCCAACGGGCCGGGACAGCTTGATAAAGCGATTCGCCCTTTTTGAGTTCGAATTTGGCTTCAACGAGTTGATCTAAGCCCCAATGAATCCGGGTGAGTCGACGCTTGAGGTCGCTCATGGTTGATTCAACCTGGCTGAATTGGCCTCGCAATTCGCTTTCAGCTTGATCCAGATCCCAGCGAATTTGATCAGCCTTGTCGCGCGCTTCCTCTAAAGGAGCATTCGCGGAGGCGGGATTCCGAAGGGTCGCGTTCACACGCTTAACGTAGGGAGAGAGCGCCTCCAACCGGGATTGGAACTGGCGCACCTTTTGGGGGAGGCGCTGTTCGACCTGTGGCCGAACCGCGTCCCAGCGGTCGACGGCGTCATAAGCCAGATCTTCCAAATCACCTTGGTAGACGTATCCCTCTCGACGAGCAGCCTCTAATAAATCGAGTACGTCATTGATGGCCGTGTCGAGGTCAACAAGATCATCAGAAATTTCGGTAAATGTGCTTCGTTCTTGCAAATCTTCCAACGTCGATTGAAGAACCGAAACGTCGGAGGCTATTTCTTCGTGAGCAGAAGCGACATGGAGGGTCAAGTCTGCGCCGCCGGTCGTTCTAACAGCCGTTTTACGCGCCACTCGACGAGTGATCGAGGATGGCGCAGGCCGCCTCGGCATCTTTTTCGTGGGCCGCGCCGCCGGGCGCGCTGTCGGACGCGAGCGCGGCTGGCGCCGGGAGGCTTGTTTGCGAACGGCTTGGCGTTTTACCATCCGTTGCCGGGCGCGTTGTTGATTGATTCTGCTGGATTTCACCCCAGATCGAGATGATGCCGGGGGTCGGCGCGATGGGCGCGGTTTACGACGTCGAGAATCCTTTTGAGACATGTTTTCCTCCTGGTTAAATCTGAGGGTTTCACGGGGCGAGACCCTGAAGGTTTCCAAAACCTTTAGGGTTTTGGCTTCTTACCCCGTAAATTCCTAAAGAGCCACAACTCCTAAATATCCAAATTTCGGACTTCACGAGCGTGCGTAATGATGTATCGACGCCGGGGCGGTACTGCCTTGCCCATCAACATATCAAAAGTGCGATCTGCCTCGGCGGCATCCTCAATCGTAACCTGGAGAAGCGTCCGCTCTTCGGGGTCCATGGTCGTCTCCCAAAGCTGGATTGGATTCATTTCTCCGAGGCCCTTATAGCGAGAGAGGGTAACTTTCTCATCCGAGACGCCAAGCTCTTTTAACACGGCCTCACGACCCGCTTCGGTATAGACATACCGATCTGCTTGGCGGTAGCGGATGCGGTACAGGGGCGGTTGAGCAATAAAAAGGTGTCCATTTTCAATTAAGGGCTGCATGTAGCGGAAGAAAAAGGTCAGCAGCAACGTTCGAATATGGGCACCATCCACGTCGGCATCTGTCATGATGATGATGCGACCATAGCGCAAGCCATCCAAATCGAAGCTCTCGCCAATGCCAGTCCCTAATGCAGAAATCAGGGCCTTGACTTCTTTGTTATTGAGGATTTTATTCAAACGAGCGCGCTCTGTGTTGAGGATCTTGCCGCGCAAGGGCAGGATGGCCTGAAAGTGACGGTCGCGCCCCTGCTTGGCAGAGCCTCCGGCCGAGTCGCCCTCGACGATGTACAGTTCTGTCTTTTCGGGATCGCGTTCGGAACAATCGGCCAGCTTGCCAGGCAGAGTCATGCTTTCCAAAGCGGATTTCCGAATCACTAGGTCGCGCGCTTTGCGGGCCGCGCGTCTCGCCCGCGCCGAGGTCAGGCATTTGCGCACAATCCGCTTGGCTTCTCTCGTGTTCTGCTCGAGGAACATGCCAAACGCGTCTCCAACGACCTGTTGGGTGTAGGTTTGCACCTCAGTGTTCATCAACTTGACTTTCGTCTGGCTCTCAAATTGAGGGTCAGGGTGCTTGATGCTGATGATGGCGGTCAAGCCTTCACGAGTGTCATCACCACTGAAGTTAGGGTCTTTATCTTTGAGCAGTTTATGTTTGCGAGCGTAGTCATTGACCGAACGAGTAATGGCCGACCGGAAGCCAGTCAGATGGGTGCCGCCATCTACCGTGTTGATGGTATTGGCAAAAGCATACACGGACTGGGCGTAAGCATCCGTATATTGAAAAGCGACATCGACGACAACATCATCGACCTCTTTCTCAACATGGACGACAGAATGCAAAGTATCACGGTGACGATTCAGGTAACGGACAAACGAGGTCACGCCACCATCAAAATAGAAATTCATCTCACGGTCATTGCGTTCATCGAGCAAGCGCATCCCAACGCCGCCGGTAATAAAGGCCATCTCACGGAATCGCTGCACCAGGGTCTCAAAGCGGTAATCCAACTCACCTGTAAAAATGGTTTCATCAAACTTGAATACCTGCTTCGTACCCGTATCGCTTTTGGATGTTTTTCCAACAATTTTTAGCTCTGTAACCGGATAACCGCGCTCGTAACGCTGCGAGTATATCTTTCCATCCCGCCTGACTTCAATCTCAAACCATTCCGAGAGAGCATTGACAGCCGATAAACCGACGCCATGGAGGCCGCCTGAGACTTTGTAGCTGCTATCGTCAAATTTTCCACCAGCGTGCAGAACCGTCATGACAAGCTCGAGGGCTGACTTCCCCTTTTCAGGATGGATGTCCACGGGGATGCCGCGCCCATTATCTTTGACTGTTACGCTGCTGTCGGCATGAATGATGACTTCGATTTCGTCGCAAGACCCAACCAAGGCCTCATCAATGGAATTATCCACTACCTCGTAAACCAGGTGGTGCAAAGCTCTAAGATCGGTTCCCCCTACATACATACCCGGTCGCCGCCGAACCGCTTCCAAACCTTCTAATACTTTTATATCTTTTGCTTCGTACGACAATCTTTTCTGTTTCGCCACAAAGCCCTCCAAATAGCTTAAATCTTTTATGCTGTCATATCCGATGCGGATTCTTTTTGAAACACTTCTTCTATCATGCTTTCAACCCAAACATCGGCTTGTTGATAATAAATGAAACTGGCCGATAAAAACCCCGTTGACATAAAGGCATGTCCCGCCAAACTGATCAACATCAGCCACGAGTCGTCTGCTGGGATGCGCCAAAGCAAGTCTAATCCCTGGCTTAATAAAAAGATCGAAATAAAGAAGAACACTGTTGCAGGCAGGGTCATCCGCGTGAGGCGAAAACTCTTTCGGGCCGATGTCCAGACAGGGTCATGGTTAACAAAAATACCATGAGGAGAAAACAACAAGGGAAAGGCTAACCAGACAAATAGGCTGCCAAATATCAGTGCAGCCACAGAACTTGCCGAAATTCCCATCAGGAACAGAAAAGAAGCGCCACAGCTTATGGGGACCAAAATTCCCAGCAACAATAAAAACCAGAGAAAGGCCAACAGGACAATGTGTAAGCTAGCTCTCGGCCAATCGGATAAGATCTTCCGAAATCGCACCTCGTCGTTTAACGCCGCTTTGGCGACGGAGGCAAAATACAACGTTCCACCCAACATGCCAATAAGGGCAAAAACTCCAAGCAATAAAATGGCCAGTCCAAGGGAGGGGACTCCTACCATCAACCGATCTCCCCAAGGCACTTGTAAAGGCCAACGAGATAGAATCAAGCTTGGAATCCCAACAGGATAAGAACGTAATGCCATCAATAAGTTAAAACGCTCTGCCACAAAGGCCCAGACCTCTTGGGTAGCCTCAATCATTTCAGTCATGTCCGTCATTTCTTGAATGGATTCAAAGGACTGGAGCATGAGCGCCATCCAAGACTCGATCATTCCTTTCAAGCGCAAATGAGGCCCAAGCCAGAGCAATAGATCCAATCCAATTGGAAATAGGATCAATCCAATGTGGTTTGTAACAACGTCAAAACCAGCCACCAAGGAGGGGATAACCCTAGGTGGGTCGGGAAGTGTTTGTGTATCAGTCGTCTTCATCGGAAGGACTATTTTACCATATCCAAGCTGGATAGTGAGCTTTTAGAGGGAGTGAATCAAGATACAAAATTTGACTTTTTGATGAAATATGCTATCCTTTTTGCTCAGGAGGTATGTGATGACCAAGATATCCAAATTGCTTGAACAAGCCGATATTTTTTACCAATTTTCGCAGACTCAATTAGAGCTCGTCGCCAACCTTTGTGACCAGCAGGTTTACAATACGGGTGATGTCATTTTCTACGAGCAAACCGATAGTGATGAGCTTTACATTATTACCCAGGGAGAAATAGACATCCTCGTCGACCCATCCATTGTTGGAACTGTTCCCGAAACCCAATCAGAACTTGCCACCATCGCCACCTTGCGGCGAGGGCAATCTTTTGGTGAAATTGCCTTGGTCGACCGAGGCATGCGCTCAGCAACGGCCCGGGCGGCTCGCGAAAACACAAGACTCGTCGTCATACCCCGTGATGGACTTATCCGTCTATGCGACACCTATCCAAAGTTAGGCTATCTGCTCATGCGCAACTTTGCTGCTGATCTGGCCTTAAAAATCCGCAATACGGATTTGCGCATTCGAGAGAAATTATTATACAGTAAATCGAAATAGGTGCTTCAATCCACGCACGATGCAAGCAAGAATCAAATTCGTATTCTGTCAAAGACAAGACCCTCAATACCGGCTTTCGGAACGATACATTCAACTCCCACAATAAAAGGTTCATAAAAATAAGCAGTATCCCTTGACCTATACTACCCACAAATGTAGAATTCAACAAAATTTCCCACTTAATCTAAAAAATAAACGTGGTAGTATTTGGTGGGCAACTTAATCATTTTTACGCAAAGAAGGAGGTACATTATCGAAGTAATCGAGTATCTACACGCATATCATCCCGTTCCATTCACAATTTAGGCTCTTACATCTACTATGGAGGAGAAATAGCTATGTCAAGGAAGTATTTTGTTTTGAGTATTTTGTTACTCGTCGCGGTTGCATTAGCCGGCTGCGGAGGTGGAGCACAAGCCCCCGAAGCATGCGCTGAGAACCCCGACGAGACCGTGTGCGCAGTCATCGAGCCCGGCAATACCATTAAGATTGGTTATACTGGTCCCATGACAGGCGACTATTCTGCGTTCGGCATTGATATCTCCAACGCTGGTTTGTTAGCTGTTGAAGATGCGGGCGAATTTGAGGGATTTGAGTACGAACTCCTCATTGAGGACTCACAGGGCAGTGGCGAAGGTGGCGCCTCGGTGGCGAACCTTTTCGTTTCCAATCCCGATGTTGTTGCCATCGCCGGCCACACCTTCTCAGGATCAACTGCGGCCGCAATTCCTATCTACAACGAGGCCCGCTTACCAATGCTTTCCCCCTCGGCCACCCGAGCTGACCTGACCCAAGGTGACCAAGATGTCTTCCACCGAATCCCCTTCACGGATGACATCCAGGGCGAGTTTGCCGCCAAGTTTCTCTACGATGAACTCGGCGTCACCAAATTGGCCGTCATGCACGATGGCGATGCTTACGGAAAAGGTGTAGCCGAAAGGGTTCAGGAAGTGTTCACCGAGTTGGGTGGTGAAGTAGTTGCCTTCGAGGCCATCACCCCCGCCGAAACGGATTACAGCGCTGCCCTAAACGATATTGGCGCCCAAGATCCCGAGGCAATTTACTACGGCGGTTACTATCCTGAAGCAGCTGTAATAACCAAGGATATGCCCGTCGCCGGTATGGAAGATGTTGTCCTCTTCAGTGATGATGGCACCTTTGGTGAAACCTTCATCGAGCTGGCCGGAGAAAATGCAGAAGGCGTATATGCCGCTTCTGGCGCTCCCCCTGCCTCCCCCAAACGTGCAGAATTTGACGCCAAGTACGAAGAAGCTTACGGCGATCCTCCCGGAGCGATCTCGACCTTCACCTGGCACGGATATGACGTCGTTGACGCTCTGATCACAGCGATCGAGTCTGTAGCCATCAAGGGCGAAGATGGCAATCTCTACATTCCTCGCGAGGAACTGATCGACGCGGTCAACAACCTGGAAGGCTACGATGGCCTCACCGGCACGTTGACATGCGATGGCGGCGAATGTAACGCCACCGGCCCCAACTTCTACGTCGTCAAAGACGGCGAATGGGTTGCCCCGTAGTAGGCACAATCGGTTGATTCAAACGTCTAGAACTGATGCGCGAGGCAAGCGTAAGTTGCTTGCCTCGCCAATCATTCTTACTGGAAAAAGAATAACCCATGAGTGAACCCAGCACAAAGAAAATTCACACGCCCGTCGACACCTTCCGGATCGTACAGGCCGTCATCGCCGTCTTGTTTGTTTTGTTTGTCGGTTGGCGACTCTACACCGTCATCAGCGAAGGTAGTTATGGCCCAGATACCTGGACGCGGTTCGCCATTAGTGGACTTATCATCGGAAGCGTTTATTCTGTTATCGCGATCGGCTACACCCTGGTATACGGCATTTTATTTATGATTAATTTTGCCCATGGCGAGATCATGATGCTAGGAGCTTTTGGAGGCTATTTTGTCTTCGAGATCTTAAACGGTATCGTCGTTGATCCGGCTACCGGGCTTACCTTCTTGAATGCACATCAAATCCTTTCGGTTTTCCTGGCCTTTGTCATCGGAATGATCTTTGCGGCTTTGATCGGTTATTTCCTGGAGCGGATTGCTTATCGTCCCCTGCGCGGCGCGCCCAGGCTGATCCCTCTGATCAGCGCCATCGGCGCATCCATTTTTTTGCAAAACGCGGCCCAACTGATCTTTGGCCCCAAGCGGAGAACGTACTTCAACCCAACCATGCTGACTCGCAGTCAGGGCTGGCGTCTACCGATCGGGGGTGAAGAGGTCATCCTGACCTACACGGGAACCTTCACATTTGTCCTCTCGATTTTGCTCCTGATAGCGCTTTATACGCTGGTGCAAAAAACTCGCTTTGGACGCGCGATGCGAGCGGTCGCAGAAGACAAACAAACTGCATCGTTGATGGGCATCAATGTGAACTATATCATCAGCACAACATTTGTGATCAGTGGCGCGCTGGGCGGCGCCGCGGGCGTTATGTGGGGCATCCACAACGGAATCATTTATCACTATGTCGGATTTATTCCAGGCTTGAAGGCCTTTACAGCGGCCGTTTTGGGAGGGATTGGCAACATTCCCGGCGCCATGCTGGGAGGGATTTTCCTCGGTCTGGTTGAATCGCTGGGACCCGCAGCGCTGGGTCTCGACTTTCAACTCAAAGATGTGATCGCCTTCTCCATCCTGGTCTTAGTGTTGATCTTCCGACCTTCCGGCATCCTGAGCGAAGTATTATCGGAGGAGAAAGTCTAATGAAAGATCAACTAAAAAATAGCAGCCGAATTGGACTCATTTTCGGCGTTGTCACCTTCTTCTTGATTCTGATCGGCCTGACAGTTACCGCTTCCGACATCGTCGGGAACACTCTAGGCTTCGACACACGCACACGCGTCGGCAACGCGCCCGGCCTGATCGTATTCTATGGATTGTTAGGAGTATGGGCGGGCTTCCAAGCTGCAAAGGATGCCAGAGAAGAATGGCAACCAGCCCTGATGGCAGGTGGTTTGGCGAATCTGGTTTATGGTGTGCTAATCGGCTTGCTTGTCTATCTGTTGGGAAGTCTTGACGCTGCCGATGTCGATATGCGCACGTATTTCGTCCAGCTTTCCCGCCCCAATGTGAGATTATTGATATATGGACGGAGCCCTCTTGCGGGTGTGTTCATCACGCTGATCACAATCCTGGTTGCGGGTGTTCTGGGCGGTTTGCTGGCATATCTTTCGAAACAGAATCAGACCAATCAAAAAATATCGGATCGCTTTCAGGCTTGGGGGAATCAACTCAAGGACACATCAATCGCCAAGCGTTACCAAGAGGACAAGCGTGTTCGGACAATCGTCCACATCTTGCTCTTCGCTTTGGTGCTCGCCTTGCCGCTGTTCCTGGGCAAGTATTGGAATTATGCCTTGGGCACGGTGGGCATTTATGTGATGATGGGATTGGGCCTGAACATCGTTGTCGGTCTAGCCGGGCTGCTCGATCTTGGATATGTGGCCCCATTTGCGATTGGCGCTTATGGGGCGGGGTTGTTAACCTCTCCAGAACCGATCCCTATTCAAATGGGCTTTTGGCCCGCTCTGCTGGTCAGCATCGTTTTAGCAGCGATAGTACGCATTTTGCTCGGCTTACCGGTACTAAGAATGCGAGGCGATTATCTCGCCATCGTTACCCTGGGATTTGGAGAGATCATCCGCATTTTGATCAAAAGCGACATGATGGCACCCTATCTGGGAGGGCCACAGGGTGTTCGCGATATTGCAGGGCCAACGATCTTTGGTATTCCCTTCAACAGCGAACAGGCCTATATGTACCTGATCATCATTGGGATTGTCTTGACCATCCTCCTGACGATCAACTTGCAAAATTCTCGTGTCGGACGAGCCTGGATGGCAATGCGCGAAGATGAGACCGTTGCCCAGGCGATGGGCATCAATACCCTTTACTATAAGTTGATGGCATTTGCCACCGGCGCCGCGTTTGCCGGATTAGGAGGAGCACTGTTTGCCTCCCGTAACCAATATACCGGCCCGGCAGACCACACCTTGATGGTTTCGATCAACGTACTCTGTCTGTTGATTGTTGGCGGCATGGGTAGTATTCCCGGTGTTATTGCTGGCGCGTTCGTTCTCAAGGGCCTACCCGAAATTCTGCGCGAGTTGGACCTGTATCGTCTCTTGGTATTTGGTGCCTTGCTCGTGATCATGATGATCTGGCGGCCTGAAGGCTTATGGCCTGCTCCCCGCCGTCGCCTTGAGCTTCGCGAGGAAGACGCAACGAAGATCGCCTCCGACGAGCAATTGGTTGCAGCAGAAGAGGAATAGGCCATGTCAGACAACAATATCATTCTTGAAACTCGTAAACTAACAAAACGCTTTGGCGGTTTATCGGCCGTCGACAAGGCGAGCGTACAAATCCCTCAAGGTTCCATCTACAGCATCATCGGGCCGAACGGTGCCGGCAAGACCACGCTGTTCAACTGCATCACCGGGTTCTACAGCCCCGATGAAGGCGACATGCTTTTCCAGGGCAAGACCCTTCTGGGATATGCTCCCGATCAAGTGACCAACCAGGGCATCTCACGCACCTATCAGAACATCCGCCTCTTTCCTGCGATGACCGCGATCGAAAACATTCTGGTGGGTTCCCACCCGCGCCTGGACTCCAGTTGGATTGATGCCATCTTGCATACCCGGCGATTGAGGCGGGAGGAAGAAAAAGCGATCCAGAAAGCTCAGGAACTGCTCGAATTCGTCGGGCTCAAGGGCAAAGGGGATTTGCTGGCCCGCAACCTTCCCTATGGGGAGCAGCGACGCCTGGAAATGGCGCGTGCGATCGCTAGTCAACCTGAGCTGATCTTGTTGGATGAACCCACTGCGGGGATGAATCCCAACGAATCCGCCAACATGATGGATTTCATCAAGAGCCTTCGCAAAGAGTTGGGCATCACCATCCTGCTGATCGAACATGATATGCGGGTTGTGATGGGAATTAGCGAGTACATCTACGTTTTGGATTTTGGCACCGTAATTGCACAAGGAACACCGTCGGAAATCCAACAAAACCCTCAAGTTATCGAATCCTATCTGGGCCGCGGTGCTGCCACCGGCTTAGGAAAGGGGGCCTAACACGAACGGACGAAACCAAAATGGCTATGCTTGAAGTAAACAATATTCACACCTATTATGGCAATATTCACGCTCTCAAAGGAGTCACGATCAGCGTTGAGAAAGAGGAAATCGTCACCCTGATTGGAGGCAATGGCGCCGGCAAGACGACCACACTACGCACAATTAGCGGCATCCTGGCTCCCCAGCACGGCAGCGTTATCTACGAGGGCGAGGACATCTCCGATACCCCAGCCCATGAACTGGTCTTCAAAGGGATCACGATGGTTCCTGAAGGGCGTGGGATTTTCGCCCGCTTGACTGTGGCCGAAAACCTGGACATGGGCGCCTACTCCCGAAGCGATCGCCCTGAAGTTCAAAAAGACCTTGATTTGATCTTTGAACTCTTCCCTCGACTCAAAGAACGGCGAAAGCAAGTCGCGGGAACTCTCTCGGGTGGAGAGCAACAAATGCTAGCGACAGGTCGCGCCCTGATGGCCAGACCTCGCTTGTTGCTGATGGATGAACCCTCCATGGGATTGGCACCGGTTCTAGTTGAAAGCGTCTTTGATACCATCAAGCGCATCAACGCAAATGGCACCACCATCCTGCTTGTCGAGCAGAACGCCACCATGGCCCTCTCCGTGGCCAACCGGGGCTACGTCCTGCAAACAGGCGAAATTGTCCTAAGTGACACAGCGAAAAACCTACAAAAAGACGAAATGGTTCAAAAAGCCTATCTCGGAATCGAATAACCACCCCTGGTGACGAAATGTTTCCAATTCGGAGCGCAGTGATGGCACATACCTACAAGCTGCGCTCTTTTCATTTGTCAATCTCATACTGGTGATCCATCTCACCACCCCTGATAGAAAAAACCCGGAGCGTTCCTGTAGGCAAAACGATAACATCGTCAAACCAAGGTACTATATACACACATAGCCTCCTACTTTAAAATAATTAACCGTGAGAAGTAATTGGGTTTCGAGAACCACACTGCCGCTTTCAATGATTCATATCCATTCCATTTAGTCGCTGTACAAAAGGAGTTTATGATCATGAAAAACAGACGGTTACTATTATTTACCTTGCTTATAGCGGTCTCATTAGCCCTGACAGCCGCAAGCCCCTCCCCCATCGGAAAGGACGTCGCAAAAACAGAACTGGCTCGGTTTATTGTAGAGAATACGAGCGCACATGCCGTAACTATTCGTCTATATGAATCCGAACCCTATCGTGAACATGGCACTGTCACCTACTATCATGTTAGAGGTGGACAAAGCTACTACCTTAGAGTTGAAGCAGGCCAAAAAAGGACGTTCACGGTCAAAAGAGCAATCTACGATTACACGATGAACGTTTGTGATGGGAAAGAATTGACTGGGGCTTTCGATATCACTGAAAGAAAAGAAGTGGTCATCCCCGTATGCTCTCGCTATGACCCCTCAGGCGTTCCGGAGATTGGGGACGTTTATCTGGCGTGACCGAGGAAGAGACACTTATCCGCTTCTCGATGGAAAACATAACGGATGAATACGCTTACGTGTATTTCAATGGCCCAGAAAGTTACTATCTGACCGTGCCTCATAAATCCACAAAACAGTTCACGGTAGAGGATGGAACCTATAGCTACTACTACTGGGCATGTGGAGAGAAATCCGCATCATCGTCCGTTGACGTAATGTTCAACACGCATATCGCAATAAGTTGCCCCTAACGTCTCACAATCAAATTCGTCTCAACAATCTGTTTGAATAACAACTCAATAAAGTAGTCTAACGAACAACCGGGCTTTGACCGAAAACATTGGTCAAAGCCCGGTTTTGCGGTAAGATAGACGCGCGTTTCTGGAAACAATCACCTAACATCTTGACTTCGAGGTAGCTATGAAAACACCAAAATCGGCTGACATTATCGTCAACGCCACCGGCCCCTGGGCGAGTTTAATCGGCGAAATGGCGGGCTTGTCGATCCCGATCACACCCCTGCAGCGCCAATGGCTGACCACATCAGCTCTGCCTGATCTGCCCTCCGATTTCCCCTTTGTGATTGATTTTGCCAAATCTCTTTATTTCCATCAAGAGGGCGCGGGGCTGCTCACGGGCATGTCCAACCCCAATGAGGAATCAGGGTCACCAGAGACATACACTTGACAGGTAAACCTTGACAGCAAGGTAAAGTATGCCCACAGCCGAAATCATCACCATCGGGACCGAGTTGCTGCTTGGCGAAACGGTGGACACCAACACGCGCACCATCGCCCAGGCCTTCCGTCGCGCCGGTATCGACATCTATCGCACCGCCACCGTCGGCGACAACCAGGAGCGCATCGCCGCAATCATCCAAGAGGCCATGGAGCGCGCAGAGATCATCATCACCACCGGCGGACTCGGCCCCACCGTGGACGACCCCACCAGAGATGCCATCGCCCTGGCCAGGGGGGTGAAGAGCGAATTTCGGCCTGAACTATGGGAGCAAATTCAAGAACGCTTTCAATGCTACGGCCATACCCCCACCGAAAACAACAAACGCCAGGCTTACGTCCCCAAGGGAGCCATCGCCGTCGAAAACGAGCTTGGCACCGCCCCGGCCTTCATCGTCGAAACCGATTACCACGCCGTCATCGCACTGCCTGGCGTGCCTCGCGAGATGGAATACCTGCTCGAGGAGAAGATACTGCCGTATTTGCGGGAACGATTCGACCTCAGAAGGATGATCAAAATCCGGCTGCTGCACACCTCAGGGGTGGGAGAATCAACCCTGGACAATCAGATCAGCGATTTGGAACGGCTGGACAATCCCACCGTGGGGCTGGCTGCCCACGCCGGACAGGTGGACATTCGCATCACGGCCAAAGCTGCTTCCGAACCGGAGGCCGATTCTTTAATTGAAGCCATCGAAACCAAAATTCGGGCCCGGATCGGAAACTGGATTTACGGGGCCGACCAAGACACGCTCCAAAGCGTCGCTCTGGAAGCCATCGCCCAATATGACTGGAAACTCGCCGTGATCGAAGCAAACTTGGGTGGGCGCATCTTGCGCCGCTTGTCGGGCGACAACGAGACCTTTGCCGGCGGCGAGATCGTGGCCCAACCGCCCAGCCCAGAAAAACTGAAGCAACTCGTCCATGAAATCCGTCAAAAACACCAGGCTCAGGTTGGGCTTGGCGTGATGCTGATTCCAGGCCAAAAACAACAAACGATTCATCTGTACCTACAAAGCCCGGAAAGGGAAAAACAGCGAAAACGCACCTATGGAGGTCCTCCTCAATTGGCGCCGCTGTGGGCTATAAATACCGGCCTCCATCTTTTACGCAAGCTTTAGGAATGGTATCAAATACCTTGCTCAACAAAACCCGAAAGGTTTTTGAAGCCTATTTCCCAAAAATGAATTTCAAGGGCAAAATCAGCATCATAGATTGGATTCCGGATGAAACCTTTCGGGTTTGAATTTGGAAAGGGGAAAGTCGTTTAATCACGGCTCCTTGTGTACAAACGGATTTATTCTGATCAAAAGAAAGGCAACAAGCCATGACCCAACAATGCGACACCCTGCTAACGAACGCCTTCGTCTTGACCATGGACGATGATTTTCACTTATACGAACCCGGCGCCGCGGCGATCAGCGCGGATACAATTGTGGCGGTTGGCCCCGAAGCCGAAATCAAAGCGGCGTACAGCGCCAAAACAGAACTCGACTGTGGAGGCAAAGTCCTGATGCCCGGGCTGATCAACGTTCACACACACGCGGCCATGACCCTTTTACGCGGTTTGGCCAACGACTTACGCTTGGATGTTTGGCTGCGAGGCTACATGATGCCGGTGGAGCGAGAGTTCGTCTCCCCCGAGTTCGTCCAACTAGGCACCCGCCTGGCCTGCATCGAATCCATCCGCTCGGGGGTGACCTGTTTCGCCGACATGTACTACTATGAAGAAGATGTCGCCAAAACCGTCGCTGACGTGGGCATGAGAGCGGTATGCGGCCAAACCGTGAGTAAATTCCAATCTCCCGATGCCACTTCCTACGAGCATGCCATTGAAGCCGCTCGCGATTTCATCCAGGAATGGAAAGACCATCCCCTTATCGTACCAACCATCGCACCGCACGCCCCTTACTCGTGTACAGAAGACATCCTGAGGGCAGTCGCCGAGATGGCGATCGAGTTCGACGTCCCGCTCCACACGCACATCGCCGAAACCAGCAGCGAGGTCAAAGCCTCGCGCAAAGAACACGACATGCCGGTTGTACCATACGCCAAAAAACAAAACTTGTTCGACGGCAAAGCCACCGCGGCGCATTGTGTTCACATCGACGAAGGAGAAATCCACACCTTACTGCATCACAACGTCGGTGTGGCCCACAACCCCTCTTCGAATTTGAAACTGGCCTCGGGGTTTGCTCCGGTTGCCAACATGATCGACATTGGCGTGAACGTGGGCATCGGCACCGATGGGCCAGCCTCCAACAACGATTTAGACATGTTCGAGGAGATCCGTCTGGCCGCCTTGCTCGCCAAAGGCGTCAGTGATGATCCCACCGCCATCCCCGCCAAAACCGCTCTCAACATGGCAACGCGCATGGGCGCAGACGTGCTCCACATTGGGAATATGACCGGCTCCCTGGAGCCGGGAAAACGCGCCGACTTGATTTTGGTGGACATTTCCCCCCTGCACAACGCCCCCCACTTTCGCCGCGATTCGGATGCGGTTTACGCCCAATTGGTCTACGCGGCCAAATCCACCGACGTGACCGCTGTGATGGTCAATGGAAATTGGCTGATGCAAAATCGAGTTGTCGCCGTCCAAGATGAGCAAGAGTTATTGGCTCAGGCCAATGATTACGCCCGGGTTATTGACGCTTTCTTGATCGAGCGAGAGAAATCGATCCTCTCCAAGTTGGTTGCCATCGATGGCGCCACGGAGCAAGAGAGTTTCGAGGTGCAAGTCAAGATTCGCGTTGCTGACCCCGAGGCGATCATAGAGAAGATCGCATCCCCAAAACTTGAACTCTTGTACACGCGCCACTACCACGAATATGACACCTATTTCCACTTTGACGATCCCAACCAGGGACAACTGCGCTATCGTGAGGATGATTTCATCGACGAAGAAGGGAAAATCGCCAAAGTCCGCTATCGGCTTACTTTGATCGGCAAGACCAGAGAACGGCACTTCCCCAGCGACGTGCTTCTGTCCCGAAGTCGATTCCTGGCCCCGGCCACGCACAGCCTACGTTTTTATCGCGAGTACTTCAAACCAGCCTCCGAGACCTTTGTGGAAAAAGACCGTCTGCGTTGGCGGGTGCTTTTCCAGGGGACCGAGTTTTATATCAATATGGATCGCATCGACCAACCCGACCTGGGAACCTTTTTGGAGGTCAAAAGCCGCACCTGGAGCCTAAGAGACGCCGAACACAAGGCTTCCATTGTTCAGAAGCTGGTCGCTTTGCTAGGAGCCAATCCCGAAGATGCAGTGACACGGGATTATGTGGAGTATGTTGAAGAAACAAGCTGATGCTGTGTCTCCTGACCAGCCTCGAGATGTGGCTGTGTCTCCTGACCAGCCACCTT
>CAZJBA010000030.1:0-22151 GCA_964544065.1 uncultured Anaerolineales bacterium | reverse complement strand
TTTCGTACCTAACTACGAACGATCACTTTGGACGTGCAGCGCACCTGAAATCAACTTGCTGAAGTGCATTGCACCTGCTTACATCGGCTAAGTTAATGATATTGACTGTACACTGTAAACTGATAACTGATGACCAATTACCATCCAAAATCCAGGACTCTACCTGAAAGGAGGGTACCTTGTCCCCCAACCCGACGCGCAAAAAAATAACCACGCACACTTTCCGGCTGAAGAAGCGGCGCGGCGAGCCGATCACCATGTTGACGGCTTACGATTATCCCACCGCGCTGGCCGTTGACCAGGCCGAGATCGATTCCATCCTGGTGGGCGACTCGCTGGGCATGGTCGTGCTGGGCTACGAGAACACGCTGCCAGTGACCATGGCCGATATGCTCCACCATTGCCGGGCTGTCTCCCGCGGGGCGAACTATGCCCTGCTGATCGGCGATATGCCTTTTATGTCCTATCAGGCCTCGGCCACGGAGGCGGTCCGCAACGCCGGGCGTTTCTTGCAAGAAGCGGGCATGGACGCGGTCAAGCTGGAGGGCGGCCGCGAGCGTCTCGGCGCCATCGAGGCCATCCTGGCAGCCGGAATCCCGGTGATGGGCCATTTGGGCCTGACCCCGCAGAGCGTGCATCAATTGGGCGGCTTCCGAGCCCAGGGCAAATCGGTGGAAGCGGCCAAACGTATGCTGGATGACGCTCTTGCTTTGCAGGAGGCGGGCTGCTTCGGCATCGTGCTGGAATCGGTCCCCGCCCGTCTGGCCGAGTTGATTTCAAACCGTTTGGATATCCCCACCATCGGCATTGGCGCCGGGGTCGGTTGTGACGGCCAGGTCTTGGTCACCCATGACCTGATCGGTCTCTTCGACCGCTTTGTCCCCCGTTTTGTCAAGCAATATGCCCACATCCACGCCGAGATGTCCCGGGCCCTGTCAGCCTACCGGGAGGATGTCACCGCGCGGCGTTTTCCCGCCGACGAGCATACCTTCACGATGGATGACGAAGAGTGGGCCTTGTTGCTGGAATCGGTGGATTAAAGATCGAAATCGGTTGGAGAAAGGAGTTGTAAATTCGGTACGCGCTGGAAATGGCTAAGATTGCGAGTTAGCAGTGGTGTATTTCTGCTCAGGCATATTCCGGCAAGATGGGTGTCGAGAACTCCGATGCTTTTTCCTTGAGCACGGAGAAGATTCCAGATTTGCGCAGCAGCCTCAGATGCTTGCTTATCAAAAGGGATAATCTCGACGATCTCCAAAAGCTGTGCTAGAGAAGTTTGTTGTCGCCTGGAAAGAAAAGGCACCGATAATATTTCATAATGATTGATAGCCGTGATGGCGAGATCATATTGAGACAGAACGCCTCTGATAACGTCGGTATGCTTGCGAAGATGATCGATAACGATGTCTGTGTCTAAGACAAGTCGCGAGGTTTCCATTCCGCTCTCATTTCTCGAATGGCTTTAAAAGCGCTTTCTCCTTCTTCTTCTGTCCATGCTCCCCAGGTTTCCTTGAGGATGGCTGAACGTTTTTTCCGCTCCTCTTCCGAGAAATCGGCCGGAACGAGGACGGGCTTGCTGGAGCGCACCTCGAATTTATCGCCCTTTTCGATACCCAGGGCCTCGATATCTTCGCTTTTGAGCGTCACGTCTTTGCCTTCGAAAATGATTTCGATTGTGTTCATGCTGACCTCCTTTCTAACCGATAGGACTTACGCAGAAATGAAAACAGCTTTACGGAATATACACAGAAAACGCTGGTTTGCGAAGCATGCCCATGGCAAGCCTATCGAAACCACCGTTTTCGGCCGCATTTCGCCGATTGAGCCTGTCGAAATCAGCGAAATGCGTAAGTCCTGTAGATATATTTTATCATGACTGACTCCATTCTGATTCTGGGCACGGGGGCGCTGGCGAATCTTTTCGCGGCGCGGCTGTCTGCCGCCGATGTGGACGTGGCCATGCTGGGAACCTGGCCGCAGGGGTTGGCCGCGCTCAACGAGCACGGCGTCCGGCTGGTCACGGACCCGGGGACGGAGAAAGCCTTCCCGGTGCGGGCCACGGCTGATCCCGGCGAGTGTGGCGGTGCCCGCTATGCCCTGGTCCTGGTCAAATCCTGGCAGACGGAGCGGGCTGCCCGCCAACTGGCCGCATGCCTGGCTCCGGATGGAATCGCCCTGACGCTGCAAAACGGCCTGGGCAACCGCGAGATACTCGCCGCTCACATCGGCGAATCCCGCCTGGGAACGGGGGTGACCACCACCGGGGCAACCCTGCTGGGGCCGGGCCGCGTTCGTCCCGGCGGGGAGGGGACTATCTCCCTCGCTGAGAATCCCTCCCTGGAACCTTTGATCGGCCTGTTACGCCGGGCCGGATTTGCCGTTGACGTCAAATCGAATCTGGACGCCCTGATCTGGGGCAAGCTGGTCATCAACGCGGCGATCAATCCGCTCACCGCCTTGCTGGACGTGCCTAACGGCGAACTCCTGGATCGACCGGCGGCGCGCCGCTTGATGGCCGACGTCGCCAGCGAAGTGGCCCGGGTCGCCGAGGCCAAGGGTGTGCGCTTGCCCTTCCCCGACCCGGTTGCCGCAGCCGAGGATGTCGCCCGCCGCACGGCCACCAACCGCTCCTCGATGTGGCAGGATGTCCGGCGCGGCGCCCCCACCGAGATCGACGCCATCTGCGGCGCCATCGTCCGCGCCGGAGACGAATTGAACGTAGCCACACCGCTGAACCGCTCGCTGTGGTTGCTGGTGCGGGCACTGGTCTCCTAACCAATTACCAATCTACCACCCTCCCAATCTACCAACATACCAATCTACCAACCTACCAACATACCAACCAAACCATGAAAACCGTAACCACCCTCTCTGAACTCCGTACTGCCTGCGCCGAGCTGCCCAAGCCGCTTGGCCTGGTGCCGACGATGGGCTATCTCCACGAAGGACATCTCTCCCTGGTGCGCCGCGCCCGGGAAGCATGCGCCGCCGTGGCGGTCAGCATTTACGCCAACCCGACGCAATTTGCCCCCGACGAAGACCTGGATACCTACCCCCGCGACATCCCCCGGGACAAAGCCTTGCTCGAAGCGGAAGACGTCGACCTGGTCTGGATTCCGACGAACGAGGTCATCTACCCCGACGGCTTCCAAACCTGGGTGACGGTTGAAGATGTCACCCGGCCGCTGGAGGGCGCCGCCCGCCCGACTCATTTCCGCGGCGTGTCCACGATTGTGGCCAAGCTGTTCAACGCCGTCCGGCCGGAGGTGGCTTTCTTCGGCCAGAAGGATGCCCAGCAAGCCGTCGTCGTCCAGCGGATGGTGGCGGATTTGAGCTACCCGCTCGAGATCGTCGTCTGCCCGATTGTGCGCGAAGCCGACGGTCTGGCCATGTCCAGCCGCAACGCCTATCTGAACGCCGACCAGCGCCAGGCGGCC
The DNA here is from genome assembly GCA_964544065.1 of uncultured Anaerolineales bacterium. Classification (GTDB taxonomy): domain Bacteria; phylum Chloroflexota; class Anaerolineae; order Anaerolineales; family UBA11858; genus JAYELX01. The sequence goes on along the minus strand of CAZJBA010000030.1, from coordinate 18,714 downwards.
ACGGTCTTGTACCGGGCTTTGACGGCGGCCAAAGACGCTTACCAGGCCGGGGAGCGCGACGGCGAGCGCCTCCGTGACATCATGCGAAACACGATCAAAGCCGAGCCGCTGGCCCGCCGGGAGTATGTCTCCTGCGCCCATCCCGCCACCCTGGAAGAAATGACTCAGGTGGGGGAGGAAGCCCTTTTCTCCATGGCCGTCCACGTCGGCGAGACCCGCCTGATTGATAATTTCTTGCTCACCGCGGGCACGTTCAACACCGGCGTGCGGGTGACGAAGTGAACCTGCGTCCCAGTCCTAATAGAACGCGGATTGCCGCGGATGAGACGGATTTACGCGGATCAATACAAATAATTAAAAAATCCGCGCACATCCGCTTGATCCGCGATGATCTGCGTTCCATTCCTCAATCTCTCGGAGGGAGGAGATACCATGTTACTGACCATCGACATCGGCAACACCAACATCACCCTGGGACTGTACCAGGGCGACGAGCTGGGCCCACGTTGGAGGTTGGCGACCGACCTTCAACGGATGCCCGACGAGTACGGTTTACAGATCCTGGGGCTGCTCCGCCACGCTGATACTGATCCCGAGGGTTTGACCGGCATTTGCATGGCCTCGGTGGTGCCCCCGCTGACGGGCAAGCTGGCCCAGGCCTGCCGCGATTACCTCGGCGTGGAGCCCCTGAACGTGGATGCGGGTGTCAAGACCGGCGTGCGCATCCGCTACGAGAATCCCCGCGCCGTTGGGGCTGACCGGATCGTTGACGCCGCGGCAGTACAGCATCTCTACGGCGGCCCGGCCTGCGTGGTCGATTTCGGCACCGGCACCACCTTCGACGCCATTTCCGAGCGGGGCGATTACCTCGGCGGGGCCATTGCCCCGGGGGTTGGGGTCGCCGCGGAAGCGCTCTTCACCCGGGCGGCCAAGCTGCCCCGCGTCGACCTGGATCGCCCCCCCAACGTGATTGGGCGCAACACGGCCCACGCGATGCAATCGGGCCTGCTCTTCGGCTACGTTGGCCTGGTCGAGGGCATGGTCGCCCGCTTCCGGGCCGAGCTCGGCCCCGAGATGAAGACCATCGCCACGGGCGGATTGGCCCGCACCATCGCCAGGGAGACCGACGCCCTCGAGATCATCGCCCCCTGGCTGACCCTGGAGGGCTTGCGCGTCGTCTGGGCGTTGAATCGGTGAACCCGGGATCAGGGAATCAGGAAACTAGGAATCAGGAATCAGGGAACTAGGGATCAGGGAATCAGGTGATCAGGAATCAGGCTGACAGTGTCCCGTTTGCCGTTGTATGTTCCCCCCTACTCCCTGATTCACTGACTCCTGATATACTGATCCCTGACACACTGATCCACTGACCCCCACCCCCCAATCTACTAATTTACCATTCCCTATGTCTGTCCTTTTACCGAAGCTCATCTCCCTATTTCTCTACCCCCTCGGCCTGATCTGGCTGCTGCTCGTCGCGGCCTTGCTTCTGTGGAAACGCAAACCCGTCTGGGCGCGGGTGGCCACCCTGCTGGCCCTGGCCGTGATCTGGATCGGTGGCAACCGTTGGGTCGCTACCGGCCTGGTCCGCTCGCTGGAGTGGCAGTACCTGCCCCCCGATTCGCCCCCCCAGGCGGAGGCCATCGTCGTCTTGGGCGGCGGCACCCAACCGGCCCTGTACCCGCGCAGCACCGTCGAAGTCGGCGGCGCCGGGGACCGGGTCATTTATGCCGCCCATCTCTACCACCAGGGCGCGGCGCCCCACATCCTGGTTTCGGGCGGCTACATCGCCGTGCTGAGCGAGCGTCCCGTATCCCACAGCGAGGATATGGCCGAACTGCTGGTCATGCTCGGCGTGCCCGAGACGGCCATCTGGCAGGAGGCGGAATCGCGCAACACCTACGAGAACGCCGTCTACAGCCGCGCTTTTCTGGAAGAACGCGGCATCGACCGGATCATCCTGGTCACGTCGGCGCTGCACATGCCCCGGGCGGTGGGGCTGTTCGAGTACCAGGGCTTCGACGTGGTCCCCGCGCCGACCGATTACTCGGTCACCCAGGCGGGTTGGGAGCAACTCTGGCAGCCCAACCTGACGGCGCAGCTTTTCAACGTCTTCCCCGATGTCAGCAACCTTGACGATACCACCAGGGTGATCAAGGAATATTTGGGTATCTCCTTGTACCGTTTGCGCGGCCAGATTGTGGTAAAGTAGGAATTGAACACGGATGGCACAGATTGGGCAGATTTTCACAGATTTTTGTTTTTATCATAGCTACCTAACACGTTGAGCTATCCGTCGGTCGAGTTCCGAAGTGCCATTGTGGGATTATCGAGACCAGGAAATAAAAAAATATCCGCGCAAATCCGTAAAATCCGCGCAATCCGTGTTCCATTTATTGATTGGCGTGAAGGTTTACAAACTTTTTGTAAGGAAAACTATGATGAACACAACAGCCTACATCGTTCACATTTGCCCCCAAGGGGATTGTCTAAAGGCTCAAGACGCGGGCCTTTACCGGGCCGAGTCGCTGGGAAGCGAGGGCTTCATCCATTGCTCGCGCCCCGACCAAACCCTGGCCGTGCTCAACCGTTTCTATCGCGGAATCCCCGACTTGCTGCTTCTGTGGATTGACCCCCAGCAGGTCGAGGCCGAAACCCGCTGGGAAGCCGTCGACGGGGACGAATTCCCCCACATTTACGGCCCTCTCAACCTGGACGCCGTCGTCGCTGTTAATGAACTCAATCCCGACGCCGATGACGTCTACCGCCGCTTGCCCGCTGGGCCCTGATATGCGTAAGCCCTTGATGGGTTTCTTGCTTTGCACGCCCCAGGAGACCACAAAGTACACAAAGGATTTCCAATTGGGTTTTCTTAGAGTCCTTTGTGTACTTCGTGGTGGAATCTTTATCTTTTCTAAATCTCGCGCAAGTCGGTGATCCGCTCTACGTAAGGCTCAACCGCTTCTCGCAAGGCGGTTTCATCGACATCCTCGATTTTCAAAACGATTTCACGCGTCTCACTGCTCTCGCCGAGAAAGGTTCCCAGCGACATGATATTGCCGCAAACATCGAAGACCGCTTTGGTCAGCTTGGCCAGTTCACCAATCGCATTGGGAACCATGACGGACAGGCGGATGCCGCGCTCGCGCGCCCCCAGCATCTCTAAGAAAACCTTGAACAGGTCGGTTTCGGTGATCATGCCGACGGTTTTGTCGTCTCGCGTGACGGGCAGCCCGCCGACTTTGTTGTCGGCCATAATGCGGGCGGCCTCTTCAAGCGGCGTGTTCTCGCCGATGGTGATCACATCGGTGGTCATTACCCTGTCGACCGTGATCTTGCTGACCAGATAGTTCATCTCCCACACACTCAAGCTGGTGACATCCGATGGCGCGGCATGGAGCAGATCTTCCTTGGAAACGATTCCAACCATCCGGCCGCGCTTGTCCACAACGGGCAAGCGCCGGATATCCTCCTGGTTCATCAGGTTGAGTGTTTCCATGATGGGGCTTTTTGGATTGGTGGTGATGACAGGTCGTGACATGCGTTCTTTGACTAACATTGCTCAGTCTCCTTTCAAGATGGTGTCTAACCTATACATAGTTATTATAAAGCACAATTGAGTCAAATCAAAACTTCTTCCCCACCCTCACCGCTGGAGCGTAGCGATTCTCAATATGGCTGTCTGGCGGCAATGCTCCAAAGTGGGCGCTGCCCACACGTTGCCGCCGGAGCGGCGCCCTGCGCCCGTTGCCCAAGGGGCAACACGGAGCGTAGCCACGAGAGTCGAAAGCAGGAAGAAGCTTCTTGCTCTCCACGTATCGACAACTCCAAACTATTGAGACGATACCAGACCGCAAACACCGGCCACTGATTCCCTGTTTCCTTGCTTCCTGATTCCCTAATCCACTGACCCCCCTCGCCCCTATTTCCTATAGAGGAAAGCCCCAAGAAGCGGTACAATAAAGAAGAAGATTTCCCCCACAAAGGATGTCCCTATGAAGGCCTCACGCTATTGTCTCCCGCTTCTCGCCGCCTCGATCGTTTTGTCGTTGTTGGCCTTGCCCTTGCCCGCTCAGGCTGATGGTGTTTCCCTCACTGACACGCCTGAACCCACCGAAACCCCCGAACCGACCGAAACGCCCGAGACCCCCGAACCGACCAGCGAGCCCCAATCTGAGCCGACCAACGCTCCTGCTGGCGAGCAGGATCAAGACGATGTGAAGTTGCAAGGCGAAGAAGCGATGCCTACTCCCACGCTGACGCCCGTGCCCCTCTTTTCCACCTTTGGCGATCGTCTCTATTTGAACCTTTGCCTGGTTGGCGTGATCGTGCTCTCGTTTGTGGCCATCATCGGCGTGATCGTTTTCGTCGGCTACCAGCGCACCCGCGGCGTGACCTGATCCCTACGCCCCCACCCAAAACACGTGCACCTGGCCGGGCCCGTGCACGCCGATCGTCAGCGTCATCTCGATGTCGGCGGTGCGCGACGGCCCGCTGATCAGCGTTACTGTAGCAGCATCAGCGATCTCCTCAAGGTTTTCGAAAGCCTTGGGGAGATTTTTGTATAGGGACCGTTCCGTCAAAACAGCGATATGCAAATCCGGGAGCAGGGAGGCGCTTTGTGGCCGGCCTGGCCCCGAGGCCAGAATCAGCGTCCCTGTGCTGGCTACCGCGGCAAGGGCGCCGGTCAAGCCTGCTTCTACCTCCGGGTTGGGCTCGTTGTGGAGGCGGATCCCGGCCCGTGACAGCCCGGCCGCCACCCCCGCCGGAAGCTGCTCCGCATCCCAGGCCATGATCTCGTCGATGCCCCGTTCGTCCAGCAGCACCAGGATTTCATCCGCCAGAGTGTCGGGCGTGCAGCGGGTCAGGCAGCCGCCCAAAGCGGTCCACTCGGCCTCGAAATGGTCGAGAAGAGATTTGGATTCTTCGGTGGCCGGTCGGGGAATCGGCTCCACGGTGGGGGAGTCCGGTTGTGGTGGCGGGCTCTCGGTCGTTTGCGCTTGATCAGGGCGAAAACGTACCCGGAAGGGCCGTGCCGCCGGGCGGGGGAAATCTTTGGCGTAACCCCATCCGGTCCAGGCGGGCAGGGGCATCGTTCCCCGCCCCGGGAACAGGACTCGGCTGAAAGCGGCAGCCAAGCCTTGAGCTAGCTTGAATCTCCCCGCGCGTGTGGCCATCAGCGTAAATGTGCGCAATCCCAGGCGGGTGAGCCAGGGCAGGGCAATCCCTTCTTCCCCGGCGTGATGGGGGTCTTGCATCCCCTCGCCAGCGCGGATGCGGGCCAGCATGGTGGGCAAGTCGATGTCGATCGGGCAGGCTTCCTTGCAGGCCCCGCACAGGGTCGAGGCCTGGGCCAGGTGGCCGAAATGTTCCGTCCCAAACAGGCCGGGCGAAATCACCGAGCCGATCGGACCGGGATATGGTGTGCTGTCGCCGTGGGTGCCGGTGTAATTGTGGCCGCCGATCTCCCGGAAGATGGGGCAGGCGTTGATGCAGGCCCCGCAACGGATGCACATCAGCGCGTCCTGGAGCGGCGTGCCCTGGAGTTTCGTGCGCCCGTTGTCGACCAAAATCAAGTGCCGGACGGGCGCGCCGTCGACTTCGCCAGCGCGGCGAGGCCCATGAATCAATTGCACGTAAACGGTGGCCTTTTGTCCGGTGGCCGAACGGGGCAGCAGGTCGAGCATCAGGGCGAGATCGTCGAGGCCGGGCACCAGCCGCTCGACGCCCATCAGGGCGATGTGAACCGGCGGCACGGTGGTGACCATCCGCCCGTTGCCCTCGTTGGTGACGATGCACAACGAGCCGGTCTCGGCCACGCCCAGGTTGACGCCCGAAACCCCGATGTCGGCGTCGAGAAAGGTTTGGCGCAGAGTCAGCCGGGCCGCCTCGGTCAGCGTTGCGACATCGTCCGTGTAGGGGATGCCCAGCTTTTCGTGGAAAGTCTCGCCGACCTCCTGGCGGCGCAGGTGCACGGCCGGGGTGATGATGTGGGCGGGCGGCTCATCCCGCAATTGGACGATATATTCGCCCAGGTCGGTTTCGACCGCCCGGATGCCCTCCGCTTCCAGGGCAGCGTTGAGTTTGATCTCCTCGCTGACCATGGTCTTGGATTTGGCCACCAGTTCGGCCCCCTCGGCGATCCTCAGGGCAATCTTGACCGCTTCTTCGGCGTCGGCGGCGCGGTGAACCTGAATCCCGTTGGACTCCACCTTGGCGATGAATTGATTCAGATAAGGGTCTAAATTTTCGATCGTCTCAGCGCGCATGGCGTGAGCGCGTTGGCGCAACACCTCCAGCGGTTCGGGCAGGGAGGCATAGGCGCTCTGGCGTGCTTTCAGGCGATTGGCGGCGTTGGCGTCCAGAGCGGCTTGGAGCACTTCGTCGTCCAGGGCGGCGCGGATTTGTTCTCGGAAGTTGGAATGGGTCATGGTTTGTTTCCGTTGCAGGTTAGGATTATCGATGGTCTCCTAGGATCGTCGAGGGTCTCCTGACCCCGACGGTGCGTTGACCGAAGGTCTCCGTAAAATGAGCGTCAGTATCAAGTTCGCATGGGGAGACCTACGGTCGCTTCGGGTGTGCGGTCGGGAGACACGCACACATCGCGTCTTCAGGTTATCACGTGGGTGCGAGAATTTCGGCGATGTGCTTGACGCACGGCTCTCGCATTTGTCGGCTCAGCCCGCCGTTGATGTGCAGCAGGCAGCCGGTGTCGCAGCTCACCACCGTGGTGGCGCCACTGGCGGTGATGTTGTCCATCTTGCGTGTCAACATCGCCGCCGAGAGTTCGGGATGCTCGACCGAGAAGACGCCCCCGAATCCGCAGCACTCCTCGGCGTGGGGCAGTTCGACGATCTCTGCGCCTTCGACGTGAGCCAGTAGCGCCCGCGGCTGGTGGTCGACGCCGATTCCTCGCAGCAGGTGGCAGGAAGGGTGGTAGGTCAGCGTACCCTCGTAGCGGGCGCCCAGGTCGGTGACGCCCAGTTCATCGACCAGGTATTCGGTCAACTCGAAGGTGCGCTTGGCCAAAGCCTGCGCCCGGGCCAGCCAGGCGGGGTCATCGGCGAAGAGCTCCGGGTAGCTGTGGCGGATCATGGCCGTGCACGAGCCGGAGGGAATCACCACCGGGGCGGGATCGGCCTCCAAAACGTTGATGGTGTGTTCGGCCAGTCTGCGAGCTTCGGCCCGCATCCCGGCGTTGAAGGCGGGTTGTCCGCAGCAGGTTTGCCCCTCCGGGAAGGTGACCCTCACGCCAGCGCGTCCCAGAACGCGCACGATCGCTTCGCCAATTTCGGGTTTGAGCGTGTCGATCAGGCAGGTGACGAAAAGTTGGACGGAATCGGTCATAGTGGTATATGATAAGGGGATTAGGTTGATTTGGGCTCTATTGTATCGCCAGAGAGCATTCCCCACAAGAAGATTGATTTTCAACATGAGGTATGCTTTGTCAGCAGGTCGATTTCAAGTGCATTGCACCTGAAATCGAGGCCACTCGGAAGTGCATCGCAACTTAACTTACCGGCATTGACTCCCCTCTCCCACTGGGAGAGGGGCTGGGGGTGAGGGCAGGGCAATCGCATTTGCACATAATCAGCGCACTGAACAGCGTTGCGCTCGCTTCGCTCGCTCTGCGTACCTTCGGTATGCGCACCTTCGGTGTTGCGTGCTTCGCATGCGCGCCTTGGCGAGTGTGCGATTTTGCCAGATTCGCATCCTTCAACAGGGTTTCCCCGTAGGGGACGCAAAGCGAGGATGCTTATTTTTAGACTTTTAACTTCTAAATGCGATTGTCCTGGGGGTGAGGGAATGTCCAAATTTGCACACTTGCCCGCTGAATGGTAAGATTCGATCTTCGAGCAGACAAGAAACAAACCACCATGATCATAGTCGAGGTGCATCGATGAAATCGTTCCGAGCTGAACCCCAGAATCAATTTAGCTTGCCCCGCCGCACCCGCCGTTTGGGTGAGTTGGCCTACAACCTTTGGTGGACCTGGAAACCCGACGCACAACGTTTGTTTTCGCAAATTGACAAAGAACTTTGGGAGCGAACCTACCACAACCCGGTCAAATTTTTGCGCCAGGTCAAACGCGTTCATCTCAACGCTGTGGCGCAAGATCGCCATTATTTGGAGGCCTATGACCGCGTCTTTCGGGCCTTTGATCGCTACATGGGCGCCGAAAAAACCTGGTTCCGCCAGAATTTTGACGAATATCGCAATTGCCCCATCGCCTATTTTTCGACCGAATTTGGCCTGCACGAAACTTTGCCCATTTATGCTGGCGGTCTGGGCGTGCTCTCCGGCGATCATCTCAAAGAGGCCAGTGATTTGGGTTTGCCCCTGATCGCGGTCGGCTTCCTGTACACGCGCGGCTATTTTTCCCAACACATCACCGAGGATGGCTGGCAAGAGGCCCGCTACCAACGTTTGCGTTTTGACGATTTGCCCGTCATGCCGATCGTGGATGAGGACTATAACCCGTTGACAGTATCGGTGCCCTTGCCAGGCCGGGAAGTTCAGGCCCGTTTGTGGGAGATTCACGTCGGGCGGGTACCGCTATATTTGCTTGATTCCGACGTGGAGGACAACCAACCTGACGACCGCGAACTGACTTCACGCCTTTACAACAGCGATTTGGAAGCGCGCATCTCCCAGGAGATCGTTCTGGGCATCGGCGGCGTGCGCGCCCTGCGGGAGCTTGGCTACAATCCAGCCGTATGGCACATGAACGAAGGCCACTCCGCTTTCATGGGCCTGGAACGCGCCCGCGAGATGGTCGCTTCGGGCCACACCTTCGAAGATGCCTTGGAGATGGTGCGTAAATCGGCCATTTTCACCACCCACACGCCGGTGCCGGCCGGGAGCGACGAATTTCCTCACTGGCTGGTCGACAAGTATTTCTCCAATTTGTGGCCCAAGCTCGGACTTGACCGCCAGGACTTTCTTGACTTGGCCCGGCGGGAGCAATCATGGGGCCAAACCTTCAGTATGCCGCTGTTGGCTTTTCGGCTGGCGCGACGCCGCAATGGCGTCTCTGAGCTGCATGGCCAGGTCGCCCGGAAGATGTGGCACTTCTTCTGGCCCGAACGCAAGGTCGAAGACGTGCCCATCTCCTACATCACCAACGGCGTCCACACCGGCACATGGATAGCCCGCCGACTGGATGTGCTTTTCAGCCAATATCTCGGCCACGATTGGCAGGAGCACATCGACGATCCTGATCTTTGGGAAGGGGTAGAGCATATCCCCGCAGAGGAGTTGTGGACCGTGCGCAGACATCTCAAGCGTAAAATGGTCTTTTACATCCGCGAGCGGGCCCGCGAACAATGGCTCAACGATGGCGTCCATCCCGTCCAGGTGGTCGCTTCCGGCGTTTTGCTGCATCCCTATGCGCTCACGATCGGATTTGCGCGCCGCTTTGCTACCTACAAACGCGCTGATCTGATCCTGCGCGACCTCGACCGTTTGCTTAATTTGCTCAACCAACCCAACCGGCCAGTCCAAATTATTTTCGCTGGCAAGGCCCATCCGGACGACAAGCCCGGCAAGATGCTCATCCAGGAAGTTTATCGGGTCGCCAAGCAAGCTGAAAATGGCGGTCGTCTGGTCTTCTTGGAGGACTATGACATGAACCTGGCCCGTTACCTGGTTCAGGGCGTGGATGTTTGGTTGAACACCCCCCGCCGACCGAACGAGGCCTCGGGCACCTCGGGGCAGAAAGCGGCCATGAATGGGGTCCTGAATTTCTCCATTTTGGATGGCTGGTGGCGGGAAGGCTACAACGGGCGCAATGGTTGGGCCATCGGCGATGAAACTGATTACGGCGACATCAACGCTCAGGATCAAATGGATGCCGAGAGCCTCTACGACGTGCTCGAAAACGAAATCATTCCCTTATATTACGACCGCGATGAAGATGGTTTTCCCCGCGCCTGGATCGCCTGCATGAAGGAGTCAATCCGCACCCTGGCGCCCCAATTCAGCATGAGCCGGATGGTCAAGGAGTATTGGCAAAACTTGTATCGTGCTGCCATCGATGAACGGCGAAATCGGCAAGACTGAAATTGCGTACATAGTAACTATCTAGCCTAGACGGTGTTATGTTAAAAAAACGCACTGACAGAAAAAAGGAACAAGCCAAAATCCGATCTGCAATGGCTAAGCTGGATGACGATGAGATCGTTGCCCTGGCCACCCAGGGCGATCGTCAGGCGTTTGGCGAACTTTACGACCGCTATGTGGAGCGAATTTATAACTATGTTTATTATCGCACCAGCGATCCTGCCGATGCTGAGGATTTGACCGAGCGAGTTTTTTTGCGGGCGATCCGGCACATTGAAAATTATGAAGACCGGGGCTACCCTATTTCGGCCTGGCTTTATCGGATCGCCCATAATTTGGTGGCAAACTGGTACCGCGACAACAGTCGCCGCGAGGAAGTGCCATTGGAGTCGGTTGCTTTTTCTCTGGAGTTCACCGGCGAGCATCCCGAGCCGTCGGTTCTCAAAGGGGAAGAATGCCAGGGCTTGATGGACGTTATTCACCAACTGCCGGCAGATCGGCAACAACTCTTGATCCTGAAATTCGTTGAGCGGCTTACCAATGCCGAGATCGGCGAAATCATGGGCCGAACCGAAGGCGCTATCAAAAGTCTTTACCATCGTACCCTGGTGGCTTTACGTCAGGAATACGATGTTGAATGAAAAAACAGCAGGAAGGTTGATATGCGATTATTCAAGCGTAAAAAACGGGAAATAGAACCAGAAAAATTGGAAAAGAAGCTAGATGAAGCTCTTTGCCGGGTAGAGCCGCGCCAGGAATTCATCCGTGATTTGCGGGGACGTTTGATGAAGCGTTTTGCCGTGGAAGTGCCAGATTCGGCGGTGGAACCGGAGAGCGATATCTCACCCCAGTGGTTGGTTGCCGGGGGTGTGGCCGGTACCGTCTTGATGTTGATCATGAGCCTGCGCGGATTGTTGTCGATTGTCGGGCTGGTTGGTTTGTTGGTCAAGTATTTGAGTCATCGCAAGCAGGAACCAGCTTCGCAAATGGCTCATTAGAGCGTGTCATCGCGCCGGAGAACGGGAGCGCGCTGTCCTGTTGTTTGCCATCAAAAATGCCGCGGCCATGGCCGCGGTATTTTGTTTGTAGTAGGCCACGAAGCGTTTCTCAGCGGAGTGGCGTTGGACGCTACTCCGTTTCACTTCGTACCTGACTACGAGCTGGCTGTCTCTGGCTGCTCCTCATCCCGTCCGTAAAGCGTATTGATTTCCTTCACTCGTTCTTGGAGCGAAACGCTCAGCGTGCCGGGGGGCATGCGCCAGGACCAGTTGCCGCTGGCCTTGCTGGGATAGTTCATTCGGGCTTGATTGCCCAACCCCAAGAAATCTTGCATCGGCGCCAGGGCGAAGACGGCCACCGAGGACCAGGCCGCCCGAATCAAGTCCCAGGAGATGTTTTCTCCGCCGCGGGCCAGGTATCGGCGGGCAAAATCGCGCTCGCTCTCCCCGCTGCGTTCGTACCAGCCGCGCACGGTGTCATTGTCGTGGGTGCCGGTGTAGACGACACAATTGGGAACGTAGTTGTGGGGCAGAAATTCATTCTCGGCGTCGCTGTCGAAGGCGAACACAAGCACTTTCATGCCTGGCAAGTTGAATTGGTCGCGCAGTTCGATCACGTCGGGGGTGATTTCGCCCAAGTCTTCGGCGATGATGGGCAGGGACCCGAGCGACTCTTGCACGGCTTGGAGGAAATCAGCTCCGGGGCCGGGCGCCCACTCCCCCTCCACGGCGGTCTCTTCGTTGGCGGGAATTTCCCAATAGCCGGAGAAGCCGCGGAAATGGTCCAGGCGGACGATGTCGACCAGCGAGAAGACGGCCTGAAAACGGTCTAGCCACCATGGATAGCCGTCTTGGGCGTGGATGTCCCAGGGATAGAGCGGGTTGCCCCAACGTTGTCCCGTCGGGGAGAAATAGTCCGGCGGCACCCCGGCCACAACGGTGGGTTGGCCTACGTCGTTGAGATAGAACAACTCCCGGTTGGCCCATACGTCGGCGCTATCGTGAGCGACAAAAATGGGGATGTCCCCGATGATTTGAATCTCGTCCTCATGGGCGTGCTCGCGCAGCGCTTCCCATTGTTGAAAGAAAAGGAATTGCCAGAAAGCCTGGCGCTCGATCTCATCGTGGTGGTCTTGCCGAAAGGCCGCCAGTGCCTCGAGATGGCGGTCGCGCAGTGGAGCGGGCCAATCCACCCAAGGTTGACCCTCCTGAGTCTCTTTGATGGTCATGAACAGGGCGAAGTCATCCAGCCAATCCGATTTGGAAGTCCGGAACGCCTGGAAGTCTTTTTCGGTTTCAGGGCGGGATTCGGCCCGGAAACGGGCATAGGCGCGTCGGAGCAGAGCCAGCTTCAAAGGAATCACAGCGCCATAATCAACGCGCTCATCCGGCAAGGGGGGAAGCTGTTCCAGGTCTTGCGAATCAAGCCAGCCATCCTCCCAAAGAAGATCGGGGCTGATCAGATACGGATTCCCGGCGAAGGCAGAAAAGCACTGATAGGGCGAATCTCCGTACCCGGTTGGGCCCAGGGGGAGCACTTGCCACAGGCCGCAGCCAGATTCGGCCAGAAAATCGACCCAGCCGTGAGCTTGCGGGCCGAGGTCGCCAATACCGTAGGGCCCGGCCAGGCTGGTCGGGTGCAGCAGGATGCCGGAGGCGCGTTGAAATTTCATGGTGAGGTCACGTTGTTGGCCGGTCGTAGAACGGGTTGCGGGTTGCCTTTGGGGTTCGAAAAGAAATCGTCGGGTAATGGCAAAGGTTCATAATTTGCGCCTGTCCCGATGGTGCCGTAGGGAATCAAATAGAGCTCGGCTGTTGCGCCAACCTCGTATGGCTGGAAAGCAAAAATGAGATAGCGTCCATCCGGGCTGAAGGATGGATCGCGGTAACAACAATCGCCGTTGAGGGGGTTGACCTTGGTATCCGCTTTGTGCAGATCGGCGTTGTAAAGGTAAAGGTGGCCGTATCCGTCGTTGCGGGTGTAGCTGGTCAGGGCGTAGAGAAAACCGCCGTCGTGGCCAAAGTTTTGCAGGTAGGGGGTTTCGTCGTAGTTGTCTACGCTGAAGCGTGGGGGTGGGAACTCGTCCAGGCGGCGGGGGTTGGTTTGGCAGTCTCCGACCTCGAAGATGCGGATCAGATCGACTTGGAGACCCCCTTGGGCGGCCAGGTGCATGACAGCCAGGCGTTCTCCGTCATGGGACCATTTGGCAAATTTGGCCGGTACGTCAGAGCCATTGAATGTCTTCAGGGGAGCGAATCCGGGGCATTCACTGATCTCGCGCAAATCGGTGTGGTAGCGTGCCTCTTGGAGCAGGTCGAGATCGTAGGGAACCAGATATAATTCTCGGTTCAGGCTGATGGCCACCTGAGTTTCATCGGGCGAAATCTCGAAAATTTCAAGCAGTTCGGCGGTTTCGAAGCATGAGATGATGTCTTGGCGGCCAGATTCGATCTCGATATAGTGCACGCATTTTCCGGAGATGAAAGCCAGGATGTCTCCGCTCGGGCTCCAGGACAGGTTGTGCTTTTCGGTGCCGTCGCTGGTTAATTGTTCCAGGTCGCTGCCGTCAACGTTCATCAGCCAGATGTCGTTGGCGTTGAGAAAGGCGATTTTATCGGCGCCACCAGTGGTCAAGACGTCGGGCGGATTGGTCTCGGTGGGGCTTGGAATCTCACTCCCAGGGAGTGGCGTTTCCGTTGATGATGCTTGTTCCGGCGTGGCGGAGGGGGCCGCGACGGCGACCCCGGGGGTGGCGCTAGCCGGTGGAGGCTGGGACGCGGTGGGCAGCGCTGGGGTAGCCGTGTTTGGTTGGGTGGGGGATGCCAGCATGGCCAGAGGGCCCGAGCCTTGGTAGCCCATGAAGGCCAACCCTAAAATGGCAAGCGCTCCAATGCCTATAATTACGAATCCTATGATCACAAAAGGCAGCCAGGCGCGTTTGGGTTTGGTACGGCCGGGAGGTTGCGTTCCCACAGCTTGGTCGTCTGGGTAGTCTTCGAGTAAAGTGGCTGCTTGTTTTGCCACTTGCGTTTTAGGCAAGGCTGTACGATCCGGCAAACTTGTCAGGGTTGGATGGGTTCTTCCTTGCAAAGCGGATTGGAGCGATTCCACCATTTGGTTTGCTGTGGCGAAGCGCTCGTCTGGGTCTTTGGCCAAGATTCTTTGCAGCCAACGTTCGACCAAGGGAGATAAGTCAGGCTTGACTTGGGAAAAACTTGGCACCGGTTCGAGGATGTGTTTCATCATCACTTTGGCCGGTGTGGTGGCCTGGTAAGGCGTTTCGCCGATGAGCATCTGATAGAAGAGAATGCCCAAAGCGTATAGGTCGCTGCGGCCATCGAGCTCTTCATCTCCTTGGACTTGTTCGGGGCTCATGTACGCTGGTGTGCCGATGATGTTCTCTCCCGTGAGCGTGTGGCTTCCCTGGGTCAGGCGGGCGATTCCGAAGTCGGAGAGTAAGGCGTTGCCATATTGGTCGAAAAGTATGTTGCCCGGTTTGAGATCGCGGTGAACGATCCCCTTGGCATGAGCCGCATCTAAAGCTGAGGCTAGGTTGATGACGATTTTGGCGGCTTCTTCGACGGTAAGAGCCCCCTTTTCGAGCTTTTGATTTAAATCCCCGCCTTTCATCATCCGCATGACGATATAGGGTTGGCCACTCTCTTCGCCAAAATCGTACACGGGCACGATGGCGGAGTGCTCGAGGGCAGCCACCGTCTTGGCTTCACGTTCGAAGCGCGCCCGGAAGAGTTCATCGTGCAAAAAGGCTTGGGGCAGCACTTTGATGGCGACATCACGTTCAAAGCTGGGGTCGTAGGCGTGATAGACGGTTGCCATTCCGCCACGGCCAAGCTCTTCAATGATTTGATAGCGTCCAATCGTTTCAGGGGGCATAGCGTTTTGTATTTTTTATGAATTTGGTTTAATGATCAGGTTTACAGTCAGATTATACAACAAATTGTTGCTTGCGTTTGGGTAGGTTTCTTGTAATTGTTCAAGGTATGGATAAAAGAACCCGGCCCGAAAAATCCATGCTTCGCGCACTCAGCACAGGCTCTTCGTGGATTGGATTTTCAACTGGCGAAGAGCCTGTGTTGAGCGAAGTCGAAACATTGGTTTCGTAGACCAGGGTCGATTTTCGCGAAGCCACACGGTGTTGCCCCGCCGGAGGCGCGCATGCCGTAGGCACGCCGTTGGCGAGCGAGGGCACGCCAGATGGGCGCACACCGTGTGGCAGAGCACACCCATTTGGTGTGCCCGCAGGGGCACAATCGATTGCCCCTGATTTCATGAGAAGACATTTTTGTTGTCCATATTGGCGCTGGATTTGAATTTGCCGTTGTCCTTGCAGATAATCTCTCGCTTGACTACAATAGGTTTGCTTAGGAACTGTCGGAGCCGTAGGCATCCCTTTGGGAAAAGCGCCCATTGGGGCTGTCGCCGAAGGTCGATCTTCATCGACGCGGCTGAGTCCACGCAGGTGGACGCTCAGCGAAGCTCCTACGCACGACTTCAGTCGCAAGTATTTGGAAGTTTCATTTATTACCGAATTAAATTTTTAAAGTCCATCATTCGGTTGCGAAGAGGATAACCACAAAAACATCAGAATCGGAAACATTCTTTGTTACAGGTAATCTCTATGTGTATGAAATGGTACGTGTTGCGCAGCAAACCCCGAAAAGAAAATGTCGTATGGCGCCAGGTTTGCAGTAAGAAAATTGAAGGCTATTACCCACGTATTCGAGTTCATCCGGTCAATCCGCGCGCCCGCAAGATAAAACCCTACTTCCCCGGCTATATGTTTGTGCATGTTGATTTGGATGAAATCGGGCTTTCTACGTTGAGGTGGATGCCGCACACCTTGGGACTCGTTTCCTTTGACGGTGTGCCTGCTCCCGTTCCTGATCATTTTGTTCACACTTTAAAGCAAGAACTCAAGCGCATCAACGAAGCTGGGGGTGAGGTGTTGGACGGGCTCAAAAAAGGCGATCCGGTCCGAATCGAGGCTGGGCCTTTTGCCGGGTACCAGGCTTTGTTTGACACCCGCTTATCGGGCCAGGAGCGAGTGCGAGTCTTGTTGAAGATGCTAGGGGATGAGCGCATCGTCCCCATGGAAGTGCAGGTCTCGCAAATCGAGAAAATCGACGAATAAAAGCTGTTGATGGGGGTACAGCGAACAGGATACTAGTTACCCGACACGAATTGCAGGGATAGCGAAGGTTTTGCCGTGCTGTGCATGCCCTTGGGTAGGGCACGCCGCTGGCGCAACCGAGCGGGGCAATTTGTTACGCAACACGGGAAGCCCGGGGACGGGCTTCGGAGCCGGATCCAATTGACATTTACTGCCAACTGACCTCTGATTCCCGGTCTCTGATTCCTGATGTCTGATCACGGCAAGGCCTCCACCGCGGCTTCAAGAACGGTATCAACCTGCCCCAGCGCGCTTTCCTCTGTGACGGATACCGAAATATCGGGGATGACGCCGGTCCCCTCAATGAGCAATTCGCCAGCCGGGGTTTCCGGTCGTCCGGTTGGGAATTGCATCGATAGATCGGCCGGCAAGTCGTACTGTCCCCGGCCCACTTCGCCATAGGCGCCCGCGGTGGGGAAATGGCCCACAATGGTGCTGTTCTCTCGCTGGCTCAAGGCATAGCTGAAGCCTTCACAGGCGCTGACGCAATAGGGGCTGACCAGCACGGCAATAGGAGCATCGAAATAGGATGGCCCAGGCTCGATGCGGGTTGGGGGTTCTTTTTCCTCGAACTCTTCCAGATGGTGGTTGTAGTAGAAGTGTTTCGAGATCAGGGTTTCCTCTTGGAAGAAATAACCCGCAAAGTTATTCGCCAGCCCCATGCTGCCGCCGCCATTGACGCGTAGGTCCAAAATTAGGCCCGGGACTTCTGCTTTGGTCAAGCGGTCGAGGTAGTGATTCCACAATTGGGCGCTGAGATTGTAGTCGTCAGAGAAGGTGTTGATGCGAATGTAGCCTAAGCCTGAGGGCTCTAGAATCTCTCCCACCAGGGGCGGGCTAAGTTCGTCGACTCGCAGGGAGGGAATCCACTCGAAGAGCGAGTCGTAATCGACCTCCGCTTGGAGGGTTATCTCCTCTGAAACGCCGTCGTCATCGGCGACGGTGATGGTCACCTTGTCACGGGGCGGGACGCGGGTGAGGAAGACAAGCTGCTCCAGGCGGCGATGATGGCCGGTGGAGTAAGGCCCGAAGAAAGGCTCCACGGCCTCGATAGCTGCTCCAATCGGTTGGCCCTGCCAGTGGGTGATCTCGGTACCCGCTTCCAAACCCGCTCGCTCCGCCGGGGTGTCGGGGAAAATCTCCTGCACCAGGACGCGCCCATCGCTCAACTCAACTAGAATCATCCCGAAGCTGCCACCGTAATTCTCGTAAAATATTTGAGCGACCATGTCGTTGAACGAGACGCCAATGTGTCCATCAGGAATTTCCAGGCTGAAATCCTTCAGCGCCCAAAAGAAATCGGTATCGTTTTGCGCCTCGGCCACCCGAGGTGCATATTGATCGTAGAGAGTTTGCCAAGGGACGTTTTTGTCTTCGGTGAAGGGGTACTCGGTTGAGGCTTGCTCGAATAATTGCTCGAACGCTTGGGTGTAATCCAACTCGGTGTAGTCCGTGACCGCCGTGGCGCCCTCGATCAGATCGATCGTAGGTTGGGCTTCTTTGGTTACCCGGAAAGGCTGCTCGTCAAGGTAGATGATGTTGTAGCCTGCCGGGATGGGCGCGGCGGGATCATCATCGGTGAAAAGTTTGTTGTCTGGGCCAAAGCCTGTCGGGAAGCTCTGCTCGTCGTCCGGTGACCAGACGATCAACACGCCGCCGGTGATCTCGTAGTCCCGATCGACGTCGGTGATCGTGGATGCGTAGGCGGTTGACCAGCCAGTTCCGTCGCGTTCTTCCAAGAAGGGGCCGTCCCAGGTGTTCGACCAGTAAGCCACCGCGAACACTTGCACGCCTGCCTCTTCCACGCCGTCGTTATCCAGGTCGAAAGGGGTGCCCTGAGGGATGGCCGGCAGCGATAGTTGATAGGCCAGCGTTTCGTCGTCGATTTGTTCCACCGGGCCGATGGTTTGCCCCTCCAGCCGAAATTCGAATTCGAGATCGCGTTGGATGAATCCGCCTTGATCCTCGAGCATGACAAAGGCTTCCGAGAGCGTATCCAGGAAGAAAGGGGAGGTGAAGGGAATCTCTCCGCTGATGAAAACCGGTTCGTCCGGGTGGTCCACTCCCGGTTTGACCGGTTGAGCAGGCAAGGGGGTGGGGGCTACCGTTGGTGAGGGAACCGGCGTGGTGGTGGATGTTAGCTCTGTGATGGCTTGACAAGCAAGCGAACTCAGCAACAAGGCAAGTAACAATGTGATGATGGCAAATTTTGGTTTCATAGGAAGTTTTCCTGGGTTGTGCGAATCGTCTTCGCGAAGCATGCCGTCGCTCGCTCGCCAACGGCGTGCCTACGGCATGCGTGCCCTTCGGGCATGGGGCACTGACCGAGCACCCGAAGGGACCGAAGGTCTCCCTCAGCTTGGAAAAAAAATGTAGATCGCTGATGTGGAGATCTGCGGTCAGAGCAAGGTGGCTGGTCAGGAGACACAGCCACATCTCGAGGCTGGTCAGGAGACACAGC
>CAZJBA010000029.1:0-22599 GCA_964544065.1 uncultured Anaerolineales bacterium | reverse complement strand
ACTTTTTGGTTCCGATGAGCGTCTAATCATCACGTATCCGCCATCCAACCAAAAGGAGAGAAAGATGAACGCCAAACGACTGACCCTGATCGCCTTGAGTTTTGTACTCGTGACCAGTGCCTGTGTGCTCGCCCCCTTGGCCGAAGAAGCCCTGCCCCAAAGGGAGGTCACCGCCCCGGTGGTCGAAGACGAGGAACAGGTCACACGACCGGAACCAGCCGAGGAGGTCGAAAAAGAGGCTCCGGCCCCGTTGAGTCCCAATCAGCCCACATCGGCGCCACCCATCGCCCAACAGCCGATGGCTACGCCCATGCCCACCGCGTCCGGCAGAATGGAATCCGCCGAGGGGCTGGCGGCGGAAGAATCAGGCGCCCATCCCCTGCCCACCGCGCCGCCTCCTGCCGACAATTATTTTGAAGATTACGGCGTCAACCCCTTCGTGGACACCTACGAAGACCACCTTTCCACCTTTGCCCTGGACGTGGACACGGCTTCGTACAGCGTGGCCCGCCGCTATATCAACGACGGCTACCTGCCGCCCGCCGAAGCCGTGCGCGTGGAGGAGTTCGTCAATTCTTTCGAGATGGGCTATCCCAAGCCCCGCGATGTCGCTTTTGGCCTCTACGCCGACGGCGCGCCTTCGCCCTTCCACCGGGATGGCTCCTACCTTTTGCGCTTTGGCGTGCAAGGTTATGAAATCCCAGATTATGCTCGCAAACCAGCCACGCTGACCTTTGTGATCGATGTGTCCGGCTCGATGGAGATGGAAAACCGCCTGGGGCTGGTCAAGCGATCGCTGGAAATGCTGGTGGAGAATCTCGACCGGAACGACAGCGTCGCCATCGTGGTCTACGGTTCGGAGGCCCGCACCGTGCTGGGGCCAACCAGCGCAGGGGATAAAAACACGATTTTGAACGCCATTTACAGCCTGCGCACCGAGGGCGCCACCAACGCCGAGGCGGGGCTGCGCCTGGGCTACGAACTGGCCTGGGAAGCCTACCGGCCCGACACAACCAACCGGGTGATCCTGTGCTCCGACGGCGTCGCCAATGTCGGCGCCACCGGGCCGGACGCAATCCTGGAGACGATCCGCAGCTACGTGGAGACGGGCATCACCCTGACCACGGTCGGCTTTGGCATGGGCAACTTCAACGATGTGCTCATGGAGCAACTGGCCGACAACGGCAACGGGCACTACGTCTATGTGGATACCCTGACCGAGGCGGAGAAATTGTTCGTCGAGAAGCTGACCGGCACGCTGCAAGCCATCGCCCTGGACGCCAAAATTCAGGTCGATTTCAACCCCGATGTGGTCGCCTATTACCGCTTGATCGGCTACGAGAACCGCGATGTGGCCGACCGGGACTTCCGCAATGATGCTGTCGATGCCGGCGAGATCGGGGCCGGGCACAGCGTCACCGCCCTGTACGCCGTGATGCTCCACCCCGGCGCCGAAGGGCGGCTTGCCACGGTACAGATGCGCTGGGAAAACCCCGAGACGCACAAGGTCACCGAGATCAACGGCAACCTCAACACTTGGGATCTGGCTTCCAGCTACAGCCAGGCCTCGGCCCGCTACCAACTGGCCGTCACCGCGGCCCAATTCGCCGAGATCCTGCGCCAGAGTCCCTGGGCGGGGGAGACCAGTTTGCATCAACTGGCCGACTACGCCTACAGCGTTTCTTCAGCCTTGCGCGGCGATGAAGAGGTGGCTGAATTCGCCGATCTGGTTGACCGGGCCAGTCAATTACGAGAGTGGTAGGGTGTCAGGGATCAGGGAATCAGGTGTCAGATTTGGGATGGTTCATGGGGCGCAACGAGTAGGACAACATGACCATCCCAAAACTTGACCCCAATCGCCATATCCGTTATACTGACAAACGGATAAACTGAATTTCAGGAGAGACAAGATGACCAACACTTATCAAGTCAAAGTAGGCCGCCGCGGCGTAATCACCTTCCCCAAGGAACTGCGTGATCAGAAAAATATTAGCGATGGTGAAATTCTCAACTTGATCGAACTAACCGACAACGTATTTGTGATCAGCCGACGCCGCTCCCGGGTTGATGACGCTGCGGACAAGCTTGCCCAGAAATGGCAAGACTCAGGAGAATCTTTGGAATCGATGTTGACCACGTTACGCGAAGTTCGAGCTGAGTATGACGAAAAGAACACATAGAGTTTTCCTGGATACCAGCGTGATTTTCTCCGCTGTCCTTTCGGAAACGGGCGGCGCCCGCAAGCTTTTCAGGCTTGGAGAGGCGGGGATGCTTCAACTCATCATCGGGCGAAATGTACTCCGGGAATGCGAGCAAGTGGTTCGGCGCAAAGTGTCGGAATCGCTACCAACCTTGGCATATCTTTTAGAGGTAGGGAGGGTAGAGACCGCAACCGAATCATCAAGCAATTTCGTCAAACAGGCTAAAACCATCGTTTCCTATCAACCTGATGCCCGTGTTCTGGCCGAAGCGATGAGCGCTGAACCAGATTGGTTTATCACCCATGATAAAACCCACTTTTTGAATACTGATCTAGATTCCAAACTTTCATTCCGAATAGGAACACCGGGGGATTTGATCCAGGCGCTGGAGGATGCGTTCACGCAAACTTGATATATTGTCGCAATGACGAGATAGCTGCGTTGCTCCGCCAGGCCAGTCAAATCGAGGGGATAGTAATGGGGGTAACCGCAGATGAATAAGATGAACACAGATTGAGGCAAAAGAGATCAAGAACTGCCATTCTTGCCTGAAATTAGGCAGGAATGGCAGTTTGGAGTGAAAACATCAACATTGATCTAATTCATCTGTGTCAATCGTAAAAAACAGCCAATACCATTGATTCCAAAAACTGATGTTACTTTTCCAATAGCTCCTGCGACAAAAGAGGTACAAGCGTAAACAAATTATTCCAAAAGGAGCTAATCATGAAAAAGCAAACTCGATCCTACCGCAAGTACCTGCCCTACCTGGCCATCGTCGCCCTGGTGCTCAGTTCCCTGGCCTGCAACCTGGCCAACGTGATCCAGAACGAGGGATACGAAGAGCCACGCTACCAAGAAGAATCCTTTGAAGAAGAACCCCGTCCCGAGGAAGAGGAACACTTCGAGGAAGAAGAACCCTTCCATGAAGAGGAAGAACCCTTCCACGAGGAAGACCCAGACTTCGAAGAGGAACACCACGAAGAGGGCGAACCGCATCACGAGGAAGACCCTGACTTCGAAGAGGAACACCACGAAGAAGGCGAACCTCACCCTGAGGAAGACTGCCCTCCTGAGAGCGAATGCGCCGGCGGGCCCGGCAGCGAGCAAGGCCAAGGTGAAGATTGGACCACCGACGTCGCCGTGACCGACATCTACCCCGGCAACCAGCCCCACGGCCAATTCCACGTCCGAGTCACCAACCACGGGCCGGGCACCCTCAACAAAGTAAAAGTTGATCTCCTGTGTGGCTTCGACAGCATGGACAAGAACACCAACAAAGTCGGCCCCAGCGACCAGGTAGAATTCAGCGTCACCCTGGGCATGCGACCCGGCGAGACCCAGTCCTTCCCCACCGGCCTCGACCTCGACACCAGCGTCTTCGAATACAACGTCGGCTGCGAAGTCTTCCCCGGCTTCAACGACCCCGATCCAGGCAACAACTATTACAACGAAGAAATAAAATAAGCCCTTACCAAAGAAGCAACAGGGCAGAGCCGAAAAGCTCTGTCCTGTTTGGTTTAACACGGACACCCAAATCACAACGTGTGCGCGCAAGAGTTGTCAGACGGCATGCCTTGAGCACATGGGAAACGCCGACGATGATCGCGAAGCATGCCGTCGCTCTGCGTGCCCTTTGGGCAGGGGGTACGCCGGCTAGATCAATTAACGTCCGATCTAGGCAACGTCCCCGTTGCCGACCATGAGGGATGTCACAACGCTCTTGACAACATTTGAGGGCACACAATCACAACAATCAATTGACGAATCCCTCAAATTCAAATATACTCAACTTATGGAGAGAATCATCGCGATTGCCAATCAAAAAGGCGGTGTAGGCAAAACCACCACGGTCGTAAACCTGGCCGCTGGCCTGGAAAAAATAGGCCAGCGAGTGGCCGTCATCGATCTGGACTCGCAAGGCGCACTGACCATCAGCCTGGGCTATGACCCTTACAAAGTACAACCATCCACCTACAATCTACTCCTCGATCCCGAAACCAACTTTACCAACGTGTTGTGGGAAACCACCAACCAACTGGCCATTGCTCCGGCCAACGCAAAGCTCGCCGCGGCCGAATACAAACTCTACAAGCTTCAAAACCGCACCTCGCGTCTGAAAAAAGGCCTCCAACCCCCTCGCCAACCCTTCGACTTCATCCTGATAGACACCCCACCCAACCTGGGCCTGCTCACCGTCAATGGCCTCGTCGCCGCCACAGAACTGCTCATCCCGGTGGCGGCCAACTACCTTTCCATGCGCGGCGTGCGTTCACTGCTCGACTCCGTCTGGCTGATCCGCGAGCGCCTCAACCCCAACCTCAAGCTCCTGGGCGTGCTGCCCACCATGGTGCACACCCAATCGCCCCACGCCAAAGCAGCCCTCCGGGAGATGAAAAACGTCTTCAAAAACAAAACCTTCCAAACCATCATCCCCTACGACGACACCACCGCCACCGCTCCCGCCATGCGTCAAAGCAGCCTCGATTACGCGCCCGAAAGCCCCGTCGCCAAAGCTTATCAACAACTCGCCAAGGAGGTGAGTCATGCCTAACGAAAACCCCCAAAAACCGATCGAAGGAAAAGGTGAAGAGATGATTCCCGAACGAGGACTTCCCTTTGATGATATCGAAGAGATGGCAGACCAGGACTCTCCCCCTGAAAACATCGCGATGGAAGCGGAAACCGTGGAGGCATCAACCGCGAGACCAGAATCTTCCGCTGATGAGGCTGAAAAGCTCGACTCCCTCGAAGGGGGCGCGGACAGCCCCGAGGCAGGATTCCAGCTTGAGGAAACCGCCGAAGCCCCACCGGCAACGGCCGCCCACGACAGCGAAGTTCTGACAGACTCGCAAGCGGAGGAACCCTTCGAAGCCGACTCCGAAGCCTTCTTCGAATTCCCCGAGAAGGAACGTGAAGCCCTCATCGGTGATGTGGCCGACAGATTTGCCACCGAAGCGACCCCATGGGACTTCTCAGAAGAAGAAGCCGAATCGCTGGCCGGAGACGCCGCCAACGCCTTCACCCTATCCGATCTGCCCACCGAAGCCGTTGAGGCCGCCCCAACCGAGCAGCCCCTGCCAGAAGGGATGAAAGACGGCGGCATGTCCACCCACCAAGACGACCTTGAAAGAATCGCCGAATTCTTTTCCGAGGCTGTCTACGAAGCCCCTGGCCCCGAGATACCGGCAGATCTGTTCCAACCCAGCGAAGGCCCCAAACCGGATGCAAGCCAAGAAATGCTTAAGCTGCTGATCAAAGATGAAGATATGTCCAATCTTTGGAAGCGATCCAATCAGGCCCAAAAAGACGTCAACGAACACATCACCACCCTGTACATCGCCCAACCGTTACTAGATCATATCCAAAAGGCGCGTGAGCAGCTCATGAGCGGCAAAGAAAACTACGAAGACGCCGAACGTCACATCAATCAGGTGGAATACCGGGTGCAATTGAACCGCAAGTTGGATGAATGGGGTCGATCGTTGATCCGTTACCTTTTTGTCTACCTGGGGGCCTTCTTCTTGGTCCTGATCGTCCTGCTCTTAGCTTGGGCAGAGGTACTATTTACCCCGGGATATTCCCACACCTTTTACCTGGGTGGCAGCATGATCTGGGGAGGCATCGGTGGCATCGTTGGCGCCTTACTTCCCTTGATCAAGCATTTCTCCGAAGATCAAGATTTTTCAAAACAACACACCTGGTGGTATTACGCCAGTCCATTTGTGGGTGTGGCCATGGGTGCGATCATCTATCTGTTTGTCAGCGCTGGGGCGCTCTCTATCACCGCCGGGGGCCAAATTTCTTCCCCTATGATCATTTACATCCTGGCCGGATTGTCCGGGTACCAGCACAACATCTTCACCGATCTGGTCAAGCGGATGCTCAAAGCGCTGGAAATAGGTGGCGAAGAAAAACAAAATCAGGAATAAAATTTGGCATTTGAAAAAGTATTTGAGCATGGCGAAAGCTAAGCCCAAAAAAGAGCTTGGAACGAAACGATGGGCCAACCAGATGAATAACCTTGCCGATTGGAAATAGAAGCGGGTGGTCCAATTTGTTGATTGTCCTAAGGCATGCTACGCGATAATCCATCTTATATATCTTTGGGCAGGAGTCGGCATGCAATTTCTCACCTTGCACCAATGCAAGAACGTATCAATTACTTGCTAAGGAGCTAAACCATGTCTAACCAAAAATCCCATCGAAGGAATTGGAGAAGAAATGATACCTGAAAGAGGATCGCCTTTTGATGACATCCAAGATATTTCTTCAGATGAGCGTCCTGCAAAAATGACCAATGAATCAGAAAACAATAAGAATATAATCAAAGATTTCAAATCCAAATTATCTGAGAGGGGATCATTCGATTCCACCGAGAATAGTAAAAGAAAATCTAAGACAGCGCTTCAAGACAAGGCAGCTTCTGAAGCCATATCCACAGAGTCAACCCGCAAAAGTGAAGCACAGGAAGACTCACATGAACCAGAAACATCTCAGGACGACCCTGATGTTTTCCTTGATTTTACAGAGGAAGACCGTGAGGCCCTCACTAGATACCTAAACAATGGCTCTACTAAGAAAGCATCATCTTTGGAAATCTCAAAAAAAGATGTTGAACAACTGCACGATGAGACACCAACTATTTCGCCCTCATCAGAACAACCTAGCGAGGAAGCTGAAGACCATTCAAGAGACCAAAACTTTCCAGAAGAGATGGAAGACGGGGGCATGTCTACCCATAGGGAAGACGACATGGAAGAAATTGCCATACTCTTCTCCAGGGAATCTGCCAAAGATTCTGAGACCGAAACACGAGAGGCAGTTCTTCCCTTTGTCAGCGATAGAGACATTGTCAACCTATGGGCGCGTGCCAATCAAGCTCAGCAAGATGTGAACAAGCATATCACTACGCTATACATCGCCCAACCTCTGTTGGATCGTATTCAAATGGCTCAAGAACAACTCATGGCTGGCAAGGATAACTATGAACAGGCCAAACGTCATATCAATGAGGTAGAATATAGAGTACAGTTGAGCCTCAAACTAGAAAAATGGGGCCGAACAATAATTCTTCCTATATTCGTCTATCTTGGATTTTGGTTTGTCAGCTTAACAACAATCCTTTTAATGATGGCGGAAAAACTTTTCGCCCCACAATTTTCTTACACAACTTACCTAATTGGCAGTATGATTTGGGGAGGCATCGGTAGTACGATTGGAGCGTTATTACCTTTGGTTAAGCATTTTTCAGAATACCAAGATTTTTCAAAGCAACACACCTGGTGGTATTATGCCAGCCCATTTCTTGGTACAGCTATGGGGGCGATAACCTACTTGTTTGTTAGTACAGGCGCACTTTCTATCGTCCAAAGCGAAGAAATTTCATCCCCAATGACAATATACATTTTAGCTGGACTATCTGGTTATCAACATAATATTTTCACGAATCTAGTCAAACGAATGATTAAAACGATGCAAATCAACAGAGATGGTAGTAACCCATAAAGATGAACAAATGCGCCATAAACCGACGTGAGATTGAAACACTACTATTTCCTACCCTCGAACTGAGGCAAACGCGAAAGTCAACTATATGTCGTTATCTACATTGAAACCTTATGTAAGGTCGGCCGACACGATTGTACCTTTTTGATCAGTCAAAATTATCACAACCAAAATTCGTTCACTAGGAGTTAAATATGTCAGCATATAGATATATAAATTCAGCAGGAAAAATTTATTACTTACACCATAAATTAGTAACTTTAAAGGGGGGGAAAAAGCAAGATATCTATTACTTTGCAAGTGACATACGCGATGGTGCTTTAAACAAAATACCTCGAGGTTACAAGGTTATCGAAACAAAACGATCAGGATTGCCAGTACTTAAACGTCAAAAATGAAAATTTTTAGGGCTCTTCGTGAAATATAGGGGGGTAATCCCGACCCGATTTGCATGACCACCGCATATATAGGGTGGTCAAAAGCGAAAGCACTGTACATGGGTCGGTGGAGTATAATTTACTCTAAGCACCCCACTATTCCGCGTTGACCCCTGAAATTTCACATGGATTGAAACGCTATATATAGGGGAGAAGTAGTAGTAGCATCACTATAGTTCGGTAGCACGCGTTTTTACCAAAAGGACAAGTAACTTCTCAATAAAACGGGGCAAAGTCTCAAGCGTGTCATTCTGAGGGCGCTTTTCGCCATGCGTGCCTACGGCAACTCGAAGAATCTCCCATTTTCATAAGAGGGAGACTCTTCGGTCGCTCACCCTAGCGTTTTTTGCTAGGACACACTCCCTTGCCAACGGCACGCCTCCGGCGAGAGTGACATGTCCCAGGCTTCCCCCCAGCTTTTTGAGAAGATACAAGGACAACAATCAAGAATCTTTAAGGATTCGTTAATGAACAATACGGAAAAATGCATGCTATGGTTCGAAGATGAAAAGGGGGCTGCCCCGATACAGGCGGTCAAAAATGCAGGCCGGTATTTTTACAAAAAGTATGGACAGATCCCCAAACATGCAGCGATTCCAGAAGATTGGGGATATGCTGCTAACGCTATCGAGAAGGAACTTGAAGGGATAGAAGTCGAGATAGACAAAATGTTGCTTCCTCGACATGTTACTGTCAGTGCATAAATCCTGATAGGTCTCACATCTCATCATCCGCAAGGTTCTCAGCAACTTGTCAAAGCCGAAAAGTTTGGTTTGGAGAGCGTTTTCAATGCGACTTTTAGCTTTTCTTGGATCAAGTATATCAGCAAGGCTAGGTATGCGCATCGACATGGCCTAATCTCCTGACCATCGCAAACATGATTGCCAGTAGTGATTTGTTTGCTTCGGTTATGACTTCATTATTCCAAGCTTTGTTATGAACCAAAACCGATTCAAGTTTTAAGGAGGGTATTATGGACCCAATCACTATTATTACCACTGCACTAGCGGTTGGAGCAGCTTCTGCATCTAAAGATGTAGCTTCACAGGTGGTAAAAGATGCTTATAAGGGGTTAAAAGAACTTATTTCCCGAAAATTAGTTAATAAAGTCGATTTACAAAATGCTATTGAGGATGTCGAGAAACAACCTGAATCTGAAGATCGTCAAATTATTCTTCAGAAAAAAATAGATTTTGCTGGAATTGCCGAAGCTCAAGATATTCTCAATCAATCCTTGATTTTGCTCAAATTATTGCATGAGTACGGAGAAGATGTCCGCACGACTTATGAGTCTGCCCTGCGCAGATCAAAGGCCTGGGAAAACGTAAAAGTTGTTGGCCAGCAAGCTATGTTGCTAGAAGGAGATGTGTTTGGAGATATTTTTGGGCCAGGAGCTAAGCGGGAGAATCATTATCACGGTGATAGAAAAGATAATCATGAAACATTGCGAGAAGCGTATCTTAGACGTCTAATTATATCTACAAGTCACCTTTCTCTTGCTGGTATTGACCCCAAGGCAACAGATGCATTTAAATATCAGTTGAATTTAAGTGCATTGTATACTGCTTTATACACATTGACACCTGAAGCTCAACAAAGGGTGAATGTTGGTGAAAAGTATGAAGGAGAAACCCATCTTCTTTCAGCTTTAGAGAAACTTAATTTTCACAAACGCCTAGTTCTACTAGGGGACCCAGGTAGTGGTAAAAGCACTTTCGTCAATTTTGTCGCTTTATGTATGGCTGGAGAACTTTTAGGGCACAACGAAATTAATCTTAAATATTTAACAATGCCAGTACTACAACATGATGAGGAAAATGAATTTCACCGTCAGCGTTGGGATCACGGCGCATTATTGCCAATTCGGGTTATCTTACGAGATTTTGCTGCATTTGGTCTCCCAAGCCCGCAGGAGAAGGCCACAGCTCAACATTTATGGAACTTTATAAATCATGAATTAGAAAAAGCTGCTTTGGGTGAATTAGAAACATACTTAATTCAGGAATTGCTCAAAACAGGAGGGTTAGTATTATTAGATGGTTTTGATGAAGTGCCGGCAGTAAATAACCGTCGCACGCAAGTGAAAGAGGCAGTGGAAGATTTTGCATTGACTTTTAACAAATGTCGGATATTGATGACAAGTCGTACTTACGCCTATCAAAACAAGAATTGGCGCTTAAATGGTTTTGAAGAAACATCATTAGCCCCTTTTAATCAGAAACAGATTCGCCTATTCATTAGACGTTGGTATGAACATATTTCTTCCCATCGAGATATAAGCATAGATGAAGCCCATGGGCAAGCCGAACTACTGAATAGAGCTATTTCAAACAATAAACGTTTACGTGTTCTAGCTGAACGGCCCCTGCTTCTAACACTGATGGTCAGCTTGCATTCTTGGCGTGGGGGAGGTTTACCTGAGAAACGCGAACAACTATATAACGATGCCGTAGCTTCTTTGCTAGATTGGTGGGAACGCCCTAAGGTTGTAAGAGGTGCTAACGGAGAGGTCGTTGTACAACAACCTAGCTTGGCCGAGTGGCTAAAAGTTGATCGTAATAAAGTCCGAAATCTCCTCAATCGTTTGGCGTATCAAGCTCACGCTGCACAGGCTGAAATGATAGGTACCGCTGATATTCCCGAAGGCAATTTGATTAGTGGCTTGATGCAGTTAAGCAATAACCCGAATGTGAATCCTAAGCGTCTAGTTGAATATCTTAGTTTTCGGGCTGGCTTATTGGTACCTCGTGGGACTGGTTTATATACTTTTCCCCACCGTACTTTTCAAGAGTATTTAGCTGCTTGTTATCTTACAGATCACGAATACCCCGAACGAGTTGCTGTTCTATTCTTGAAAGAACCTGATCGCTGGCGCGAAGTTGCCCTATTAGCTGGCGCAAAAGCTGCTCGCGGAACATCTTCGGCAATTTGGTCGCTTGTTGAAGAATTATGTTTTCAAGACCTATCGGAAACAAAAAGGCCTACCCCCAAGCAAATTTGGGGTGCATACTTGGCTGGTCAAGCGCTGATGGAAACGGCTAATTTGGATGAGATTAGCAGACGTAATTGGAAAAAAGTAAAACGTGTTCGAGAATGGCTAGTTTATATTCTTGAGACAGGAGTTCTTCCAGCGACCGACCGGGTTGCTGCTGGAGTCGCATTAAGTCATCTGGGCGACTCACGGCTTGGCATCGGTTTGGACGAGGATGGCTTACCTGATATAAGTTGGTGCCAAATTCCTTCTGGTTCCTTCTTAATGGGTAGCGCTAATGATGATGACAATGCTTTTAGACAAGAAAGACCGCAGCATGAACACAATATTCCGCATGCCTATCAAATTAGCCGTTATCCGGTTACAAATGCTCAGTATAATACTTTTATTCAATCAGGAGGTTACGACAAAAAAGATTACTGGTTGGAAGATGGTTGGATTTGGCGAATAGAGAAAGAAGTGATGGGACCAAAAGACTTTGGGCGACCATTTTCCATTTCCAATCATCCAGTTGTTGGAGTTAATTGGTATGAAGCATTGGCTTTTTGCTGTTGGCTGACAAGCAAGTTAAGAACATCTGGACAACTAGATCACACCCAAGAGGTTAGCTTACCAACAGAACCACAATGGGAAAAAGCAGCCCGAGGAGATTTGAATCAGTGTTATCCTTGGGGAGATACACCTGATCCCGATCGGGCAAACTATAATGATACCAGCGTTGGTATGACCAGCGCTGTGGGCTGTTTCCCGCATGGCGCAAGCCCTTATGGTGTAATGGATTTAAGTGGGAATGTTTGGGAGTGGACGCGTAGTTTATGGGGAGAAGATCGTTCTAAACCAAGTTTTTTGTATCCGTACAGCAAAAATGATGGGCGCGAAAACCTTAATGCAAATCGTGATATTCTACGCGTTTTACGTGGCGGGTCATTTAGTTATCCATCAAGACTGATTCGCGTCACATACCGTGACTGGAACTTTCCCGCTAATAGAGATTATGACCTTGGATTTCGACTGGTGATCAACGTATCTTCTCAATATTTCGGGGAAACAGATGTGTAGCCGGGGTTTCCACGCCAGAGGCGCACAACGTGACCCCGTGAAAGCGAGATTTGGAAATATCGGCTACATGTTCCCCGTTTTTTTGAGAAGATACTGATCAACTCCCTAAATGGGTAATGCAAATTAAGCAACCGAATTCATTCATCTGTTTCCTACTGCGATTGGCGAGTAGGTATCCTAAACGAGAACACACTACCTTTGCCTATCTTACTTTCAACACTAATCGTACCTCCATGACGTTCTACAATTGACTTAACAATCGCCAACCCAAGACCTGTTCCCTGTTCTTTTTTGGATCGGCGGTCTGGACTACGATAAAACTTATCAAATACATGGGGCAAATCGGAAGAAGAAATACCTATGCCGGTGTCTTCAACTTCAAAAAACACCTTATCTCTCCAAGGCTTCACACGGACCCAAATGTCTCCTCCTTCAGGAGTGTATTTAATAGCATTGTCAATTAAATTGAACAATGCTTGTTGGAGAAGAGCTTTTTCTGCCTCAATTTCCGCCGTAACTAAAGCATCGACACTTTTATGAAGTTGAATTTTCTTTCTTTGGCAATTATTACTCAATAATTCAAATACCCTATCAATGATATCTTCAACCTTGAACTTCTCCAGCTTCAAATCAAAACCTGCTTCAATACGGCCTAAATCAAGTAGATTATCCACTAAGTTAGACATATTTTCTACACCAATAACAATTTTATCGATATAATCAGATTGTTTTTCATTCAAATCGCCAACCAGAAATAGCATCGTAGCATACCCACGCATTAGCGTTAGTGGGGAACGAAGATCGTGGCTAACTTGTGAGACAAACTCGGATTTGAGATCATCCAATTTTTTGAAATGGGTTACATTTTGTAATACACAAACTCTCCCCATTACTTTCCCTCCAAGCGTGATAGACGAAGGGTTTGGCACATAAACTTGTCCGTCAGATAAGCGAATTTCTACGAGCTTCTTATTTCCATCTTGTTCATCAGAAATACGCAATAAGTCAGAACGATTAACCGGACTTAATATAGCAACCAATTCTTCGTATGGAATGATCTGATCAACTCGACGGCCTAAGCTCTCCCTAGGTTTAATATCAATAGCTTTGCAAGCAGCCGGATTAATTAATTGCAACTGGCCGTATTGATCCGTAGCTAACACGGGGTTAGGGGTGGAGAGCAAAATTGCAGACAAGCGTTCGCGTTCAAATTTTGCCCGCTCGCGTTCATCTTCAGCCACCATATACAAACGAGCGTTGGTTATCGCCACTTCTGCATGACTCGCCAAGGCAGTTAAAAATTGGATCTCTTGGCCTGTAAATTCATGAGGGTGATCATAACCGATCCAACAAGTTCCTAAAAAGGTTTGATCAAGCCATAACGCGACAACTATACCTGTTTCTAATTTAGGAGCATCAGATCCTAAACCCCTCAAAGAGGGCTGGTTAGTTTTATCCAAAATGAGACAGTCTTGATCATTTGTTTCCATCAAGGATATTATCCAATCATCAAAATGACTATACGGCGTGGCAAGTTTGCCATCACCGAAACCAATAGGCACATTATCTGATTTTCCATTTTTCGGAAGGATATCCTTTGCCACAACAAGGCGAGCAGAGTCTGCCCCCAATGACAAAGCTGCCTCCAGGATAGGTCTAATTGCTTCTTCAAGTTCCAAATTGGAGGCAACACCCTGACTAACTGACAACAGGCGATTTAATTCATCCAAGTTCGCCTTCAAATTACGGCGCATCCTTTCGAAAGCTTTCCGCAATCGACCAATCTCATCAATCCTTTCAGCCTCCACTGGATGATCTAAATAACCTTCAGCAATCAATTCGGCTTCTCCTGCCAAGCCCTTGAGAGAAGAAGTCATTATCCCAAAACTGAAGCGCATCAACACAAAGGCCAACCCAGCCAGGAGCAAGATCACGCCCAAGAGAGGTGCGGCGATGTTGAGGGCTAATTGTTGGGCCTGCCTGGCAGGCGTCATCAGCACAACCCCCCAAGGCTGTCCCACAACGGGATGGTAGTGGATTAATTGACGCGTGCCATCAGGAGCGGCACCATCATAAAATTCGGCTTCATCTGAGAGATCGCCACGATAGGTTTGCATCTCAAAGTCGGCCGCGGATTGATAAAGAACGGTACCATCATCGCCAACCAACAACCCCAAACCGCCCACATCAGAGACGCTGCCGAGACCGCTCAAAACGGATTGCGCAAAAGGATTGGAAACAAGTTCAGTGCGCCCAATCAAGACTCCTTTTCCCCCTTCTTCGGTGGAGATGGCCCCAAAGAAAGAGATTTGAGCCGATTCCGTATCTTCCCTTGGAGACAGGGTATAAAACTGAACTGGAACGCCATTCAAAGCCATATCAATGCCGATGTTTTCCTCAGGCGTCGCCGGCGCGTCAAGAACATTTTCGTCGGGATACTTCAATATGATCTCCCCCTGTTGATTCAAGACCAAGAAATGTTGAAAATAGGGACCCATCCGGAGGCTGTCTTCCAACACGTGCGAAATAGTCTCCGGCGAGTTTAAATCCAACTCGGGGTCAGAGGCTATCTTGACGATCAAATTTTGGCCGGTATTGAGAAAATAGGGTATGCTTTCGGAAACAGCATCAGCGGATGAGGCCATGTGTGACCTCAAAATCTGGCGAACAGCTTTTCCAGCGATGACCCAATCTCCAACGATAAAGACAATCAATAAGAACACCAAAGAAGGCGCAAAAACCTGAAAATAACGCACTTCCAAGCTTTTTTCTGCGGGGGAGGGTTGATAGGGAGATTGTCCGCCCCATTGGGCCGGAAAAGCGAGTTTGAAGAATTCTGCCATGAAGCCAGCCAACAAAACCGGGCCAGCAACAGCCAGGGAGGAAGCACCAACGTTTGTGATGGCATAATCCAAACGGATGGCCAGTGAGCCGCCAACAAAAAAGAGAGAACTAACCACAAAAAGGAGCGGGGAGATCAGGCTCAGAAAAATGGCGCTAACAAACGGGTGGCGCAAGGATCGAAAAAACCAGGTTCGATAGCGCTGCTGCATGGCCACCGACCAAAGAACGGACATGGTGGCTAGTTCAAGCGCTGTGAAGAGGGTATGCGTGCCCCAATAGCCCACACCAAGCCCAACGAACAGGGCAAGGACAACGGAAGCAACAGGCCCAAGAAAGCCCCCCGCCAAGACCCAGGGCAAGGCCGAAAAAATCATCAGCGGTAACCCGCCGGGTTCTAAGGTAACCCCCGGAAGCGGAAGCCTGCTCCACGCCGGCAAGCGAATCCCCAAGAAAAAGCTAGCAAACAGAGCAACGACACAGCAGAGGATAAAAACACCGATCTCTTTTGGCCCCCATGTGCTGCCATAACGACGCCATGCAAGGAGCGCGAATCCGATCATCCCCACCCAAAGGATAAGCCCAAGCCATCCAGACCAATGAGCGGGTAAAAGGAAAAAGGGCGTTTCGTTGAAAAGCGTCAAGAGCAGCGTCATAAGATTGTCCGCTTCAATCCAATTGATCAATCCAGATTATAGCACTTCTTATACCCATTCGAAGGTTTCTTGGGTCGCTTTGGAAAGGTCTTGATACACACCCCGGAGTTTCTCGGGGAGCATATTGGCCAGCACATACATGGCTTCGTCGGTCATTTTGCGCAAGAGGCTGCCGCGGGCGCGAGCCAATCCTGACTTGAAACGAAAAGGCTCTCCGAAACGCACCCGCACGCCGGTCTGTTTCCAGCGCTCGGAAAAACGAAAGGCGGGGAAGCCAACGGTGCCTTCGATGGCTACCGGGACCACCGCCGCCCCGCTACGACTGGCCAGATAAGCAGCACCCTCTTTCCCCCGCTGCAACGCCGGGCCGCGGGTCCCCTCCGGGGCTACGAGCAGGCTCTCGCCCGCTTTCAACACACTCATCGCCCAGCGAAGGGCGCGGCGATCAACCTGATCACGCCGAACGGGAATCACGCCCCACAGCCGCGGAAAAATGCCCAATAAAGGTAAATTATAAACTTCAATCTTGGCCAGAGGGACGATATCTCGCCGAGCGACATAAACGATGACCAGCGGATCGACAAAAGCGATGTGATTGATCAAGGTGATCACAGGACCTTGATTGGGGATATTTTCCAGGCCTTCAATGCGATCGAGTTTCACCAGCCAGGTAAACCCGATTGTCTTCAACAAAAAGCGTAAAATGCGTCGGTTTGACAGCCAGGCTTGGTGATTATAGGGGTAAAGTGCTTTCGCTTTGAACATGATTTATCTGCAAAGTTTTGGTTGAGGGATCCTTTTCGCCTTGGGGGCAATTCACTATTATAGCGCGGAATCAAGAAGTTGGTCGGCTTGCTCGGCATAGTAACCACGGTAGGCCGGTGGCAACAAAGCAGCGATATGCGCCATGACCCGATCGGCGTTTTTCTGACGCGCTTCCCGGCGAGCGCGGCCGCGCCCCTCCACAGGGGCAAATCGAATGGGAGCGCCAATGTACATTTCAATGGGCGGGCGCTCGAAACGCAAGGCTCGCCGAACAAAGTCTTCTGTGCTGCCGACTACGCCGACGGGCACAACCGGCACTTGGGCCTTGTCCATCAAATAGGCAATGCCAGGCTTGGCCCGGCCCATGCCGGGTTGGTGAGAGCGCGTCCCTTCCGGGGCAAGCATGAGAGGGTATCCGGATCGTAACACAGATAAAGTCATTTCGAGCATACGGCGATCATATTGCCCCCGGTGAATGGGGATGCCGCCATAACTGCGGGCAAAAAAAGACTGGCCCGGTCGATTCCAAATGTCCGCCGCACCGGCCACTTCCGGGGCGGTTGGCCAAAACGAAACCACAAAAGGCGCTTCGTACAAAGAGACATGGTTAATGGCAATTAAATAGCCGCCTTTTTCAGGCACGCGCTCGCGTCCGCAAATTTTAACTCGACTAAACAGCCGAAAAAAGGCTCGAAAGGCGCTCCGTAATCCAGGGCGCGTCAGTCGCGTATAACGTGGTGGACGATATGCTTTCATGCCGCTTGCACCAACGCAAGAACTTTGGCGACGACTTGATCGATATCGAGAGGATCGGTGTCAATCCTCTCGGCGTCTTTGGCGGCCCGCAGTGGGGCCACGTCACGGTTGGAATCAATTTGGTCGCGCTTTTTCATCGCCGCCAATACGGTTTCAAAAGCGATTTCATCGCCGCGGGCGAGGCGTTCTTGGTAGCGGCGGCGGGCGCGCTCCTCCACGGAGGCATCCAAATAAACCTTCAAATCCGCATCCGGGAGCACGACCGTGCCAATGTCGCGTCCAACCATGACCACTTGCCCACGTTGACCAATGCGACGCTGCTGGGCCGTGAGCGCCTCCCGTACGCCGGGATAGGCCGCCACAACCGAGACATTGGCGTCCACTTCCGGACGACGAATCTTCCAGGTGATATCGTCTCCATCGGCCAAGACGTCACAATCACGGCCGTCCTCTTCGGACGGTGGGCGCACGTCAATCCGGACCGTTTCGGCCAGTTGGGTGACCGCGGCTTCCTGCTCGACGGTGCTCTCTCGCTCCAACGCAACCCAGGTAATGGCCCGATACATCACGCCGGTATCGAAGTACAAATAGTTCAACCGGTCGGCCAACCGTTTGGCAACCGTCGATTTTCCTGAGGCGGCCGGGCCGTCCATAGCAATGGTGTTCGGTAAACTCATGCAAACTCCGTTAGAGAATCATTTCTAGGGCGAATCAGGTTGAGCAGCATCTTCTTGCGCCTGGGCCGGTTCGTCCGAGAAAAGATCGCCGCGAACCCACAGGATGACATATTCCTTTTCAACCGGGGCGTCTCGAAAGACAAGCCAATCGACCCAATTGGAAGGCAAACTTCGCTGCCAGACCGGATAGATTCGCCAGCCAAAATCTTGACCGCGGTAGGCTCCCGTCCAAGCCGAGGATTCGCTTTCCAGGGGGGCAATCACCACCGAGGGGAGAGGCGGTTCTCCAAGGGAAGAGCGAAAATCAATCTCGGAAAAACCACGCAAAGCCCAACGCAGGGCGAGCGAATCAACCAAAACCGCTCCATCCAAAGCGGTCTTCATGCCCGTCTCTCGGAGGGACAAATCCTGCAAAGTGGCCCTCATCAAATTGGCCTGGCCCGTCGCCGGGGAAGGGTACCACAATTCCGCCGCGCTGCCGGGCCGCACCTGACTGGCCCCGACCATTGCAGCAACGGTGTACAACCCCAACGCGATCAAGAGCCCCAAAACCGCTCCTCCGCGGGCTGCCCGCCACGACCAGCCCAAGCCGACAAAGACAACTACCAAGCCGATCAGGGTCAATATTCCGGCGATCATCAGCCAGCGCAAGCCGCGCCCCTCCATGGGAGTAAAGTACATGCCCGCCAGGGTCAGCCAAATCAATGCCATCAAAACGAGGATAGCAGCAGCTAGGGCCCACGAAGTGGGATTCTTCCAATCGTCAAGGCGGTAACGGGCCGCCAAGGCTCGTCCGGCCAACACCCACAACGGCAGGATCGCCCAAGCAACATCGCCAACTCCTCGGGCCGGATAGACGGTGGCGAGGAGCAAGGCCGCCAAGGCCCAAACGAGCCAACCGTTCCGCCAGCCCTGTTGCGCCAACGCCACCAGAGCGAAGATCAAGGCCAAGGGAGCAAAGACCAGCAAAGCGGTCAAGGATTGCCCAAGAGGGACGCCTGAGGGCAGTCCCCAGCCCCGCAAAAAGGTCGCCAGTGAGCGCCCAAAAGCGCCCAATCCGGCCGGGAAAGAGAAGAAGAGGGTACCGACGAGAAGCAACGTTCCGGCTGTGAAGATGATCCAGGTGGACAGTTTGCTCTGCGAGAAACTTGCCGGGGGGTCAGAGGCCTCCGTTGTTGAATCGGTTTCCAGTCCCAGAGACAACCCCAACAGGCGCGTCACCCCCCAGGTGATCCCCAATCCCAACAATCCCAGCCAAACCGCCGGGCCTGACAGCAGCGCCAGGCCGATGAAGAGTCCGCTCCAGGCCGGTTTGCGCAGATACATGCTTGCCAAGGCCAGGGCCCCAAAGCCGATCGCCAGCATCGGGCCAGCAGCAAGGCGCGACAAGGCCACCAGGCCAGGATCAAGTGCCAGGCCAAAAGCGAGGAACAAGGCCGCCTCACGACCCAGGCGCTTCCGCAGCAGGTAAGGGGCCAACAGCAAGAGACTCCCGGCCAAGGCAGGCCACAATCGGGCCAAAAAGTTACTCGGCCCCAAAAGGGTAAAAGTGGCCCCGGTCAAAGCGAGATAAACGGGTTGAGGGGCAACATCACCGGCACCCGCTCCGGACAAATCCAGGGCTTGAAGAGCGGAAGCGGCCTCGAGGTCGGAAAGAGGCTCTGCCCCGAGATGAATCAGGCGAACGCCCAAGGCCAAAAGAAAAGCTGCAAAGAAAAAGACATCCACAAAAGTTCGTTTTTTATTCATAACGTAGCGTTACTCGGTGAGGGAAACTTCGTAAAGGGTGACATTGCCTTGCTGAAAAGCGACCGACATGTGGGAGGCAAATTTGGTTTCCCGCAACCCGGCCGGGCAGGCTGCACTTCCGGTCGCGTAGGCTGTTCGTTCGCGGTTGCCCACAACGACATAGCGAATTTGATACTGCTCCAGAATCTGGCGGGCCTCCGACCAGGTTGGGGTGCAGTAGAGTCGTTCGATATCGCCCCGCCGCGAGCCCAGTTTTTCAGCATCCCCGCGCCACTGCATCTCATGAAACTCCCAGCCCAGCACGGTCGGCTGGCCGCTGTGCGCGGCCATGCGGGCAAAACCGGTATAACTGCCGCCCACTGCCTCGGCGACCACGCCCAAGGGAGCCTGCCACAACCATTGCATGGCCGCATACTCATCCGGCGTGTTGGTTTGCAAATAGGCTGTCCCATCCAAGCGCCACCGGGAGGGTTGAAACCCATCTGTGCGGGTCCACAAGCCTAAAAGGGGATAAATCAGCCCCAGGGCAAGCACAACGACAAGGCTGAGGCGGAAAATAGATCGCCAGGGAGGGCGCAAACGTGACCACAACGTCGCGGTGGCATAAGCCGCGGCCAGGCTCCAGAGCAGCCAGGCGACATAATAGAATTTGAAGATGGTGTTGATGCGATAGCCAAACAGGTCGCGAAGATACATGAATTCCGGCGCCAGAATCAGCAGGGCGCCGAGCAGGATGAGCAAATGCACAAACAGGGAGGCGGGGGAAAGACGATCTGTAGCCTGTGGTGAAGTTGAGGGTTTGCGGGGCGGATGCGGAAACGCGCGCGGCCACAGTACAGCGATCGTCAAGCCCAAGAGGGCAACCAGGGTCAACAACGTGCCGGGGACCGTCAACCGGCGGGCGAAACTCTCTATCAGCAAAGCGCGCCAATGGGGCGCCCCCTGGGAGGTCAAGAAAACGTTGGCTGCCGTCGCCGCTTCGGGATTAATCCCGCTGAACACATGAACCACGGAGATGAAAGCGGCGATCAACAACGAGAGCAGCAGCAAAACGGCGACGATCACAAGCGCTCGCAGCATGCCGCGTTTGAGCGCGGCCAGATCGGCATCGGCGCGCCAGGAAGCCACCAAAAAAGCAAACAGAGGCACCAGCAGCGGCGCAAACATCAACCACAAATAAATCCCACGGGTGACATAAATCAGGTTGGGCAACAATCCGCCCGCCTGGGAAGAAAATCCGACAAAAAAGGGCAAATAGAACAAGATTCCGGCGATTCCAAGGGTGACGCCCATCAAAAAGAAATCCTTAAAAACATCTCCGGTGAATCGTTGGAGTCGATCCTCATCTCGTTCTTCTGCAGGGGAACGCAAAGCATACGCCCCCGCAAAGAGAGCGACATAAAAGGGAAAATCCCAGGTGTTGAGAAAAGCCATGCCGCCAAAAACCACCGCGCTCAGAGCCAGCATCGCCGGTCGGATGCGCAGGCGCGGCCAAGGGAATTTTCCTTTGGCGCCGCCCAAGAGCAGGTTGAGGGCCAACCCCACCGCCAGGAGGGCGAAGGGCATGGCCAACACATGGGGATGCAAATCGCCCAACAGATAGGAGAAAAAGGGGAATTCGTCGATAACGTCGCCCTTATTGATCATGTTGAAGTCAAAATCTTGGACGATGCGGGAGGCCTGCCACCACCACCAATGGGGAAACGCCTGGGTGGGAGGCGGTTGGCTAAACCTGCCTAAATCCAGCCAGGCCCAAACCGGGGAAACAAGCTGGCCGGTTTCATCCGTCTGCCAGAACAGACCTCCGAGACGTAAAAGATGCAGCAAGCCACCCAAATTACTGACAATCAGCAAGAAGAAAGGTGCGAGGAGTGAGGTGCGAGTTGCGGGGTGCGGGGTGCGAGGTGCGGGGTGCGGGGTGCGAGGTGCGGGGTACGAGGGGCGAGATGCGAGTAAGTTATATAAGATCCCATACGCGCCGCTGGCGCTGAGGCCGAAAATCAGGGCGACGCCCAAATTGAAGGCTACTCCACCGGTCGTCGCGGCAATCTGGGCGATCATGGCGACCAGCAAATAACCAAAATAATAATAGGAAATGGCGAAACCAGAAAGCCAGGGGTCGTGCGGTGGGATGCGGGGTGAACGCAAGATCGCGTTGATGAAGGCCAACTCCATCGGTTTCTCGGTCCCGATGATGTCGGGATGGGTAGCGCGCACAGCAGCCCAGGCGGCAAAAGCGAGCAAGAATAAAATCTCAACGGTCAGAATCATGCCGCGGTGAGAACGTAGCCAGGTTTTAACCGATTCCCAGCCGCTGCGACGCAAGGCCCACCCGCTCAGGGCGAGGAGAATCAAAAAGGAAACCCACTCACCGCCAAGGTCGTTGCCAATCAGCCCGAAGGAACCAAGCAGCCAAAAGATGAATCCCCACAAAAGCCAGCCCATGGCCCGGCTGAAAGCGTAGCCGCGGTCAGGCAGCCCTGGCAGCAGATGATAGGCCAGCGGGAAGGTCAGCAGGCCGAGAGCGGTGATGATGAGATACCAGAGCAGGAAAGGAAGCATATGTTAATCAGTGATCAGTGATCAGTGAACGGTGAACAGTGAACAGTGAGCAGGTCTCCATATCAGCGATCCGCACTTTTGCAAGATGGGGGAGACCTTCGGTAACTTCAGGTGCTCGGTCAGTGCCCCCTGCCCTTGGGCACGCATGCGAAGCACGCACAGCGAGCGACGGCACACCAGATGGGTGATGCCCGCAGGGCACGCAGAGCGACCGTATGGCTTCGCGAAGACGCTTCGCACAACGAAGATAAGTGATGTATTCTGAAAATATAAAGAATTTTTCGAGGACTTACTTAGCATGTGATGGATGCGAATCAACTCACGCTTTTGCATAAACTGTCTCCGCTCTTCTTTGTATTCCTGTTGCGTGGACATCATGTTCACTCCGAAGGGGCT
>CAZJBA010000028.1:17238-22749 GCA_964544065.1 uncultured Anaerolineales bacterium | reverse complement strand
AAGTCGAGTATAATGAACCCGCTCACAACCAATTCCAATATCCCCTTCCCGGAGGCAAGCATGAACGACAAATCCTACCGCCGCAAGATCAGGGCCTGGACGATGTACGACTGGGCCAACTCGGCCTTTGCCACTACGATCATGGCCGCGGTGCTGCCCGTCTACTACAGCCAGGTCGCCGGCGCCACCCTGCCGAGCGCGTCCGTGGCCACGGCCTACTGGAGCACCGGCCTGAGCGTCTCGCTCTTCATCGTGGCGCTGCTCTCGCCCATCCTGGGCACCATCTCCGACGTGATGCGCGGCAAAAAGAAGTTCCTGGCCGTGTTCTTCGGCGTCGGCGTGGTCGCCACCGGCCTGATGGTCCTGGTCGACACCGGCGACTGGATTCTGGCCTCGCTGCTGTTCATCTTTGGCCGGATCGGCTTCACCGGTGCGAATGTGTTCTACGACGCCCTGCTGCCCCACGTGGCCAAAGATGAAGACCTCGACGAAGTCTCCACCCGCGGCTACGCCATGGGCTACCTCGGCGGCGGGTTGCTCCTGGCGGTCAACATCGCCATGATTCAACTCCTGCCCGGCACCTGGGGACCGCGGCTCTCCTTCCTCAGCGTGGCCCTGTGGTGGGCCGGATTCTCGATTCCGCTGTTCCGCCGCATCCCCGAACCCCCGGCGGCAACCGCTGATCTCGCCTCCGGCGATGCTGTGCATGCCTTCGGCAATGTCGTCTCGGTCAGTTTCAAGCGGCTGTGGAGCACGCTCAAGGACATCCGCCAATACCGGGAATTGTTCAAATATCTGATCGCTTTCCTCATCTATATCGACGGGATCGGCACGATCATCGGTGTAGCCACCATCTACGGGGCCGAACTGGGTTTCGGCTCGATCGAGTTGATCGCCGCCCTGTTGCTGGTTCAGTTTGTGGGCATCCCCTACAGCCTGATCTTTGGGCGCCTGCCCAGCAAAAAGGAACGCCGCCGCCCCTTCTTCCTCGCTTTTGTGCTCTTCAACCTGGTCGCCCTGCCCCTGACCGGCATTCTCGGCGCCCGGCTGTTGCCCGATGACATCGTCGGCGCGCCGCCAGCCCCGTTCGAAGACACCGCCACCGCCGTTGGCGAGGGCACGTACCCCGCCACCGATTCGGCGCTGACTTACCAAAACGGGTGGGAGACCGTCACCGTTCCCGCCGAGGTCGTCGGCAAGGATGAAGACGTCGCCTACCGGGTCTCCGACGAACCCGGCGCCGAGGTCAGCTTCCCATTCAACGGCCAAAAAATCGACTTCGCCTACAGCATCGGCCCCGATCACGGCATCTGGGCGATTCAAATCGACGGCGAACCCTACCGGGACAAGGACGGGAACGCGGTCACGATCGACGCCTACAATGCCACCGAGCGTTACGGGGTGCGCCAAACCGTCACGGCGGAGGAACCCGGCGAGCACACCCTCACCCTGGTCAACACCGGCGAGACGAATCCCCAGGCCACGGGTACGCGCATCAGCATCGCCCGAGTCAACGTGCTTCCCCCGCTGCGGGTCAGCA
Source organism: uncultured Anaerolineales bacterium (assembly GCA_964544065.1). Classification (GTDB taxonomy): domain Bacteria; phylum Chloroflexota; class Anaerolineae; order Anaerolineales; family UBA11858; genus JAYELX01. The sequence goes on along the minus strand of CAZJBA010000028.1, from coordinate 21,209 downwards.
ATCTGGGCATCATCCTGGGAATCATCATCGCCGTGCAAGCGGTCGGTTTGGGACTCGCCTATCTGCTGGGAAAACCGCTCTTCTCCGGCCTGGCCGAATCCATTGATACCCGCCGCAGCATCCTCATCGCCCTGCTGATCTATGCCGTCGTGGCCGTGTGGGGCTACATCATCAACTCGGTGATCGAATTCTGGCTGCTGGCCTGGATGGTCGCCGTGGTGCAGGGGGGCAGCCAGGCGCTCAGCCGCAGCCTGTACTCGTCGATGACCCCGGCGGCAAAATCGGGCGAATTCTTCGGCTTCTTCGGCATCATGGAGAAATTTTCCGCCATCGTCGGCCCGCTGGTCTTCGCCTGGGCCGCGACCACCTTCGGCTCCAGCCGCCCCGCCGTGCTCAGCCTGATCGCCTTCTTCATCGTCGGCGGCTACCTGCTCACCCGCGTCGACATCGAAGAGGGCCGCCGCGTCGCCCGAGAAGAAGACGCCGCCTTGCTGGACGAATCAGAGCAGCCAGCATGACCCATCTGGACAGCCCCAAACGGGCGCGCTACGTCCGGGAGATGTTCACCCGCATCGCCCGGCGTTATGATCGCATGAATAAATTGATTACCTTTGGGCAGGATCGGCGTTGGCGCGCCGAGGTGATCCGCCGCGCCGACCTGCCCCGCGGCGGGAGTCTCCTGCTCGATTTGGGGGCTGGTACCGGTGATCTTGGCTTTCAAGCCCTGGAAGAGAATCCCGCGGTGGTACCCATCGAGAGCGATTTCACCCCGGCGATGATGCAGGTGGGCCGCTCCCGCCCCGGCGGCGAGGCCCTGCATTGGGCCGCCGCCGACGGCCTGACTCTGCCCTTCCCCGCTGACACCTTCGACGCGGCCGTGTCCGGCTTTTTGCTCCGCAACGTCACCGATATCGATCGAGTCCTGCGTGAGCAGCATCGTGTGCTTAAACCGGGTGGGGCCCTCGTCGCCCTCGACACCACCCCGCCGCGCAAGAATCTACTCTACCCCCTGATTCGCCTGCACATGGGTGTGGTCATCCCGGCGCTGGGACGCTTGCTGACCGACCAGGCCGAGGCCTACGCCTACCTGCCCGAATCGTCGATCAACTTTCTGCCTGCCGAAGCCTTGGCCGAGCGTATGCGTACGGCGGGCTTCCGCCAGGTCGATTTCCGGCGGCGTATGTTCGGTGTTGTGGCGATCCACTGGGGGGTGAAGTGAGATTTAACGCAGAGAAAAGAAATGGAACACAGATGAGCGCGGATCGAGCAGATTTTCACGGATTTTTTTAATTTTATTTATCCGCGTATATCCGTCTTATCTGCGTAATCCGCGTTCTATTCACTAGCTGGCAGAATGTTTATGAGTCAAATTATGAATCAATCCAATCATCCACGCCGATTGATCGTCGGCATCAGCGGGGCCTCGGGCGCCATCCTGGGCATCCGCCTGCTGGAAATGCTCCAGGCCCGCGACGACATCGAAACCCACCTGGTCATTTCCTCCGCCGCCGAAGACACCATCCACGCCGAAACCGATTGGCAGATCGCCGCGGTCAACGCCCTGGCCGATTACGTCTACGAGCACAAGAACATCGGCGCGGCGGTTGCCTCGGGCTCCTTTGCCACCCTGGGGATGGCCGTGGTGCCCTGCTCGATCAAGTCGCTCTCCGAGATCGCTAACAGTTACAACCGCAACTTGATCGCTCGCGCTGCTGATGTGACTCTCAAGGAGGGACGCCCGTTGATCCTGGCCGTGCGCGAGACTCCGCTGCACCGCGGCCACATCCGCTTGATGGGGCTGGCCGCCGAGGCCGGGGCGATCATCCAGCCGCCGATGCCCGCCTTCTACGCCCGGCCTCAGTCCATAGAGGAGCTGGTCGATAATTTCGTCGGGCGTGTGCTGGCCCGATTGGGCATCTCTAACGAGCAATTCACCGTGTGGCGAGGCATGGATGAGTGACCGCAATCTGGACAAAGCCGCCCGCTGCGGCGAACCTTCCTATGTTTGGCGGGCGGGCCAAGAGCGCCGCCTGGAGATGATCGTCACCGCGGCCGGAGAGCGGGTCCGCGGCCGGGTGCTGGAGAATGGCTGCGGCGTGGGCATGTACGTCGAGAAGCTCCGGCCCTATGGCGGCACGGTCATCGGCCTGGAATACGATTTCGACCGCGCCGCCATCGCCCACAGAGAATCAGAGCATGTCGTCAACGCCGCGGGTGAACATTTGCCCTTCCCCGCCGGGCGCTTCGACCTGATCTTGAGCCACGAAGTCATCGAGCACGTGATCGACGACCGCGCTGCTATCGCCGAGATGGTCCGGGCTTTGCGTCCCGGTGGACGGCTGGCCTTGTTCTGCCCCAACCGCGGCTATCCCTTCGAGACGCATGGAATCTATTGGCGTGGAGCGTACAAATTTGGCAATATCCCCCTGGTCAACTGGCTGCCGCGGCGCTGGCGCGATCGGCTGGCGCCCCATGTCCGCGTTTACACCCGCCGCGACCTAGAGAAGCTCTTCGCCGGGTTGCCGGTGCGCTTCGTCCAACGCACGATCATTTTTGGGGCTTATGACAACATCATCGCCCGCTTCGGCCCCCTGGGGCGAGTGTTACGGGGTTTGCTGCACTTCCTGGAACGGACACCCTTGCGGATCTTGGGATTATCGCATTTCTGGGTGGTCGAAAAACAAGCGGGATGAAGTTTCACCACATGCAAAGCACGCCTAACGTGAAACACAAATTTTGTACACGGATCAACACGGAAAAAACGGGTAAAAAAATCCGTGTCATTCCGTGTTCGTCCGTGTGCCATTTTTTCTTTGTGTCCTTCCCGCTAGGAACGCAGAGCGTGTTCCTTTGTAGTGAATTTATTTATGGCAGATTTCACCCATAAACTTAACCCCCACCAAACCAAAATTCGGCTGGACGAATCATTTTTCCTATGATATACTCCAGCCGCTTTGCCCGTAGCACTAGCAAAGCAGCAATCTATTACACACGCTTCTTGACCAAATGGGGCGTGCCGCCAGGGGGAGGGTCTCCTGCGGTTCCCATTGGGGTGGACAGAAGCGGAGGATAAAACGCAAAAGGAGAATATAAATGCGCGTTGTTTCCATGAAAAAAATGTTGGAAAGTGGCGTCCACTTTGGGCATCGTACCCATCGCTGGAATCCCAAAATGAAACCTTACATCTTTACCGAGCGCAACAACATTCACATCATCGATTTAGAGCAAACGCTTGAAGCGCTCCACGAGGCTTACCTCCTCGTCCGAGACACCGTCGCAGAAGGGGGCACGGTCCTCTTCGTAGGTACCAAGCGACAGGCCCAAGAAACCATCCAATTACAAGCGGAACGCTGCAACATGCCCTGGGTAACCCGGCGCTGGTTGGGCGGCACGCTGACCAACTGGACCACGATTCAACAACGCATCAACGAGTTGAATCGCCTGGAGCGCCTGCGCGATCGCGGCGACTTCGACATCCTGACCAAAAAAGAAGCCCTGGGCAAACATCGCCAAATCGAGCGGCTTGAAATGCTCTTCGGCGGCATTCGCGAAATGAACGGGAACCCTGAGATCCTCTTCGTCGTGGATGCAGGCCGGGAAGATACCGCCGTTCATGAGGCCAACCTGCTCGAGATTCCGGTCGTGGCCATGGTCGACACCAACTGTAACCCCACCAAAATCGACTACCCGATCCCCTCCAACGATGACGCCATCCGCGCCATCAAGCTGATGGTCGGCAAGATCGCCGACGCGGTCATGGAAGGGCAGGCCATGCGCAAGGATGAAGAAGAATATCCCCAAGAAGCCGATGTCGCTTACCAAGAGACCGACAAACTGAGCGACGAAGAACTGCTGGGCGAATCCACGTTGGCGAAGCTCGAGGCACAACAGGCCGAAGAAGAACAAGAGGCGGCCGCGGAAGAAGAAGCGGCCGCGGAAGAAGAAGCGGAAGAAGAACCCAGCGAAGAGGC
>CAZJBA010000028.1:0-17138 GCA_964544065.1 uncultured Anaerolineales bacterium | reverse complement strand
GAAGAGGCTGAAGAGCCCAAAGAAGAAGCCGAAGAGGCCACCGAAGAAGAAATGGAAGAAACTTCTGACGAGAGCCAAGAAGACCTTTCTGATGAAGACGAAGTCGAAGAAGCCGAAGAGGAAGAACCGGCTGATGAAGAGCAAAAAAGCGAAGAAGACGAGGCATAATCAACGATGAGTATATCCACCGAACAAATCAAAGAATTGCGTGAGGTCACCGGCTCTGGCGTGCTAGACTGCAAAAAAGCGCTGCAAGAGAGCGACGGCGATTTCGAGAAAGCTGTCGAGGTACTACGCAAACAGGGGCTCGCCCAGGCGGCCAAACGAGCCGATCGCGAAGCTTCTGAAGGTATTTTAGAATTGTATAGCCACGGCGATGGACGTATCGGCGTCATGGTCGAGGTCAATTGCGAAACAGATTTCGTCGCTCGCTCGGACGAATTCCGCGATTTCGCTCACGAGGTCGCCCTGCAAATCGCGGCTATGTCACCGGAATGGATCGAGGAGGATGAGATTCCCGACCAAGTCATGGACAAAGAAACCGAAATCGCCCGCGAGCGCGCCTTGCAAGAAGGCAAACCCGAACACATCGTCGATCGCATCGTCAAAGGACGCTTGAACAAGTTCAAAGATCGGGTCGTGCTCATGCGCCAGGCCTATATCCGCGACGAAGACCTGACCATCCAAGACTTTCTGCACGAAAAGATCGCTGCCATCGGAGAAAATATCGTGATCCGCCGATTTGCCCGCTGGCAACTCGGTGAAGAGAGCTCTGAATAAAAGAGCAGTCAAAAGGCCAACCGATCGGTTGGCCTTTTTGTTAGGCCTTGGGCAACGAAAGGACAAACCGGATGGAAAAAACGATCCAATACAAGCGCATTTTGTTGAAATTAAGCGGCGAAGCCATGGCTGGGTCAAAAGGCTTTGGCATTGATCCGCTCCAGGCCGAAAAAGTCGCCCGCCACATCCGAGCAATCCACGACCTAGACGTGGAAGTCGCCATCGTGATCGGCGCGGGCAACATTTGGCGGGGCCGCCGGGGGCTCGAACGGGGTATGGACCGAGCCACCGCCGACTACATGGGCATGCTGGCGACCGTACTCAACGCCATGGCCCTGATGGACGCGATGGAACGCGCCGGCATTGTCACCCGCGTGCAGTCAGCCATCGAGATGCGCGAGGTGGCCGAACCCTACATCCGCCGTCGCGCCATCCGCCACCTGGAAAAAGGCCGCGTGGTCATCTTTGGCGGCGGGACGGGCAATCCCTTCTTCTCGACGGACACGGCCGCGGCCCTGCGAGCCATGGAAATCGGCGCCAATGTGCTCATCAAAGCTACCAAGGTCGATGGCATCTACGATTCCGACCCGATGACCAACCCCGCTGCGGTCAAATTTGATCACCTAACCTACATTGAGACGCTCAACCGCCGCCTGGAAGTGATGGACAGCACCGCCATCTCCTTGTGCATGGACAACCATCTCCCCGTCATGGTGCTCAATTTATGGGAAAAGGGCGCCCTGCGGCAAGCTCTCCACGGCGAGCCGGTCGGCACCCTGGTGACGGAATCATAACTCCTGCCCCATTTACGCCAATTGAAAAGGGACTCATCTCGTCAGGATCACCAACCTGGCGAGGTTGTGTTACACTATGGATGAAACATCCCCTCCATTGGTGGTAAAATCAGGAGAGAGAAACAACATGGAGCCAGATTCAAAATTCATGTACGGGAGCCTCTTGCCCCCTCGCGCCGGCCTCCGCGGCTGAATCTTGATTCCGGCCCCGAGGTTCGAAATCATCCCACCATCCAATCACATTTGAGGAGATTATCATGCTTGATGACATTTACAAAGATGCACTGACTCGAATGAAAGGCGCTGTCCAGGCCTTGCGGGAAGATTTGGTCGCCATTCGGACAGGGCGCGCCAATCCCGCTTTGATTGAAAAATTACCGGTGCAATATTATGGCGCACCGACGCCGCTACAACAACTGGCCAGTATCGGCGTACCGGAACCGCGCACCCTGTTGATCCGCCCCTTCGACCCCGGCACCATGGGCGATATTGAACGCGCCATCCTGGCCTCTGACTTGGGCCTGACTCCCAACAACGATGGCAAAAACATCCGCCTGCACCTGCCGACCCCGACCGAGGAGCGCCGTCAGGAGTTGGTTCGGGTCGTGCGGAGTCGGGCAGAGGAGGCCCGGGTTGCCATCCGCAACATCCGCCGGGACGCGATCAAAGAGTTGCGCGAATTCGAACAAGAAGACCTGATCTCCGAAGATGACCAGCGCCGCGGGGAGGAAAAAGTCCAAGAGCTAACCGACACGCACATCGAAAAAATCGATGACGTAAGTAAAAACAAAGAAGACGAGGTCTTAGACGTCTAGATTGAAAGGCCCATTTTTTCGCTCCGCTACCGATCCCAATAGACCCATGTAGAAACGGACGATGAACTCAGAAGAAAAATTCGATTTGCCCGAGAATATACCCCAACATGTCGCCATCATCATGGACGGCAACGGTCGTTGGGCCTTGGCGCGCAACTTGCCGCGCTTGGCCGGACACCGGGCGGGAACCGAAAATCTTCGCAGGATTCTGGAATCCGCCGTAGAATTCGGGATTCAATACCTGACCCTGTATGCTTTCTCGACCGAAAATTGGGGCCGCCCCATTGAGGAAGTGCGGGGCTTGATGCGCATTCTCGAGAATGTGATCGATCGTGAATTGCCTGAGCTTCACGAACAAGGCGTCCAACTTCGACACATTGGCCAACTCGATCGCCTCAAACCATCCCTGAAACAAAAAGTGCTCGATGCCATCGAGCTGACCAAAGACAATTCCCGCCTGGTGCTCAACGTGGCTTTCAACTATGGCGGGCGCGACGAAATTGTCTGGGCGATCCGGCATATGATCGAAGATCAAGTCGATCCGGAGGACGTCACCGTAGAGCTGGTCAACCAATATCTGTTTACCGCCGGCGTCCCTGACCCCGATCTGATCATCCGAACGTCGGGAGAATTGCGGGGTAGTAATTTCTTGATCTGGCAGGGGGCTTACGCCGAGTGGTATTTCACCCCCATCTACTGGCCCGACTTCGACAAAGAGGCCCTCTACAAAGCTCTGGTAGAGTACGGCCAACGAGACAGACGTTTCGGCGGTTTAGAAGAAGACTGATCGCCAATCTCCCTGCTATGGCCCAAAGAATTCTGGTAGCCGCTGTTCTATTACCCATTGGAGTCGCTCTCATGTATGCTGGTGGAACAGCCTACACAGTTGCGATTGCCCTGCTCTTAGGGATCGCCGCATGGGAATATGGGCGCATCTTTCGACGAATTTCCTTTCGACCCAGCCTGCCTATCATGATCGCCGGTACCGTGGCGTTGGCGCTCGGTCGCGGCTTTGATGGTTTTCAAAGCGCTGACTGGATGTTGGGAGTCTCTTTAATCAGCAGCATTTCGTTTCACTTAATCGCGTATGAACGCGGCAGAAACGAGGCCGCGACGGACTTCGCTATCACAGTTTCGGGGATTGCTTACATAGGCTGGCTCGGCGCTTACCTGATTTCGCTGCGCAACCTGCCCAACGGTCGTTGGTGGTTGTTGATCGCACTCCCGGCCATCTGGTTAGCCGATTCTGGGGCTTATTTTCTGGGCAAAACCTACGGGCGCACTCCGTTATGCAAGCGCCTGAGCCCCAAAAAAACCTGGGAGGGGTATCTTGTCGGCATTGTCGCTGGCGCCTTGGGCGGAGTCCTGTTGATCGAATTGTGGGAGTTCATCTTTGCAACCCCCGTTGAGATTCGATCGGGCAACGCGATTCTGTTGGGCGCTGTCTTAGCCATCATCACGCCCCTGGGCGACCTGGGAGAAAGCATGATCAAGCGTCAAGCTGGGGTCAAGGACTCCAGCCATTTGCTTTTAGGACACGGAGGCGCTTTCGACCGGATCGATTCTTGGCTCTGGGGGGGGATGATCAGTTATTATCTGATAAGCTGGTTCTTTTTATGAATTTGAGAAAGGAATAGATACGTTATGCACGCTAGCAAACCAACTCGCAACTTAGCGCTCGAACTTGTCCGTGTAACGGAAGCGGCGGCTCTCTCGGCCGGGCGCTTCATGGGGCGGGGAGACAAGGAGGCCGCTGATAAAGCCGCTGTCGATGCCATGCGGCTGATCTTAAATTCTATTGAGATGGATGCGACTGTCGTGATCGGCGAGGGCGAGAAAGATGAGGCCCCCATGCTTTTCAACGGGGAGAAACTTGGGTCAGGGGAGCCTCCGGCGGTAGACATCGCGGTTGATCCCATTGATGGGACTCGACCTCTGGCTCATGGCTTTATCAACTCAATCGCCATCGTAGCAATTGCCCCGCGCGGCAGCATGTACGACCCCGGCCCTTACATGTATATGCACAAAATTGCGGTCGGACCCGAAGCCACCGGCATGATCGACATCAACGCGCCGGTGAGCGTTAATCTGAAGCGGGTTGCCCGCATCAAGGACATGGAGGTCAGTGATATCACCGTGGTGATACTCGATCGACCGCGCCACAAAGACTTAATTCGCGAAGTGATCGAAAGCGGCGCCCGCATCCGCCTGATCCCCGACGGCGATGTGGCCGGAGCGATGATGACTTGCTGGCCCGACGCCGGCGTGGACGTGCTCCTGGGCATCGGCGGCACGCCCGAAGGCGTGCTGACAGCCTGCGCGCTGCGGGGTATGGGCGGCGAGATTCAGGGCAAGCTTTACGCCCGCAACGACGACGAGTTGCAGCGCGGCAAAGAAATGGGCTACGATTTCGAGAAAACGCTCCAAATGGATGACCTGGTCTCTACCGGTGACGTATTCTTCGCCGCGACAGGCATCACCGACGGCGCCCTCTTGGATGGAATCAAGTATTTCAGCCACGGCGCTCGCACCGAAAGCCTAGTCATCCGCGGCCGCACCGGCACCGTGCGCGAGATCGTCGCCCACCACAACTTCGATGTCCTCAATCCGATCAGCCAAATTGAGTATTAAGAAGATATCCGAATATAACTTCGTATTTTCGATGTCGCCAGGTATCTTCTCAATATTTTAGGGAAACAGACTTGTAGCCGGGGTTTCTACGCCGAAGGCGCACACAGTGACCCCGTGGAAGCGAGATTTGGAAATCTCGGCTACACGTTCCCCGTTTTTTTGAGAAGATACGTCGCCAGCCCCTAAAGGTCTCTGAGACCTTTAGGGACTTAATGCACGAAGTTATTTTTGGACGCTTGCTAAGGACAGGACTTTACGCACTGAGATTTCGGAAGTGTAACCTTAATTTTCTTACTACATGAACCATCCGTGTGCGCGCAAGAGTTGTCAGACGGCATACCTCTGCGCATAGTAGAACGCCAACGAGACGTTGGCTAGATCGATCTAGGCAACGTCCTCGTTACCGCTCATGGTGGTTGGCACAACCCTGCTTGACAACATTTGAGGCCACACGAACCATCCCGCAAATTTGATTAATTTTGGACGATAAGGTAAAATTAATCCATAAAATGCCCTCGTAGCTCAGTGGACAGAGCACTTGGTTGCGGACTAAGGGGTCGCGTGTTCGAATCACGCCGAGGGTGCAGTTACAACTCCCCTTTGAAAGGCGAAAACGCAACAATAAGCGTGTCGCCTTATAAAAAATAGGCTCTTTCGAGTGATATTCGAAAGAGCCCTTTCTTTTTAATCCTCGATGGCCCCTATCCATCGAGTTGCCGTCGATCTAATGAATTACGGCAAATTGCTGTAGCACTTGAATTACTCCTCCAGATCTAAGAGAGCCCTTGCTCCCGAGAGGGCCTTGAGCAGGTCGCGTCGCTTTACTGCTCGCTTAGCGTCAATTTCGACCATGCCTGCTCTATCATTGGCTATTTCGGGCAAAATCTCGTTCCACGCTCCGCTTTGGACCGGATGATGGCGTACCCGCCACCGCTCAACCCAGATGGGCAATTCCTCTCGGTTGGTGATCCGATGGTGAGTGACCGTCTTGGTAACACCATACGACTCGACATGAACATCCTGCTCTTCGTATTCCGGCTTGATCGGACAGATTTCCATGCAGGCACCGCATTTAATGCAGTAATAATCGGCCAAAGCGAGCTCACCGGTCTCCTCGTCGATGTGCAAGGCTCGAGTGGGGCATATGTCGGCACAAGCGAAGCATCCCTCGACGCAGCGATCGCGCTTTAGTTCTACTTTACCCTGCCAAGGCATGGTGACCTTGAAAGCCCCATCGCTGGCAACCTCGCACTGCCGGCAGCGGATGCAATGTTCGTCATCAACTACCATCGTCTTTTCATGTCTGTCGTAGCTGATAACATCGGTAGGACAGTTCGTGATGACGAAATCCTTCCTGCTCCAATCAAACGCTTCCGCGTCAAACTCCGTGGACTGAATCAACGCGGGGAAGGTTCCGTGCACCAGCATCGGGTTTTCTGGTTCGCCGTTTATCGTCATGGTGACAGCACTCGTCGGGCACATGATTTCGCAAATGCCACAAAGAACACAGGCCTCTGCGTCGATATCGACAGCCTGCTTCTCAACCATCCGGCCTTCTTCAATCTCACCCTCTACGTGGGTGATAGCATCTTTGGGGCAAACCAGAGGACCCAGTTGGCACCCCACACACCGATCCAGGTCCCATTTCATGACATAGTGACGCGTCACCATAGCACGCTCTATCGTTATCTCGTGCTCGGTGGCGAATTTTTGTGACTTTCCTCGTCTAGCCATTCCCTCTCCTACTCCTAATCTCGGCGAGTCTCTTGTACCAGTTCTTGGTTATGGTTGTAGACACGCACAATCATGGGTGTCTCGCCCGGCAACGCGTGCGTTGCACAACCCAGGCAGGGATCGTAAGCTCTGAAGGCCATCTCGATCTTGTTAAGCGCGCCGTCGCTAATCTCCTTGCCAGCTTTCACTAAATTCTGGGCGGCGCGTTTTATCGACATACTCATGGCAGCGTAGTTGTTGGTCGTGCCAACGATCAAATTGACTCGTCTGAGCAGGCCGTTTTCGTCGGTCTCGTAATGATGTGTCAATGTGCCTCGGGGCGCCTCCACAATGCCCACGCCTTCATTCGGCGTTTCGGAGGGAATTGTGCGAATATCTTCGCTGGTAATCTCCGGGTCTTGCACCAATGCCAGAGAGCGCTCGGCGGCGTAGAGCAACTCGATCAATCGAGCCCAATGAGTAGCCAGCGTGGCATGGACGGGCTTTCCTCCCAATGTCTCGTAAAAACGTTCGTATTCGGCCTGAGCCTTGGGTGTTGCCATGCCGTCGGCAGCGTTGAGCCGGCTGAGCGGCGTGGCCCGATAGATACCGCTATCGGGGCCATCGACGAATCCCTTCCATCCGACCGATTTGAGATATGGGAATTTCAAATAGGTCCAGGGCTCGATATGCTCGGCCACCACGTCCAGATACTCGTCCGGGCTATACTTGAGCAGCTCTTTGCCTTCAGGGTCAACGACGCGGACTTTTCCGTCATAGAAATTGATTTTATTATCCTGATCGACCAACCCCATATAATAGGTTTCATGGGCATAAGCATCGCTCAAGATCATATCGACGTAGGCCTGATTTTCCAGGACGACGTCGTTGAACAATTGAAGAGAAAACAAGGCTGTCTCTACCGAGCGCTCGGCCAGCTCTTCAATTTGTTCGCGTTCCTGCTCCGTGATGGGCTTGCTCATTCCCCCGACGATGCATCCCGCAGAGTGAATGTAACGGCCTGCGATGATGGCGGCGATTTTATGGTTATCCTGCAAAAGTTGCACGACGCGGGCGCCGGTCTTTTCTCCTACTTTTTGGATGACGCCGAGCAGATTGCGCTCGCCCTTGGGGGCGTCGGGACCGACGACGAAATCCGGGGCCGCCAGGGCGTAGAAATGGGTAGCATGATCGGCAACGAAGAAAGATGCATAGAGAAGTTCCCGAAGCTTTTTGGCTGCTGATGGGGGATCGACATTGTACACTGCGTCGCCAGCCTTGGCCGCTGCCACATGGTGAGCCAATGGACACACGCCACAGATGCGCTGGGTGATGCGCGGCATCTCCTCGACCGGCCGCCCCTCGCAGAATTTCTCGAATCCGCGTAGTTCTGGGACGACTAAATAGGCGTTGGCCAGTTCACCATCCTCGTTGAGAAACAGATCGATGCGACCATGGCCTTCCAGACGGGTAATAGGATCGATACTAATCTTTTGGCTCATGGTTCCCTCTTTTTGTACTTTAGTTCATTCATAAAGGAGTTGGCCAACCCGAACCGATAGCTCAGTCCGGCCGGATCCACAATGGTGTTCATGATGGATTGCACTAACGCCGGCTCATCGGTGTCGATCAACGCTCCAATAGCACTGAGCAACTTCGCCCCTTGATCGACGACTCCTTCTGGCGGGCCGTAACATCCGCGGCAGGGCATATTGCCGTTGATACAGGGCAGGCCGCAGCCAGCTCGCGTTGCTGGGCCACAACAGATCACGCCCTGGGCCAGGAAACAGACATCAGGGTCTAGATCAATCTCATGGGGGCGCTTCCACTCCTTGACGCGGAACCCGCCTTCCCCTTTCTCTCGGGGGCAGACATCGCAGTTCGTCTTGGGATCCACCCCGATGGTAGCCCCTTTTTCCGGCAGTTCTCCGGCCAAGATCGTCTGGAAGACATTCCATACTTGATCGACGACCGGTGGGCAACCGGGCATGAAATAATCAACATCCACGGTTTGATTTAAGGTCTTAACTCGATCGTAAAAAGTGGGAATCTCGATGGTGCCCTCCGGTACATCGAAAGTTGTTACCGGACGAGTGCCGCGTGATTCGTCTAGCGAGGGCGCGGTGTCGTAGACCCGTTCCAGAATCGATTCGGCGTCATAGAAGTTAGCCAGGCCGGGTATCCCTCCCGTATGGGAGCATGATCCAAAGGCCACAAGCAGTTTTGATTTCTTCCGAAGCAGATTGGCGACGTGTTCGTTTTCGCTGGAGCGAATCGCGCCGTTGAAAAAGGTAACATCGATCTCGCCATCTTGAAGCGCTTCGACGTCGCTGTACTTGAAATCCATCAGGCAGGGCCAGAAAACAATGTCAACGTTCTCATTTACTGTGATGAGCTTCATCCCCAGCTCGGTGACCGTGATCTCACAGCCGCCACAACTGGCCGCCCAGTAGAAGGCGAGCTTGGGTTTCGATTGCGTCGTCATTGTGCCTCCTTCCAGGCCGCGAGATGTTCCAGCATGTCGTCTACTTCGCTGCGGATGCGACCCCGATCCTGGGTGCCAATCTGTACAAAGCGGATGCGGCCAAAATCCATGTTGATTTGGTCCAACATCCGGTTCAAAAGCCCGATTTTGCAACTGCTGACAAGGGAACCGCGTTGATAGTGGCACTCATCGGGCGCACAGCCGCAAACAAGCACCCCATCGAACCCTGAGTCCAGCGCCTGAAGCGCCATCTCCGGATCGATTCGTCCTGTACAAGGGATGTGAATGATGCGCACGTTTTTCGGATAACGCTCTAAGAGCGTGACGTCTGCATCCACTCGCAGCGACCAATCGCATACGAAAACAGCCATGCGGGGATCGCCATTTGCCCCGGGAAGGGTGATTTGAGCCCTGACTTCTTCGTTGCTGACTCCAGGCCTAGCAATCACACCCATCGGACAGGCAGCCACACAAGTGCCGCAACCCATGCAAGCGTTCGCATCGACCTCTGAGACCCGGTGCATTTCTCCATTGATTTCTTTTTGGACTAAATGCGGTGCCTGGTAAGGGCAGGCCATCGCGCATATACCGCATCCGGAACAGCGCTCTTGATCCACCGAGACGGTTTCCAATGGTGACTCGTAACCGGCGTCTACAGCCAGTTGCTTAACCGCGCCGATGACACTGGAGATATGGATCTCTTGTGGACAGGCTGAATAGCACAGGTCACAAGCGGAACAGAGCCATGTCGTCGGGCTCTCAAACGCTTCGCGACTCATATCCATCATCACCATCCGCAGTAAACGCCGAGGGTTGAATCTGGGTTCGACCTTCTGTTGAATCATGCATTTGCTAACGCATGTGCCGCACGCATAGCAATCCTCGATATGTTCGCCGCCGGGAATGGCACGGACCTGGTCAGCGAAGGTTTGAGGTTGAGAACTCTGATCTGCCATTAAGGTTTCTCCTACCACCATCTAATCATGAAAAGAGACGTTGAGGACATTGTGCCTATCTTGTCGTTTATGCTGATTCTGGCTCTCCTGCCCTGTGCGCCACGGCGATCATTTCCGCCAATGCCGCTGCTTCTTCGATTTGCGGTGCTTCGCGCATGCGGCGGGCTCTCTTCGCCATGTAGGGCTTTAATTCCTCAATCTCCTCCATCAATTCTTCCTTGGAGAGTGAATCCAGCACATCCTGCATCTCGTTGATCACTCTCGCGTACTTGTCGCCTTCGGCCGCGCTGATCCATTCAACCCGGAATCGACCGGGGGTTATGCCTCTTTTCTCAAATTGCTTCAACAACCGCTCGGCCCTTCGTGCGCCGACGCGTTGCCCGGTGATGTAGTGACAATCCTGGGGGTGGCAGCCGGAGAAGAGAACCGCTCCCGCTCCCAATCGAAAGGCTTCGTAGATGAAGTCGGCATCCATACGCGCAGAACACATCACACGGATACCGCGCTCATTAGGCGAATACTCGAAGTGACTGACACCGGCCAGGTCTGCGCCGCCGTAGGAGCACCAGTGGCAGCGGAACGCCAGGATTTTTTCTTCCGGCTTGTCAGCCAGCAATGTCTGAAGCTGCGCCAGGATCTGGGCGTCCGTGAAGTGTAACTGGGTGATCGCGTTGTGGGGGCATTCCGCCACGCAGCCGCCGCATCCATGACACTTGGCGGTGACAATTTCGGGCGCTTTGCCCTCTTCGTAGATGATAGCGCCGTAGGGGCAGGCCCGTGCGCAGATGCCACATCGCTTTCCCTCGGCGCTGATGCAGCGATCTTCCCACACCGCCGCTATGATCGGCTCGATTTCCCACTCATCGGCGTGGGCTATGCGTCCGGCTCGTGCGGCTGCGCCTGCTCCCTGAGCCACACTGGAGGGAATGTCTTTCGGCCCCTGACACGCGCCGGCCAGGAAAATGCCATCGGTGGGTGTGTCCAGCGGGCGTAGCTTGGGGTGATACTCCATGAACCATCCACCGGGGCTCTGGGTGATGTTAAGTACGGAGCTAACCGTATCTACATCGGGTTGGGGAATTGCGGCCTGATTGAGCATCACCATGTCATATTCACGCTCGGTGACAAGGCCCAAATCCCTATCTTCCGAATGAACGAATAAGTTTTTGGTCTCCGGATCCTCGGTGATCAGGCCTGGCCGTCCCTGGATGAAACGGATGCCCAACTTTCGTGCCCGATTGTAGAATTCCTCGTATCCTTTGGACGGCGTTCGGATGTCCATGTAATAGATACTCAGTTCCATATCGGGATAGGCCTGCTTGAGCAGAACCGCGTTCTTGATAGCATACATACAACAGAAGTTGGAACACGAGGGATTGAATCGTTTGTCTCGTGATCCAACGCAGTTGATCATAGCGATGCTTTTTGGATTTTCTCTATCGGAGGGACGAATCAGGTTACCGCCGGTGGGGCCAGCAGAGTTATTAAGGCGTTCCATCTCCATAGAGGTGATCACATTGGAGAAACGACCATAGCCGTACTCTGACATCTTGGCAGGGTCGAAATGGTTGAAACCTGTGGCCACGACAATGGCGCCAATATCCTCCCAGACCAGCTCGTCCTCTATGCTGAAGTCAATTGCGTCCAACTCGCCGCAGGCCTCGACACATTTATAGCATTCAATGCAGGAATCCATGTCAATGTTATAGACAAGAGGCACTGATTGGCTCATTGCCACGTCTATCGCTTTGCGTGGGGCTAAGTTCAGCTCAAAATAATTGGGGACTTCGATAGGGCAGACATCTGCGCAATCGCCGCAGCCGTTGCAACGATCTTTGTAAACGTACCGCGACTTGTGGCGCAGTTGAACTTTAAAATTACCAACAAAGCCTTCTACTCGCTCGACTTCTGTATACGTTCTTACATCTACTTTGGGGTGACGCGACGCGTCAACCATTTTGGGTGCGAGTATTCAAATACTACAGTCCATCGTGGGGAAGGTCTTGTTCAACTGGGCCATTACCCCTCCGATGGTAGGCTCTTTCTCTACTAAGATCGTCTCGATGCCTTGATCGGCCAGGTCTAAGGCAGCACTGATCCCCG
Source organism: uncultured Anaerolineales bacterium (assembly GCA_964544065.1). GTDB lineage: Bacteria > Chloroflexota > Anaerolineae > Anaerolineales > UBA11858 > JAYELX01. The sequence continues at coordinate 4,861 of CAZJBA010000028.1, read as the reverse complement.
CCACACCACCCCCAACGACCATCGCCTTATTGGTAACAGGAACTTTGATCATATCAAGCGGGGTCAGAAACTTGGCCTTGGCGACGGCGGCTGCTGTCAGGCTTTTGGCTTTTTCAAGCGCCTCTTCCGGATGATGCCCGTGGGCCCAGGTGCACTGCTCGCGGATGTTGGCCATTTCCATCAGGAAGGGGTTCAGTCCGGCCTCTTGCACCGTTGCCCGGAAGGTCGGCTCGTGCATGCGCACCGTACAGGCAGCTACAACGACTCGATTTAAATTATGCTTCTTGATTTCTTCTTTAATCAGATTCTGACCACTATCCGCGCATGCGTACATTGTTTCGGTTGCCCGCACAACGTTGGGAAGCATTGCCGCATATTCGGCCACAGCCTGTGGATCGATAACGCCGGCAATATTGCTGCCACAGTGACACACGAACACACCGGTGCGAACCTCTTCGTTTCCGATGCCTTCTACCATAAATTGATCCTCCAGTAAAAAAAGTCATGCCCACAAACGCATGAGCGGTTGAAAGTTCACTTTGCTAGTTCAAATTTGTAACACCAGGCGCGGGTACCATCGGGAAAACCTTCCTGCGCAGTGACGTAACCGCGCGCCTGATCATAGGCTTTATCATCTAGGACGGTCTCAAAGCCTTCATAAGCTCATCATCTGAGCATTTCTTCAGTAGCGAGCTTGCGTCGGGAGCGCTGCGCTCTCCGGTCGGGAGTAGTTTTCTCCAAGGCATCCTTCGGACACCATTTGACGCACTGTGGCCCGTCTTCTTCTTCCTGACATAGGTCACAGATTTCGGCCAGTTTGGTGCGGGGATTAATCGAGATGGCACCGAAATCACAAGCCTCAATACACCAGGCGCAGCCGTCGCAAAGCGAAGCATCCACCTTGATCACGCCAGTCTTCGGGTCTTGAGAAAGTGCGTCACGCGGACACGCGATTACACAGGGCGCATCTTCACACGTGCGGCATGCCACCGTTGTTATTAGAATTTTGTGCTCCCGAACCATGCGAATCCGGCTGCGGAAGGTGTTGAATTCACCTGTTTTCGTTTGCGAGCAAACATACTCGCATATCTGGCAGCCTACGCATTTCTGGGGGTCACAGGTTATATACTCGTATTTTGAAGTTGAGGGAAGAGGCATTTTTTTCTCCTATACACCAATTTCTTCTGCAACGTCTTCCATCCCCAGTTCAATCAGTTTCTCTTTGGGGATTAAGCCCTTCTCGGTCCAACCTTTGGCCTCGTAGTAGATATCCTTGAGGTACTCTAGTTCTTCATCGGTAACCAGAGAACCAGCCGAGGCCCCCTTCGTCATCTTTTCGTGCTGCCAGCGGTAGGGCAAGTGGTCATCATCTCGCGTCCAACCCTCTCGGATGTTGAAGGCCTTCTTAATTGTATGGGCCCGTTCTCCGATCAAATCTACGTCATCGTAATCGAAATCCCAGCCGGTTGTCGCGTTGATCAGCTTAGCAATCGCTGGCCAAGCTCCTGCTCGATCGGCCTTGCCAGTGAAACAGCGGCGGATGAACTTGCACAGTGGCAGCGTATCGTAAACCGCCGCGTACTCCTCCGTACCCTTGGCCAACTCACCACGGGTATCATCAATGCTGAAACGATCGACCTGGCCTTTGATGTCCGGGTCGTAGGCCGCCGTCCGATTATGACAGCCTCCACGCGTTCCCGCTGATAGGCCGAGAGCAAACGTCTTGAGAGCACGGGCGTCGTACCCGGGCGTCTCCAGGCCCTTGATGTTCATGGCCCACTGGTAGGTCTCCGTGCCTCTTTCTTCATCCAACAGGGCGCTGGCACGCTTGGTACCATCTGCCAGGAGATCGCCCATGTATCCATCGCGGTCGGCAATCATCTCAGTCAGCCTCACCATCGCCATGCCATTGCCAAAGTTGGCTTCAAAGCCTTCAGGATACCGATCGCATTTGAAGTCTTCTTGCGTGAAGATTCCGCGTTCGTAACATTCCATAGCCCAGCTGATGGTCACGCCGGTGCTCATTGTGTCTGTCCCCAACTCGTTGCAGTTGGTGATCGCCCTGATCGCGGCCTCCATATCGTTCACACCGCAGTTGGACGACAAGGCATAAAGAGACTCATACTCGATATGTGACATCGCCTCAGCATAGGGACCTTCCTTCACCCATCCAATCTGTTCGCAGGCGATGGGACATTGGGCACAGGCAATCGTCTTGGCCTTGTAATGCTCATGGAGATATTCACCGCTAACCAGTTCGGCATCTTCGAACACGCCTTCTTGATAATTTCTCGTCGGCAACAACCCCAGCTTATTCATGTTGAGCACGTTGGAAGTGGTGCCCAGGATACGATACTTCTGAGTGTGGGGGCCTTGAGCGGCTTCTAGAATATCGTAGGACAACTGGAGCAGTTCATCGGGGTCGGCCACCTCGACACCATGGGTTCCACGCATGGAAATACCCTTCAGCTTCTTGGAACCCCATACCGCACCGTGACCGGTACGGCCTGCCTTTCGCCCATCGTTGCTCACATTGGAAATCCGCCCTAAATTCTCCCCGGCCGGGCCAATACATGCCGTACGGACCTGGTCATCACCAAACTCCTCGCGGATCGCGCTTTCAGTATCTGAGGTGCCAAGCCCAAGCAAGTGGGATGCATCTCTGAACTCGACCATGTCATCGTCAATAAAGACAGTGATCCAGTCCTCACTGGCCCCGTGAATGACGACACCATCCCAACGAGCACGCTTGAACGAGGTGGTAAACCAACTGCCCGATAGGCTATCGCCGATGAAGCCGGTCAAGGGGGACTTAGATGCCATACCGTACTTCCCTCCCACCGGCACAGGGGTACCAGCGAAAATACCATTCGCTATACAAATCGGATTCCCCGGCGATAGGGGATCACACCCCGGCTCAATATTCTCCCAACACAGTCGGGTAGCCATTGAGACACCACCGATATACGTCTTATACCATTCTTCGGGTTTTGTTTCGACCCACGACTTTCTTTCAGTAAGATCGACATGCAAAATTCTGCCACTGTAACCGTGCATTGCTTAACCTCCTGCTGACATAGACATCAAAACAATCGTATCACCATCTTTAATAGTTTCATCTACCTGATGGGGCTGGATCATACACCTTCCGTTCAAGTTGAGGATATTGGGAGGCTGCAATGTCTCACCGTCGGCCCGGATCACGTCGCCAATCATATCCGGGTATTTCTGGGCCAACGCTCGCACAGCATCTCGGAAGGTCGCGTCCTGCTTAAAAGATAACCTTACCATTTTCTCTCCCGCAATGATCCGGGAGAGTCCAAATAGCTCAACCTGAACGCGCATCTTTGTCTCGCTCATCTCTGCACGTACCTCCAAAAATAAAAAGCTCCAGTCTCAGGTTAAAATAACCTTTACTGGCGGCTGGCTATATTAAGTCTGGTATCGAGCCTCAGAGTGGCTTTAATCATTTCAATCACAAGTGGATTCATACCGATAATAAAATATCCGTTACCAATAAAGTTTATCATATCTCTTGCAGTTTTTCAAAATCGGGCACGATAACATCTCCGATAAGCTTAGAAAAACGCTCCCCAAGCAGAGGAATCTGTCGGTAGGGTCTACCTTTCTTAAGGTGTGCTGTGGCAATACCAATAAATTCTACCGTCAAGTTCGTGTCCCTTCAGCTAACAAAGGAAATCGTGCCGATTTTTTACACCACAATTATACCAAGTATGCTATCAGTATCTAGCGTATTTTGTGTAAACATGATGAGTATCAGTCTCGAATAGAGATACCTGTCATGCGCTTTCTGTCTAGCTCTGACCTTTTTCTTTTGGTTGGGGCGCGACGATTTCTCTCCGGCAGGGTTACCATCTAGTAGGCCAAGAGAGTAATCTGTTCTCAAAATGGAGAGATATGATGTCAAAAGTTGCTGTGATTACCGATAGTACCGCTTACATTCCTCAAGACCTGGTCGATAAATATAATATCGTCGTCCTTCCCCAGGTTTTGATTTGGAACGGGGATACAATGGAGGACGGTGTTGACATTCAACCGACGGAATTCTATCAACGCCTGGAGCAGGTGGAAGAAATTCCAACAACCTCGCAGGTGACGATTATAAGCTTCAAAGATGCTTACCAACGCTTGACCGAAGAAGGCTACGATATTCTCAACGTGTTGATCTCGGACGAATTATCCGGTACCCTTGACTCCGCCACTCAAGCGCTCGAATTTTGCCCCGAGGCCAATGTCGAAATGGTGAATTCAAAAACCGTGGCCATGGCCTTGGGCTTCATCGTTCTGGAGGCAGCCAGGGCAGCCGCACAGGGAGCCTCGCTGGCGACATGCAAACAAATTGCCGAAGAGGCCAAGGAACGGGTTGGCGTTGTTTTTGCCGTTGATACATTAGAGTTTCTCCATCGCGGAGGCCGTATTGGGGGAGCGACGCGTTTCTTGGGGACGGCCCTTAAGCTCAAGCCTATTCTCGAAGTCACCGGCGGGCAGGTAGAAGCGATTGAGCGCGTGCGGACGACCAAAAAAGCGCATCATCGCTTGGTGGAATTGCTCAAAGAGCGCACGCAAGATTATGAGGCCATTCAAGTGGCTTCTCTTCACGCCAATGCTCTCAAAGAAGCAAAGTCCCTCTTGGCGGATGCCCAGAAACATCTTGACAACATTACGGGGACCGTTTTTTCCCAGGTAAGCCCCGTGGTCGGTACCCATGCAGGCCCCCGCACCGTGGGCTTGGCCTATTTCGTTGAAAAGTGACCTCTTTTGCTTTCCCGTCCTCAGCCGCCTCGTTTATGAAGTTTAAGAAAATAATTCGGTAATACCTTCAACCTACATGCTGCGATTT
>CAZJBA010000027.1:0-23209 GCA_964544065.1 uncultured Anaerolineales bacterium | reverse complement strand
ATAGCCCCAAGGAGCGATTTTTCCCAAAGGGATGCCTACGGCAAATCGCAGCATGGAGGTTGAAGTCATTACCAAATTATTTTCTTAAACTTCATCAAGGGGCGCCGTTTCGTAGCCGGGAGAATTTCCCGAAGGGGACGCATGCAAAGCACGCACAGCGAGCGATCTCCCGGCGGGTTGCCGAAGTGTCAACTAATTCTACCGAAAAAATGAACCATCCTTTTTTTCAGCGTATCTTCTCAATATCTTGGGGAAAACGAACGGCGTTCGTCCCCGCTTTTTTGAGAGGATACTTTTCAGCGGCCCCCGCGTTCTTCGCGGCGAGTTTGATCTAAATCTTACTAGAGGCCTTTTATGGAAAGCTCTCTCAACTGGCGCGAATACGGTATTACTCGTCTGATCAAACTATCAGGCTACTCAGCTATTATCTTTGTAGCCATGATTTTCTACTTCTTGATTCGAGAGGGGGTGCCTACCTTAAACGAAGTACCCTTGAGCAGCCTTTTTGCTGTGCGATGGTACCCAATTGAAGAATATTTTGGTATTTTGCCCCTGATTGGCGGTTCACTGATTATCACTTTTGGTGCCATGCTCATCACTGTCCCCTTTGGAATCGGCTCTGCCATCTACATCTCGGAAATCGCCCCAGGCTGGGTGCGCGAAATTTTGAAACCCCTGGTAGAAATCTTGGGAGGACTTCCCTCCGTCGTGCTCGGATTTTTGGGTATCATTGTTTTTTCTCCTTACTTGCGCAAACTTTTAAATCTGCCCACGGGGTTGACCGCTTTAACGGGATCACTCCTGCTTGGAGCTATTGCCATTCCCACGGTCGTTTCTGTGGCTGAAGATGCTCTTGATGCTGTACCAAAATCCTACCGAGATGCGGCCCTCGCCCTGGGTGCTACCGAATGGCAAACCATCTGGCGGGTGACTTTACCGGCGGCGCGTTCAGGCGTACTGACAGCCATCATGTTGGGGATCGGACGCGCCATCGGAGAGACGATGACCGTGATGATGGTAACAGGCAACGCCCCGGTGATGCCCAAGGGATTAGGTGCCCTGTTTGCTCCCGCCCGCACGATGACGGCCACCATCGCCGCTGAAATGGGTGAGGTCGCCAATGACAGCGTACACTACCATGTCTTGTTTTTCATCGGCATGGTTCTCTTCCTGATTTCCCTGGCGGTCAACATAACGGCTTCGGTCGTTGTCTTCCAGCAGCGAACACGACAAGAACGCATTCTTTCCTAAAATATGAAATCTGTACCAGACTCTCAAACCCGGTATCGCCAACAACGGTTAGGGTTTCGTATCTTGACCCTGATGACCGTTTTGACTGTCATTCCTATCATAGCCGTGATCGTTTATATCGTCATCTTGGGTTTACCGGCCATCTCGCGAGAATTCGTGACCGGCTTTCCGCGTGACGGTATGCGTTCCGGCGGAATATGGCCTGCTATTGTGGGCACCTTTTATTTGACGTTAGGCACAGCTATCTTTGCAGTGCCTTTAGGTATCGGCGCGGCGATTTATCTCGCCGAATATGCCTCCGAAAACCGGTGGACTCAACTGATTCGCATTGCCATCATTAACCTGGCCGGGATTCCCTCGGTTGTGTACGGATTATTTGGTTTAGGTTTGTTCGTGCTTTTCTTGAACTTTGGAACCAGCATTTTGGCCGGGTCGTTGACTCTCTCTATCATGACGCTGCCGGTGATCATCAGTACGACAGAAGAAGCGTTACGGGCCGTGCCCCAGGCCTTTCGCACGGTGAGTATCTCCGTTGGGGCGACCAAATGGCAGACCATCCGCCGGATCGTATTGCCACAAGCCTTACCCGGCATCCTTACCGGTGTGATCCTGGGCCTGGAACGATCAGCCGGGGAAACAGCGCCAATTTTGTTCACCGTGGCAGCGTTCTTCTTGCCTCGGTTACCGGGCTCTCCGATGGACGCGACCATGGCCCTTCCCTACCATCTGTATGTCATCTCCACGCAGGTACCGGGGATGCCGATCAAAATTCAGTATGGAACCGCACTGGTGTTGCTGGTATTTGTGCTCAGCATGAACCTCATCGCCACCGTGATTCGCTCTCGGGCCCGCGCCCGCCGTCAATGGTAAGCAACATGAATAAAATATCAATCCAAAATTTGACCCTGCATTACTCCGATGGCACCGAATCACTCTGCGACATCAGCTTGGAGATCCCCGCCCGTGCGATCACCATCATCTTCGGGCCATCTGGGGGCGGAAAATCAAGCCTTTTGAGAGTGCTCAACCGTCTCAACGACCTCACCGACGTCGTCCATTTGGAGGGTGATGTTACCCTGGATGATACCGACGTGCTTGACCCCAAACTCGACGTGATTCAACTTCGCCGCCGGGTGGGGATGGTCTTCGCCCGTCCGGTTGTGTTGCCGATGAGCATTCGAGAAAATCTAACCTATGGCTTGGAAGTCGCCGGCGAGAGAGATTCAAGCCGTCTGGATGCAGCCGTTGAGAAAAGCCTCAAACAAGCCGCCCTATGGGAAGAAGTCAAAGATCGGCTGGATGACCCCGCTGTGGCACTCTCCGGCGGCCAACAACAACGGCTCTGCTTGGCCCGAGTCCTGGCCCTGGAACCGGAAGTGATCCTTTTGGATGAACCCACCTCCGGGCTTGATCCCATCTCCACCGCCAAAGTGGAAGAATCCCTCCAGGAATTGAAACAAAATTACACCATCGTACTTGTACCCCACTCGGTGCAACAAGCGGCGCGCACAGCCGATTATGCCGCTTTCTTTCTGCAAGGCAAATTAGTCGAATACGCCCCGGGCAAAACTTTATTCACCAATCCCCAAAAACAACGCACCCAGGATTATATTGAAGGACGTTTTGGTTAGCGTTGATGATCATTTTCTAATTGCTTTTAGGGGGAGATGATGCTACACTTCTACAAAAGAGAAACCTATCTGCCGTCTTTGACCGATTGATACACACCCATCGAAACAAATGGAGGTTCAACCATGTCTGCCGGTAAAATCATTGCTTATATTTTCGCCGCGATTCTAATCTTTTTTGGTGTCCTTTTCATCTGGGCCACGTTCAGCCCCCAGGGGCAGATCGGCTGGTTGTTCGTCGGCGTCATCAGCGTCGGAATCGGGTTCGGCATCATCTGGCTGGCCGATCGGCAAAAACCGTCTACCGCACCCGGTCAAGGGAATGATGTTACTTTGAACATCGACTTGCCCGGCGACGTCAGCTTGGACACGATGAAATGCCAATCCTGCGGAGGCGCCCTGACCGCGGACAATATCAAAATGTTGGCGGGCGCACCCACGGTTACCTGTCCCTACTGCGACACCACCTATCAACTCACCGAAGAACCGAAGTGGTGATTCAAGTTGCAAGTTGCAAGTAGCAAGTTGCGAGATGCGAGTGGCGAGTTGCGGGTTATGAGTTGCGAGTTCCCAAGTCCCCCCCCCATCCAAACCCCAACCCTCGCCACCCGCCACCTAATCCCCGATCCCTGATCCCTAATACCTGACCCCCAATCCCTGACCTAGAATTGGAGCTGAAACATGAAGAAACGAATTCTCAGTCTCACCATTCTCGTCTTTATTTTGCTTGTCATCCCCATCAGTGCGTTGGCACAAACCTATCGTTTTAGCCTCGACCGGGAAGTCGTGCATGCCTATTGGCAGGAGGATGGCACCCTGGCGCTGGATTATTTCTTTGTCTTTACCAACAGTCCCAGCGCATCCCCGCTTGACTTTGTTGATGTCGGCCTCCCCACGCAACAGTATAGCCTCAAGAACACCAGCGCGGAGGTGAACGGCGAGCCGATTAGCCACATCGAGCAATCCTCTTATGTGGATGGCATCGAAGTCGGTCTCGGCGCCAAGGCAATCCAGCCGGGCGATACGGGCACGGTACACGTGATGATCTGGGGGATCGAGGGGGTGCTCCATACCGACAGCCAAGACAGCGACTACGCCAGCGCCGTCTTCAGCCCAACCTGGTTTGGAACCGATTACGTCTCCGGCAACACGAATATGGAAGTCAACTTCCACCTGCCGCCCGGCGTGGAACCGGATGAACCCCGATGGCACAGTTCGCCCTCGGGTGGGTGGCCGGAACAGCCGGAAACGTCCCTCGACGATCAAGGCCGAGTCACCTACACCTGGCGGAATCCGGATGCCAATGGACACACCCAATACAAATTTGGCGCATCCTTCCCCAAAACGTATGTGCCGGAGAGCGCCATTCACAGCCCTGGCATATTAGAACGTCTTGGCATTGACAAGGACACGCTGATGGGTTTCATGTGTTGTAGCGGCGTTTTCGGATTTCTTGCCTTTATCATTTGGGCCAGTGTCGCCAGTTCACGCAAGCGGAAGATGAAATACCTGCCCCCCAAGATTCGCATCGAGGGACATGGGATCAAGCGTGGCCTGACCGCGGTGGAGGCCGCCGTGCTGATGGAGCATCCGCCCGACAAGATCATGACGATGATCCTGTTCGCCGTGCTCAAAAAGGAACTGGCCCGCGTCGTTTCGCGTGACCCCCTCAAGCTGGAAGTAGAAGAACCGATCAAAGACGGTTTGCACACTTACGAGCGCGAATTTCTGGAAGCATTTACCGAAAAAAGCGCCCGGGCCCGCAAGAAGAAACTCCAAGAGATGATGGTTGACCTGATCAAGAGCGTGGGCAAGAAGATGAAGGGCTTCAGCCACAAAGAAACCCTCGCCTATTACAAGAACATCATGAAGAAGGCCTGGCAGCAAGTTGAAGCGGCCGATACGCCCGAGGTCAAGAGCCAGAAGTTCGACGAGCACATGGGCTGGACCATGTTGGACAGAGATTTCGACGACCGCACCCGCGACGTTTTCCGCACCGGGCCGGTCTTTGTGCCGATGTGGTGGGGACGCTATGACCCCACCTGGCGGCGGAGCACGTCGACGACGAGAACATCTCGGCCGGCCCCCAGCACCACCGGAGGCGGCCGCTCGGCGCCGTCGATGCCCAATTTGCCCGGCGGCGCCTTCGCCGCGTCGATGGTCGGCGGGATGCAAAATTTTGCCAGCGATGTGGTCGGCAACGTGACCAGCTTTGCCAGCGGCATCACCGAACAGACCAACCCGATCCCAAAGTCGTCGGGCGGCAGCTTCAGCGGCAGCAGTGGAGGCTGCGCCTGTGCCTGTGCCTGCGCAGGATGCGCCTGTGCGTGTGCCGGCGGGGGACGTTGAACAGTCACAAGTTTGGAAATGCGATAAGGAAATCAACCATGGATAAAACTCTTATCCCCTCCCCAGTCCAGTACATTGTTGCGGAAGATGGTCAGCGAGTAGGTGTCGTTTTAGGATGGGAAGATTACCAAGAACTCCAGGCCACCTTCCCAACCGACCCTGATCTATTGATAGGCCTCGACCAATCTGAATTGCAAGGGTTGGCTGAAGGGATCTTGACGCCACAGTATCAAAAACGTCTAAACGAACTATTGCATCGGAATCGTGAGGAAGAGTTGAGCACTGATGAGGAGCACGAACTCAACCGCTTGTTAGAACGCCTGGACTCACTGAATATCCTCAAAGCACGAGCAAGATACACCTTGCAACAGCTCTACAAGGAAGAAGAACATAAAGCTCCCAACAGATGAGTTACACCCTCTCCGCCCAATTACGCTCGCAAGTACGAGAGCGAGATAGGGATCGTTGTGTATACTGCCAGACGCCAGAACATCTTACCGTCACAACATTCGAGGTGGACCACATTGTGCCGATTTGCGCAGGTGGCGAAAGTGTGTCGAAAAACTTATGCCTGGCATGTCCGACTTGTAACCGCTACAAAGGAGCGCGGCAATCTGCGCCTGACCCAAAAACCGGCCAGATCACTCACTTGTACCACCCACGACAACAAAAATGGTCTGCGCATTTTACCTGGAATAACGATGCAACTCAGATTATTGGACTATCACCAACAGGCCGGGCTACCGTAGAAGCACTACGCATGAATCGCTCGCAAATAGTGCATCTACGACAGCTATGGGTAAAAATTGGAGTTTGGGATAAATAATAGATGACGCAATCATCCCCCCTGCACCTGAGCGAAACGAGTGGCGAATGGCGAGTGATGAATGATGCATAAAGAAGCTAAATGGCGAAGCATCCGGTCTGCTGTCACAAATCCGCTCTCCGCTCTCCGCTCCACGATCTCCGCTGCCCGCTCTGCGCTTTCCGTTCCCCGCTTCCCCCCTCGTGTCTTGCACCATTACCTGCGCGAGTCGGCGGATGAGCGGACGCGGGTTCACCTGCGCGTCGACCCCGATGGTCACGGCACGCTGATCGTCAACGCCAATCAGGTCGTCCACTTCAACCCCACCGCCGCGCTGATGGCCTATCTCTGCCTGGAAGAAGTGCCCGAGAACCAATCCATCCGCAGGATTCAGCGCCGCTATCAGGTCAGCAGGCAGCAGGCCCGACAAGACTACGAGCGCTTCCAGGAACAACTTGAGACCATCTTGCAGCCGGGAAGTTGCCCGGCCTGCACGCTGGATGAACTGGAAATCCGCCAGCCGTTCAGCGAGCGGCCGCTGGCACCCTACCGCATGGACCTGGCCCTGACCTATCGCTGCGACAACGATTGCGCCCACTGCTACAATGCCCGGCCGCGCAATTATCCCGAACTGACCACGTCGGATTGGAAGGAAATCATCGACCGCACCTGGGAACTGAGTATTCCCCACATCGTTTTCACCGGCGGGGAGCCCACCCTGCGAGACGACTTGCCCGAGTTGGTCGCCCATGCCGAATCCAACGGCCAAATCACCGGGATCAACACCAACGGGCGACGGCTCGCCGATCCCGGTTTCGTCGATGCGTTGATCCAGGCCGGGTTGGATCACGTCCAGATCACACTCGAATCTCACGATGCGGCCATTCACGACAGGATGGTCGCCCGCAAGGGTGCCTGGGAGCAAACCGTCGCCGGGATCAAGGCGATCGTCGCCACCGATCTCTACATGATGACCAACACGACCATGCTGCAAAGCAATTACGAGACGCTGGGCGATACGCTTGATTTTCTGGCCGAGCTGGGCGTCCCCACCGTAGGGCTGAATGCCTTGATCTACGCCGGGCGCGGCCTCGACGTCGGCACCGGACTGCGGGAGGAGCAACTCTCTCCGCTGCTCGAACTGGCCCGAGCAAAGACCGAGGCCCACAATCAACGCCTGATCTGGTACACGCCGACGCAATACTGTAAATTCGACCCGATGGAATATGAATTGGGCGTCAAAGGCTGCACCGCCGCGCTCTACAACATGTGCGTGGAGCCCGACGGCGGCGTGATCCCGTGCCAATCGTATTACCGGCAACTGGGCAACATCTTGCAAGATTCGTGGAACTCGATCTGGAATCACGACCTGGCCGTCTCGATTCGGGAGCGCGACTATATCCCCGAAGCGTGCCGCCGGTGCGACTTGCTCCAAGAATGCGGCGGTGGGTGCCCGTTGGCTTTGGACGTTAATCAGCCTGATGTCGTTCCGGTCGGGAGTATTCCACCGTGAAGTTTGTGTATAATGATGAAGAAGATGAGCTTTCTCGACAACGTGAGGATGGTCTGTAAATCAATATAAGGAAAACCATGAGCACAAATTTGAAAACCAATTTAGTCGAAGAGATTAACGAAATTGTTGCGGTAATGCCGCGGGTACGTCAGATTCAGCTTTATGAATTTGCACTTTTTCTCAAATCACATCCACTACCTGCCGAAAAATCACTAGAGGCTGTCTTAGAAGATGAAGCGAAGTGGAACGAGCAATTCGCAGCAACGGACGAGGAGAAGTTATCTGAATTGGTAGCATCAGTCGAAGCTGAAATTGATGAAGGCAATACTATGCCAATGTTTGATCCAGACGGCAATTTCGTTGAACCCGAATGAAATCTTTAACGACCAAATCTTTCTGGAAACACTATTGGGGTCTGCCTCCTGAAATTCGCCAAAGGGCTCAAAAAGCTTATAAATTGTGGCGTGATAATTTTTCGCATCCAAGCCTTTACTTTAAACGCGTAAAGAAAAATCAGCATCTCTACTCAGTTCGGATTAGCTTGGGATATAGAGCTATTGGTTTGCTCAAAGAAAATACAATGATATGGTTTTGGATTGGTGATCACGATGAGTATGAACGCCTCATTCGATAAATGCTTACGCCTAGTCCAGTCAGGCGTCAAGCTACCGGATAGCTTTTAACATTCCAACCTTAATGCCGTTGGCAAAGCTGATCGAACAGCTTTACGCGAATCAAGACATACCCAAGCTATGAAGAAAGATATAGACACTCCTAGAATCACTGCCGTCATCCCAACGTATAACGAATCAGAACACATCGCTAAGGTTGTGAGCGATGTTTCTGCTCATGTCCCGGTCATCGTCGTGGATGACGGTTCCGGCGATGATAGCATCGACAGAATTGCCGCACTGGACGTGGACATCGTCCAACACCCGACCAATTTGGGCAAGGGAGAAGCCCTGAAAAGCGGTTTCCGGGCCGCGCTGGCGCAAAACGTTGACGCCGTGATCACGCTGGACGCCGACGGCCAACATGCCCCGGAGGACGTCCCCCAGTTCGTCGAGGCATACACGAAAACAAGGACATCGTTGATCATCGGCCAACGCGATTTTCGCCAAATGCCCTTTTCGCGCCGCTTGGCGAACACCGTGGGACAGCAGACCTTGCAAGCGGCCCTGGGCAGGTTGATCCCCGACAACCAGTCCGGCTTTCGCTTGATCGATCGATATTTAGTCGAGGCGATGCTCGACAACGGCGAAACGGGCTTCGAATTCGAGGTCGAGATGATCTTGTTCTGCGTGGCCGAAAAAATCCCCATCGAATGGGTGCCCATCCGGACGATCTATCGAGACGAGACAAGCCACATCAAACCGATCCAGCATGTGATCAAGTACGTGTCTCTGTTGCGGCGAGCGTACCAAACACGGAGAAGAATGTCAGCAAATCTATAAATCCCTATCGTGGCGCCATCGCCACAGATCAATAGGATGAACACAGATCGTCGGAGACAGTTTTCAGAAATCATCCTCGCGCTGCAAAAAAGGAGCTTATCATGACCAACATTTTAGAGACCATCCGCAACGTTTTCAAACGAGAGGAACCCCTGGCCGCGGGTGTCTATCATTATCAAGCCCCGCAAGACGACAAAGAGAATTACCGGCTGCACCTGCGCCTCGAATCGGATGGCAAGGGAATCCTGATCATCAACGCCGCGACGGTGCTGCACCTCAACCAGACCGCGGCGGAATATGCTTATCACCTGGTGCAAGGAACGCCCGAAGAGGAAGTTGCCCGCCAGTTCAAGCAACGCTACCGCGTCTCGGCGCGGCAAGCGCTCGACGACTTCCAGGATTTGGAGGAGCGCATCCTAAGGCTGGCCAAAACGCCCGACCTCGACCCGGTCACGTACCTCGATTTCGAGCGCCAGGAGCCCTACACCGGGGAGATCGCCGCGCCCTACCGCCTCGACTGCGCCCTGACCTACCGCCTGCCCGAGGGCGCCGATCCGAAAGCAGCGCCGACCCGCCGCGTCGACCGGGAGCTCTCCACCGATGAGTGGTACACGATCATGGATAAAGCCTGGGATGCGGGAATCCCCCACCTGATCTTCACAGGGGGAGAACCGACCCTGCGCGAGGATTTACCCGACCTGATCGCCCACGCCGAGGCCAACGGCCAGGTGACCGGCTTGCTCAGCGACGGCCTGCGTCTGGTCGATGACGATTATCTGAACACCTTGCTACAGACCGGGCTCGATCATCTCACCCTGGTGCTCGCACCGAAAAATGAGACCTCCTGGGCCGCGCTCGAAAACGTGCTTCCCGAAGACCTGCATACCACCGTCCACCTGACGTTAACCCACGAGAACGTCGACGAAGCTTCCAGCTTGCTCAAGCGCCTCGCCGAGATGGGCACCAACGCCCTCTCGCTCAGCAGCACCACGCCCGACCTGAATGACGAACTGCAAACCCTGGGAGAAGAGGCCGCCGAAGATGGTCTCTCTCTGATTTGGGACGTGCCCGTGCCCTACTCGCAGCGTAATCCCATCGCCCTGGAGACCGAAGAAGACGAACACCCCGAGGGCGCCGGCCGCGCCTGGCTCTACGTCGAGCCCGACGGCGACGTGCTGCCCACCCAGGGAGTCAATCAGGTTTTGGGCAATCTGCTTCAAGATGAGTGGAATGAAATTTGGGGCCAATAAAAATTTAGTACACGGAATGAACGGAAAAACACGGACAAAGAAGTTTTAAACCCTCTTCAATCCGTGTCCATCCGTGTATCCATTAACGATAGCGGCCAAACAGGGCTGAGAGCACGCCGCCCGCCAGGATCACCGGGGAACAGACCAACATCGAAATCCCGGCGATCAACATTCCCTGGGCGGCGCTGTGCTTTTGATCCACAAAAGCGACGCGATCGCCGCCAAAGATTTCCTTCGGGACGATACCGCCTGCCGATGCCTTTTGCCCCCACACCGTAACAAGGTCACCGTTGTAAAAGCCAAGATAACGCCGCGTCCCATCCGGCACCTGCTCGTCGTCGAATTCTGCTGTCAGTGAGCTATTTGAATAGACCCACTCTTCGCGCAAGGACCCACTCAACTTAACCCGGTCGCCAGCGTGAATGGGAAGCTCTCCCCCAGAGAGAGACAACCGAAGCAGGGGCACAACAACCTCAAGCGTATCCCAGGAGCCATCAGGCTCGTTACTGGCATCGTCCGAATCGGGCAGAGTCACCTCCCATTCTTCCAACCGATAAGCGACATAATCCCCCGCCTGAGGCAGCCACTCCCCCTCCAACCTGCCGGTGATCAAAATTTCATCCCCCGCCGCGGCAGCGGAAACGGCTTTCACATCCATCAAAGGGAGCCGCTCCAGGCGGCGGGCTTCGATCTTTTTCCTGGGGGCCAAGACCAATAAAAACAGCAAGCCACATCCCAGCACGGCCACAGCGGCCACACCCGTCCAAATCACCCGGCCCATCCTGCGTCGTATAGCAGCAAACATATCTTCTCGCCTCCTACTTGTGCTATGATTGAGTAAGCGAAATTTTACCTCAAATCGAACCCACATCTACGATAAAACGGTACAATGTCCCTGTCAACGGCTGAATGGCACCAGCGATTTCTACAACAAGCGCAATGGACCCAGGATTTGCGCGCTTACCTCTATCCCAAGGCGGGATTGGCAGAGACAAACCGAATTCTTGATGTTGGCTGTGGAACAGGCGCGCTGTGGGGCGAGATTCAGAACCGGACGGAGGCTAGCGTTGTTGGCGTGGACATTCATCCCCCTCACCTGAAGTGGGCGCGACAAACCGGGGGCGCTTCTCTCGTCTTGGGGGATGCCCACCACTTGCCCTGCCGGGACGACAGCTTCGATGTCAGCTTGTGCCATTTCACCCTGCTATGGCTGAAAAACCCCGCTCAAGCGCTGGCCGAGATCAAGCGCGTTACCCGCCCTGGCGGTGCGGTGCTGGCCCTGGCCGAGCCCGATTACGGCGGCCGGATCGATTATCCCCCCGAACTGGAAAAACTTGGGCGCTGGCAAACCGAAGCCCTGCGCAACCAGGGCGCCGACCCGTTGGTCGGGCGCAAGCTGGGACATCTCTTCAGCCAGGCCAATTTCGTTGAACTCGAAACTGGCGTCCTCGGCGGCCAATGGAGCGGTCCACCCTCCGCCGAGGCGTGGCAACGCGAATGGGACGTTTTAGAAGCAGATTTAAACAAGACCCCAAGGGTTTCGGAAACCCTTAGGGTCTTGAAATCGCTAGACAAATCCGCCTGGGCACGCGGCGAGCGGGTGCTCTTCGTGCCTACGTTCTATGCTTTTGGACGCGTGCCAACTTAAATCTACTCGACCAAATCATCCGTCGCTTCGCCCAGGCCATAGGCGCCCGCTTTGAGCACCTTGAGCGGCAAGAGGGCACACTTGAGCCGCACCGGGCCCAATTCAATCCCCAACAATTCCAGAATATCTTCCCGGCCGAGCGTTTTGACCTCCTCAAGCGACTTTCCGAGAATCGATTCGATCAACAAATCCGCCGAAGCCTGAGAAATCGAGCATCCTTCCCCGCTGTAAACCGCTTCGGTGACGACGTCATTCTCGTCGAGACGGACATCGATACGAATATGGTCGCCGCAATAGGGGTTGTCATCCTCGAAGGTAAAATCGTGAGGGTCTAGTTCGCCGCGATGATGGGGGTGTTTATAACGGTCAATGATTATTTCGCGATAGAGATCATCCATACGTGTATCCGGGGGCATGCAAAGGCTGCCCGCAACCTTGTCTACATTTTTTCTACCGTATATTCGGCGCTAGAAGACCCACATGGCATTATTGGTATCATCTCAATATTTTGGGGTGCAGACTTCCGAAGTCTTTGAAAAGCACTGAAGTGCTGCATGATTTTTGTAAGACTTCGGAAGTCTCCCTGATTCTTTGAGAAGATACTTTCCATCTAATTTATTCTATTTAGGAGCCGTGATTAAATAACTTTCCCATTTCCAAATTCGAACCCGAAAGGTTTCATTCGGAATCTGGTCTGCGAGGCTGATTTCACCCTTGAAATTCATTTTTGTGAAGTAGGTTTCGAAAACCTTTCGGGTTTTGTTGAGCAAATTATTTAATCACCATTCCTTATCTGCGGTTATCTGCCAGATGTACGGTAGAGAATCTACAATTAGGCAAAAAGCCGTTTAACCTCGTAAATACCCTCCACTAACTTGTCAACCTCTTCAAAAGTATTGTACAAATAAAAACTAGCCCGAGCGGTAGAGGGGATACCAAACTTCAAATGCAAGGGCATGGCGCAATGATGACCCGCCCGCACGGCAACACCAACGCTGTCCAAAACCTGGGAAATATCGTGAGCGTGGGTATCATCGAGGGTGAAGGCAGCAACCCCGCCCTTCTGGGAGGCCTCGGGGCCGAAGACGCGCAGCCCAGGGATCTCGGCCAATCGTTCCAGGGCATAGGCGATGATCGCCTGCTCGTGCTGCTCGATCGCATCCATGCCGATGTTATCAAGATAATCAACCGCCGCGCCCAGGCCGATCGCCTCGGCGATGGCTGGGGTTCCGGCTTCAAACTTGTACGGCACAGCAGCGGTCTCGAAAGAACGCAAGGCGACCCGTTTGATCATATCGCCGCCGCCCATGAACGGGGGCATCGCTTCGAGCAGATCGAGCCGCCCGTAGAGCGCGCCGATACCGGTGGGCGCGCACATCTTGTGCCCGGAGAAGACCAAAAAATCGACGTCCAGTGCCTGGACATCGACGGGGAAATGGGGCACCGATTGGGCCGCATCCACCAACGCGAGCGCGCCGGCATCATGGGCCAGGACGATGATCTCGGCGGCCGGGTTGATCGTCCCCAGCACGTTGGACATGTGGGTGAAAGCGACCAGTTTGGGTTCCAGCTTCAACAGGTCTCGATAAGCATCCATGTCCAGCAAGCCGTCCGGGGTGACGGGAATGAACTCCAATCGCAAGTCCCGCTCGGCGGCGAGCATCTGCCAGGGGACGAGATTGGCGTGATGCTCCATTTCGGTCAGAACGATCAGGTCGCCCGGAGCGAGGTTAGAGCGGCCCCAACTGTGGGCAACGAGATTGACCGCCTCGGTGGCGTTGCGCGTGAAGACGATCTCTCGAGCCGAATCTGCTCCTACAAAAGCGGCCACCCGCTCCCGAGCAAATTCATATGCTCCCGTTGCCTCCTCCGCTAAGGCATGAATGCCGCGATGGATATTAGCATTGGAACGACGATAAAAACGATCGACCGCCTCGATAACCTGGCGAGGTTTTTGACTCGTTGCCGCCGAATCCAAATACACCAGGGGGACACCGGGATGAACCTCCCGGCACAGGACAGGGAAATCAGCCCGGATCTGCTCAAGATCCAGTGGCGTCGAAAAACGCTGACCAACGGTTGTCTCATCCATAAGCTACATCCGTCGAGCATTAGCATAACTCATTTTTTTCTCGTTCTGGGACGACGCATGTTCTCCGAATCCTCCGGATACCAAAGAACGTGGTCAGGAACCATCCATCCATCGGTCAAGTACACTTTCTCCGGAAATTGCACCGCGATCATCTTTTCATCCACCTGAACGATGACACCCTCCAACCAATCATGGACACGATCTCCATCGTCGTTTTCATGATCGCAAAGCACCTCGACGATTTCGCCAACTTGATAACTATTTTCCTTTTCAGGAGGAGTTTTAAAGGGAAGACCAGCCAATTTTACCTCCAATATCGATTCAATATTCTCTCAAACTAAACCTTGAATTATAAATTAATTATCTCAAACGCGCACACCTATTTTTTCCCGAATTGCACTGAGAAAGCGAGTCCGGGCCTGACCGAAAGGCATATCAGCGAGAATCGGCTCAAAGAACCCTTCGACAATCAGGCGTTCTGCTTGCGGGAGGGCAATCCCGCGGCTGCGCAAATAAAAGAGTGTCTCCGGATCCATCTGCCCGACCGTAGCCCCATGCGTACAGCGAACGTCATCGGCCAGAATCTCCAAGCCAGGGATTGAATCAGCATGAGCTTGGTCACTGAGCATCAAATTAGGATTAGCCTGGTAGCCATCTGCCTTTTGAGCCTCAGGCGCAACATAGATCATGCCGCGCCAAACCGAACGGCTGTTTCCCTTCAAAGCACCCTTGACCAGCAAATCGCTGTGGGTGCGCGCGGCGCGATGATTTTGCTGGGTATCGTGATCCAGGTGTTGGTCGCCATCGGCAAAATAGAATCCCGAAAACCGACCTTGGGCGCCTTCTCCAACCAAACTTAAATCCATGAAATCCTTGCTCACCCGACTCCCAATTGCGCCGAAGACCCAATCCATCCTTCCATCTCGATCGACACAGGCGCGTTTCTGCAAGAAATTCCAGGCGTTGTCGCCCAACGATTGTAGCTCAACAAACTGCAAATCTGCGTTGGCGCCAACGTGAACTTCAATCAAGCCGCTATGCAAACTTTGCGCAACCGCGCCCTGGGGAGAGGCGAACTCATGCACGTAGGTGAGCGAAGCGCCCTGTTCCAGCCAAATGATCAAATGCGAAAAATGGGCCAATCCTTCACCGGCGGCCCACACCAGGCTGTGGAGCGGCCGCTCGACTTGGACATCTTTGGGGACATACACAAAAACGCCGTTCCGCGCCAACGCTCCGGCCAGGGCGGCAAATTTGCCTTCTTCCGGCTTGATCATCGCTCCCAAGGCTAGCTCCAATTGGTCAGGATGATGTTGGGAGGCGGATTCAAAATCTGTGAACAGGACTCCGTTTTGGCAGCACGATTCAGAGCTGGTTCTCTTCATCCCGCCAGGGAGCATTATGATTCTCCCTCCCAGTTGGTCCCTGTCCAGGGAGCCGACTATCGCCTCGGGGGGAGGGGCCAAGTCCCGATAGGCATCCCTCTCAGGGAGCCGGAAATCAGGCCCCAGGCCAGCCAAGCTCGTCCGCCGCCAGGCCTCGTCATCGCTTGTCGGGTAAGGCAAGCGCTCGAACGTTCGCCAGGCTTCGGCTCGATAATCCCTCAAAAAGCCATCGCCATCGTCGCCCTGAATCATCTCAGGTAAAAACGCGAACCCTGCAAACTCGGCTTGCTGGGTTGATTTTTGATCCATGACATCGTTTCCCATCCAGCTACCCTATTGATCCTTCCATCTGCAATTGAATCAGACGATTCATCTCGATGGCGTACTCCATAGGCAATTCCTTGACCAGCGGCTCGATAAACCCGGAAACAACCATCATGGTGGCTTGTTCGTCGCTCAGGCCGCGGCTCTTCAAATAGAAAAGTTGCTCCTCATCCATCTTGGAGACCGAGGCTTCATGGCCTACGTTCACGTGCTGGCTATCAATGTCGATATAGGGATAGGTGTCGGAGCGAGAGGTTTCATCCAGCAATAACGCATCGCAAGCCACACTTGAGCGCGAATCCTGAGCAGGTCGACTCACCTTAACCAAACCACGATAGGAGCAGCGACCGCCATCTTTACTGATCGATTTGGAGACGATCTTGCTGCTGGTATCGGGGGCCAGGTGGATGACCTTGCCACCGGTGTCATGGTGCTGCCCACGTCCGGCAAAGGACATCGATAAAATTTCGCCATGGGCGCCAGGGCCGGTCAAAATGCAGGCCGGGTATTTCATCGTCGTTTTCGACCCCATGTTGGCATCGACCCATTCCATCGTCCCTCCTGCCTCGACCAGGGCGCGTTGAGTCACCAAATTATACACGTTGGTCGACCAGTTCTGAATGGTGGTGTAGCGCATGCGGGCATCTTTCTTGACGATGACCTCGATGACACCGCCATGAAAGGAGTCGCGGCTATATTGGGGCGCGGTACAGCCCTCGACGTAATGAATCCGGGCGCCCTCATCGACGATAATCAGGCTGCGTTCGAATTGGCCCACGCTCTCGGCGTTGAGCCGAAAATAGGCCTGAAGAGGCAAATCTACCCTGACGCCAGGAGGGACGTATACAAAGGAACCGCCCGACCAAACCGCGCCGTTCAACGCCGAGAAGGTGTTGTCCTCGATGGGGACAATCGTGCCAAAATGCTCCCGAAAAATGTCCGCGTGTTGGCGCAGGCCTTCTTCGATGCTCAGGAAGATGACACCTTGTTGCTCCAACTGTTCCTGAACACGATGGTAGACCATCTCGGACTCATACTGAGCTCCGACGCCAGCGAGGAATTTTTGCTCCGCTTTGGGAATGCCGAGCTTGTCGAAGGTTCGCTTGATGTTCTCCGGAACGTCGTCCCAAGAATCGCCTTCCCGGTCGGTGGGTTTGACATAATAATAGATGTCATCCAAATCAAGCCTGGACAGATCCGCGCCCCAAGATGGAATAGAGCGTTGTTGAAAATGTTCCAAAGCCCGGAGGCGAAATTCCAGCATCCAGGCAGGCTCCCCTTTTATGTGGGATATCTGCGCGACGATATCGCTATCAAGCCCCTTTCGAGATTTGAAGACATAATCTTCTGGGTCCCGGAAGCCCCATTTATTCTCACCGATCCCGTCAATTAGGTGGGCGGTTGAGGATGAATCCATGCTACCTCCGTACACTTAATTTCCAGCCAAATTAAAAAACTGGTTCTACGCTATGGCAGCTTGATATTTCTCCCGGACCCAATCATAACCCCGCTCTTCCAACTGGTGCGCCAAGGCTGGCCCGCCTGTTTCAACAACGCGACCATCTAACATCACGTGAACGTAGTCAGGATGGATGTAAGTCAAAATACGCTGATAGTGCGTAATCACCAGAGCGCCAAAATCGCTGCCGCGCAAGGCATTGACTCCTTTGGAAACGACTTTGAGAGCATCAATGTCCAGGCCTGAGTCGGTCTCATCCAGGATGGCAATATCCGGTTTCAAGGTGACCATTTGTAAAACTTCGGCCCGCTTCTTTTCCCCGCCAGAGAAACCTTCGTTGAGGTAGCGCCCGGCGAAGGCGTGGTCCATTTCCAGTAAATCCATTCGCTCTTTCAATCGTTTGCGGGACTCGGGGATGGGCGTGCCTTTATCGTCGCGGTTGTCTGCTTTGCGATGGGCGTTAAGAGCCGTGCGCAAGAAATTAGCCACGGTCACGCCGGGAATAGCGACCGGATATTGAAAAGCAAGGAATAATCCCAAATGAGAGCGTTCATCCGTGTCCAGCTTCAAGATATCGCTACCCTTCAAGAGCGCTTCGCCGGCCACAACTTGATAGCGGGGGTGCCCCATCAAGGCATATGCCAATGTCGATTTACCGGTCCCGTTCGGTCCCATAAGTGCATGAATCTCACCTTGTCGGACCGTGAGATTCACGCCTTTGAGTATTTCAGCGCCTTCAACATTGACGCGTAGATTTTTTATTTCCAGTTCAAACATACCATTGCTCCTATAAAATTTTGCGTCAAAATTATAGCATGTCGAGAGATTTTCGTCAATATTTTTGATAATTCTCATAGAAATCATTGACGCTGAGAAACTCAAATGGTATACTGACAAAGGACCATCAGAATTTGTAAACAAGGGCTCAATATGTCAAATACGCGCGAAAAAGTGCTCAAAACCTTGCTTGTCCGCCGCAGATGCACGGTCAATGATCTGGCCGATGCGGTTGGCATCAATCCTATCTCAGTGCGGCATCACATCAACAAGTTAGAGGCCGAAAGCCTGGTCACCTCGGAAGAGGAACGCCACGGCGTGGGCAGGCCACGCTATGTCTATTCCCTCACCGACAAAGGGCTGGAGCAATTCCCCACCCGCTACGTCAGCCTGACCATTCGACTGATCGAACAGCTCAAAGAAACCTTGCCGGAGCCCATGCTGGAGAAGCTCTTCACCCAAATGGCCCATGAAATGGTCACGGGCTACGCCGATGATCTCCAGTTGGAAGAACTAAGCATCGAAGAACGCCTTGATGTCGTCAAGGATATCTTGGAAGCCGAAGGCTTTACGATGAATTGGAAGCTGGAAGATGGCTACTACCAAATCGAGGAGGTCAGCTGCCCTTTCCACCGCGTCGGAGAAACACACCCTGAAATCTGCTCCGTCGGTGAGACCTTGATCTCCAATGTGCTCGCCAAGCCACTGAAAAAGTCCAAATGTATTCTCGACGGCGATTCCTACTGCACGTACCTCATCCCGGCCCCTGAACAAACGGAGGTCGACGGATGAGCAGCCTGCCGGACTGGAACATCAGACAAACGCACCCCGAACTCATCGACCAGGTCGAGGAGGCCTTACGCCAGGTCTTAGACCCGGAGATGGGGCTGAACGTCATCGAGATGGGGCTGATTCGTGATGTCAGCATCAACGAAGATGACGGCGAAGCCCACATCGTCATGATTCTGACCAATCCATTCTGCCCTTACGCTTCCAAAATGATGGAAAACGTGCGCGCACAGGTCGCTGACGAATTAGATATGCCCGCCAATGTCGAGATGGGCGAGGAACGCTGGGACCCGACCTTCATGGAAAACGAATCCGACGCCAATTGGGGGCTTTTCTAAAACATGAGCGACTCACGGGGGCGAAATCCTTTTTTTCAGTTAGTGAAATTTTCCCTTTCCAAAACAGCGCTTTTATGTTATCCTTCATCAGCTTTCCGCTCCTGAGATCTCGCGGTATCAGGGGCGAATCCCACGGAAAGGAGGTATACAATGCGCGAGTATGAACTAGCTGTGATTATCCATCCGGATTTGGAAGAAAACGCCACCAATGACGTTATCGAACGAATCCAAACCTGGATCAAAGAAGCAGATGGATCGGTCGACAAGATTGATCGCTGGGGAAAACGAAAACTGGCTTACCCAATTCAAAAACAGAAGAATGGTCAGTATTTCTTTTTTAACATCACCATCGCCCCAAGCTTTGTCGCTGAGCTGGAGCGCAATCTCAGGTTCTTGGAACCGGTGATGCGCTTCATGACCACATCACTTGATGAGTAACTTATCAGGAGGCTGACATGAGTCGAGGCTTAAACAAGGTCATGATCATTGGTAATCTTGGACGAGACCCGGAGATGCGTTATACCCCCTCGGGTCGTCCTGTGACTACGTTCAGTGTTGCTACCAACCGCCAATACACAAATGCTGAGGGCGAAAAGCAAACCGACACGGAATGGTTCAACGTGGTTGCCTGGGGCAAACTAGCCGAGATATGCAACCAATATCTTTCCAAAGGCCGACAAGTTTACGTCGAAGGTCGTTTACAAACCCGCCGATGGGAAGATTCTCAAGGAACCCGGCATACCTCTGTTGAAATCGTTGCTAAAGAAATGATTATGCTTGGCTCTCGTCCATCAGAAGAAGATGAAGTCAATGACGAGAGCCCCGAGGAGGATGAATTTCCTTTCTAGGCTGGATCATGTCGACAGACAGAGTAACTGCTCAGCCATCGTTGGAATTGATCGCGAATGACGCGAATCAGGCGGATTTCCGCAGATAAAATAACCATAGCCTGAGTTGTTACCAAACAGATTTTAAAGGAGTACCAACATGAGTGCATATAGACGACGAAATTATTATCGGCCCAAATATTGCCGGTTCTGCTCCGATGAGGATTTAGTCATCGATCATAAAAACACCGATGTATTAAAAAAACTCATCTTCAGAGACGGAAAAATCCGTCCTCGCCGCCAAACGGGCACATGCGCAAAGCATCAACGCAAAGTGACAAAAGCTGTCAAGAGAGCTCGACACCTCGCTTTGCTTCCCTTTGCAGGAGAAGTCTTGCGCTAAATAGCGCCAAGTAGAAAACAAGGGCA
This sequence comes from uncultured Anaerolineales bacterium, assembly GCA_964544065.1. Lineage (GTDB taxonomy): Bacteria > Chloroflexota > Anaerolineae > Anaerolineales > UBA11858 > JAYELX01. The sequence continues at coordinate 2,891 of CAZJBA010000027.1, read as the reverse complement.
TAGAGCGTTACGTCTCTATGTCCTCTTTGTTTGCGCTGAATTAATACTCCAATCAATTCTAGTTTTCCTAAATCAAGAATATGGCCAAAAAGAGAAAAGGAACCACAAACCGTAAGCGCCTCGCTCGCGTAGAACGAGAGAAGCTACAAAAACGCTCTATTACCATTGGTGCAATTGCTGTCATCGTCATCGTGATTGGCTTGGCTGCTTTTGGCATCGTCAAAGAAGGTATCATCGATCCCCAAAAACCTATCGTCACCGTTAACGATAGAGTCATCACCCAAGAGCAGTTTCAGGCCTGGACACGCTACAAACGCTTCCAACTCGTCAGCCAATATGCTAATTATTACAACTTCATGCAAAGCTTCGGCGACGAGAACTCGAACAGTATGTTCGAGCAAAATCTACGACAAATCACGTTCCAACTGGAGCCTGCTTTTATGGGCGCAAGTACCTTGGAGGAAATAAGCCAGCTATTGTTAATCAAAGAGGAAGCCGAGCGCCGCGAAATCATCGTCAGCGAGGAAGAAGTAAACACCTTTATCGCCGAAAACATTTTGCGATATTATCCCAATGGGACGCCCACCCCGACTCCAACCTGGGAAATACCTCCCACCTCGACGCTTTCAGCTCAACAATTGACTCTGATGCCTCCAACGGCGACATCAATGGGTTCCGCGGCTGAAGAGGTTACACCCACACCAACAGACGAAGAGGAACCAACGGAAGCCGCTCCAACACCGACACCCTATACGGAAGATGCCTATCGGGCCAGGTTGAAAGAATATGTCCAATATGTCAATGGCGTCGCCAATATTTCTGAAGCGGAGTTTCGCTGGGTGATCAAGAATCAAATTTATATGGATAAAGTCAAGAGCGCGGTCACCGCTGACGTTGAAAAAGAAGAAGAACAGGTTTGGGCCCGGCATATTCTGGTAGAGTCGGAAGAAGAAGCCTACGATGTTCTCGAACAACTTGAATCCGGAGCAGATTTCGCCGATCTCGCCATGGAGGTTTCCACCGACCCGGGTAGCGGCGCCAAGGGCGGCGATTTAGGTTGGTTTGGGAAAAATCAAATGGTAGCCCCCTTCGAAGAAACTGCCTTCACCCTCGAAATCGGAGCAATCAGCGAGCCGGTTGAATCCGATTTTGGCTGGCACATCATCCAAGTGTTGGGAAGGGAAGTGCGACAAATCGCTCCCCAAATGTTAGAACAGCGAAAAGAACAGGCCTTTAGAGAATGGCTCACCGAACAACAACAAACGGCCGAAGTCGACATCAATGATGACTGGAACAACATCGTTCCAGAAGAGCCGTCCATACCCGAACACATGTTGTTAGCGACGATCACGCCGCAACCAACGGCGGCCACGACAGCTACACCAACGGAATAATCTCCCAAACTTCTTCCCCCCTTGATGGGTATCTTCTCAAAAAGTTGGGGGTGGAGCTTGCGACATGTCACCCTCGCCGCGCTTCCCCTGGCGGGACGCAGAGCGTGCGTGCCCGCCAGCGGAAGCGCGGCAAGAATGACACGCTTGAGGCTTTGCCCCGTTTTATTGAGAAGATACCTTGATGAAACAAAAAGGATGGGTTTTCCAAACCCATCCTTTTTTCTTTTAACGAGAAACGCTCTTACTTTGAGCTTATGCCCTCAAGCGTAGCCCGCTGAATGGCGATCAATTCGTTGATGCCTTTTTCGGCCAGATCGAGCAGCGTGTTCAGGGTGGCGCGATCGAAGGTGGCACCCTCGGCTGTTCCTTGCACCTCGACGAACTTGCCCGACCCGTTCATGACGATATTGACGTCGGCATCGGCTTGGACGTCTTCAGCGTAGCACAAATCGAGGACGGGTTGACCTTGAACAACGCCGACGCTAACAGCAGCCACGGGCGGCAGCAACGCCTCCGGGGACACCTCGCCCGCCTCAACCAAAGCCTGAATCGCCATGCACAAGGCCACATACCCTCCGGTCACCGCGGCGGTTCGGGTGCCGCCATCGGCCTGAAGGACATCACAATCGATGATACACATGCGCTGCCCCAGGGCCTCTAAATCGACGGCTGCGCGCAAACTGCGGGCGATCATGCGGCGAATCTCTTGCGTGCGGCCGCGCAGGCCGCGCGTCTCCCGGGAGGTGCGCTCCTGAGTCGAACGGGGCAAGAGGGCGTACTCGGCCGTGACCCAGCCACCGGGGACGTTTTGGCGCTGCATCCAATGAGGGACGCGCTCTTCGACCGTGGCATTACACAATACCTTCGTCTTGCCCATCGCGATCAAGACCGATCCCTCCGGATAAATGACGTAATCGGGCATCAGCACGACGGGGCGGAGTTGATCTGCTTTTCTTCCATCGATTCTTGGCATGGCTAATCTCTGGTTGGGTAAAATTTCAAGCCCCGTCGGAGGAAAGCTATGGCGCTTTCGAATTCTCGCGCCGCTAAGGAAACAAATTCGGCCCGTACGATCAGATCACGACAGAAAAGTGAGCGGCCAGATACGGCTTTAAAGCGAATGAGTGGAGACGCATCGTTCAAGACAAGCAGATCGACTTGACCGTATTGAAACACTTTTTGCAAATCGGCCTGCAACGCGACCAAATCATCCACCGAAGGCGCTGATCGAAAGAATACGGCGATATCCAGGTCGCTTTGCTCCCCAACGTATCCATCTTGAGATGAACCAAAGCACCAAGCAGCGATCACGTTCGGATACGTTTCAAGAACTGGCTTAACCGAAGCCCAATCAACTTTCTTTAACATAATCCAATATTTCCGTTCGGAAGCGTTCGAAATCTACCAAACGATGCTGAAGCATATCAACCAACACTTCATTATCGACCTGTTCATAGCGGTGGACGATGAGATTTCGAAACCAAACCATTTCGCGAT
>CAZJBA010000026.1:19307-23233 GCA_964544065.1 uncultured Anaerolineales bacterium | reverse complement strand
CGGGGACGCAAAGCGAGGATGCTTGTTTTCGCATGGTGGTTGTCTAAATGCGATTTCCCTGAGCGCAAACCCAATTGCACTCGCGAAATACGGGCATCCTGTGTTAGAATCCTGAAAACTGAAATTGAAATGAATAGTAGGAAGAGGAGCTTATGACCTCAACAGAAAATGATGCTTCTATGGACTTCATTCGAGAAGCTGTTAAAGAAGATTTAGCCAGCGGGCGCTATGATTACGTCCGCACCCGCTTCCCGCCGGAGCCGAACGGCTATTTGCACATTGGACATGCCAAGGCGATCAACATCGATTACGGTATCGCCGAAGATTTTGACGGCGATTTCAATCTTCGCTTTGATGACACCAATCCGGTAAAAGAAGAGACCGAGTATGTCGAAGCGATCAAACGAGATATGCGCTGGTTGGGCGCCGATTGGGAAGATCGCGAATTCTACGCATCCGATTATTTCGATCAGCTCTATGCGTATGCGGTCAAGTTGATCAAAAAAGGCAAAGCCTACGTCGATGACCTTAGCCCCGAGCAGATTCGTGAATATCGCGGCACCTTGACCGAACCGGGCAAGGATTCTCCTTATCGCGATCGCTCTGTGGAAGAGAATCTCGATTTGTTCGCGCGGATGCGCGCCGGTGAATTTCCCGATGGCTCTCGCGTCCTCCGGGCCAAGATCGATATGTCTTCGGGCAACATTAACATGCGCGATCCGGTCATGTACCGCATCCTCCACGCCGAGCATCATCGCACAGGCGACAAGTGGTGCATCTATCCGATGTACGATTTTGCCCACGGCCAATCCGATTCCATCGAAGGAATCACCCACTCGCTCTGCGATCTCGCTTATGAAGATCACCGCCCTCTCTACAATTGGTTCTTGGATCAATTGGACATCTTCCATCCCCGCCAAATCGAGTTTGCCCGCCTGTACCTCAACTATACCGTTTTGAGCAAGCGGTACCTCGGACGGCTGGTGAAAGAGGGTCACGTTGATGGTTGGGACGATCCCCGCATGCCCACGATTGCCGGTTTGCGCCGCCGCGGTTACACGCCAGAAGCGATTCGCAATTTCCTGGATGAGATCAGTGTTGCCAAGCGGCAAAGCGTTGTCGATGTGGCTTTGCTCGAGCATCACATTCGCCAGGATTTGAATCAACGCGCCCCCCGCCGCATGGGCGTGCTCAACCCGCTCAAAGTGGTGATCACCAACTACCCCGAAGAGAAGGAAGAGTTGATGGAATTCGTCAACAATCCCGAGGACGAAAGCGCCGGTACCCGCATGGTGCCTTTCTCCGGCGAGCTTTACATCGAAAAGGAAGATTTCCGGGAGGACCCTCCCAAGCGGTTTTGGCGTCTCGGCCCGGGTCGGGAAGTGCGTCTCCGATACGGTTATTTCATCACCTGCCAGGATTACGTCAAAGACGAAGATGGCAACGTCGTCGAGGTTCACTGCACCTACGACCCGGCTACCCGCGGCGGCTATGCTCCCGATGGCCGCAAGGTGCGCGGCACGCTCCATTGGGTCTCCGCCGCTCACGCCCTCGATGTGCAAGTCCGGCTTTACGACCGCCTCTTCTACGTGGAAGATCCCATGGACGTGGAAGAAGGGGAGGACTTCACCGATAACATCAACCCGGAGTCCCTGACGGTGTTGGAGCATTGCAAAGTCGAACCGAGCCTGGCCGAAGCGGAGCCGGGCGATCGCGTCCAATTCGAGCGCCGCGGCTACTTCTGCCTGGATCCGGATTCAACGGACGGCAAGCTGGTCTTCAACCGCACTATCGCCCTGCGCGATACCTGGGCCAGGATCGAGAAGAGGCTGAAGAGAAAGAGGAATCAGTGAATTAGGAATCAGTGGATCAGTGAAACGGTGGATCAGGGATCAGTGGAACCTGCTATCCCGTTTCTTACGACCTGATCCCCGATCCCTGATACCCGAAAACGGAGTCCCCCTTGAACTTTGAGAAAATTTGTGTCCTCGGCCTGGGGTACATCGGCCTGCCTACGGCGAGCACCTTTGCTACGCATGGTATTCGCGTCGTCGGCGTCGATGTCAACCCCGGCATCATCGAGACCCTCCAGAATGGCGGTGTGCACATCCACGAGCCGGGGTTGCGTACCCTGGTGCAAGCAGCGTTGAAATCGGGCAATCTGACCGTATCCACCCAGCCCGACGAAGCCGATGCTTTCATCATCGCCGTGCCGACCCCTTTCAAAGATGGCAAAAAAGCCGATCTCTCTTATGTCGAGGCTGCCAGCGAAGCGATTGTGCCTCACCTACGTGGAGGCAACCTCGTTTTGCTTGAATCCACCTCGCCGCCGCTGACCACCCTCGAGGTCGTCGCCCCCATTTTAGAACAGTCCGGCCTCAAAGCGGGCGATGATTTTCATCTCGCCTATTCCCCCGAGCGTGTTTTGCCCGGCCAAATTCTGCGCGAGTTGATCGAAAACGCCCGCATCGTCGGTGGCATCGATCAGGCTTCCGCCGAAGCGGGCCGCGACCTTTACACCGTCTTTGTCCGCGGCGAGATCATTTGCACCGACGCCACCACCGCCGAAATGGTCAAGCTGATGGAGAACACCTACCGCGATGTCAACATCGCCATCGCCAACGAGTTCTCCCGATTGGCCGATCATCTCGGTGTGGACGTTTGGGAAGCCGTCACCCTGGCCAACCGCCACCCCCGCGTCGAAATTCTGCGTCCCGGCATCGGTGTCGGGGGTCACTGCATCGGTGTCGATCCCTGGTTTTTGGTCGAAGCCGCTCCCGACCTGACCCCTCTGATTCGCACTGCCCGCCAGGTCAACGATGATCAACATCGTCTCGTCATTGCGTTGCTCCAGCGCGGCCTCGGCGATTTAGAAGATAAACGTGTCACCGTCCTCGGATTGGCCTACAAGCCCAACGTCGACGATTTGCGTGAAAGCCCCGCCGTGAAAACGGCTCAATCCCTGGCCGAAATTGGCGCCGATGTGATCGCTTATGAACCGTTTAAAAAAGATGCTCGCATTGAAGGGGTGAACGTGACCCCCGACCTGGATGTCGCTTTAGAGGGGAGCGACGCCCTGGCCTTGTTGGTGGCTCATGACCCCCTGCTGAAACTCGATCCCCGGCAGATGGCTGCGATGACGCCCGCCCGCCTGCTTGTGGATGCCGTCAATGGCTGGGACCCTCATCCCTGGCAGCAAGCCGGGTTTACCGTTCTGCGTCTCGGGGTCGGCAAACCGCCCTCCCTCCCGTCCGAATCTCCCGAATAGATCAGGTTGATATGATCCGCGTTCTCTCTATTTTCGGCACCCGCCCCGAAGCGGTCAAAATGGCGCCCGTTGTCCGCCAACTTAGCCGCACATCCGGAGTCGAATCCCTGGTTTGTGTTACCGCCCAGCATCGTGAAATGCTCGATCAGGTTCTGGGCTTATTCGAGATCAAGCCCGATGTCGATCTCGACCTGATGCAGCCCGGCCAGACATTGGCGGGGTTGACCGCCCGTGTCTTCACCCATCTCGATCCCGTTTTGGCAGACCTGAAGCCGGATTGGGTCCTGGCGCAAGGGGACACGACCACCGTCATGGCCGCGGCGCTGAACGCCTATTATCATCAAATCAAGGTTGGCCACGTCGAAGCGGGCCTGCGCACCGGGGATAAGTGGCAGCCATTCCCCGAGGAGATCAATCGCCGGGTCGCGGGAGTCACCGCTGATCTCCATTTTGCTCCTACGGCGTGGTCGCGCGACAATCTGCTGCGTGAGAACGTACCTGCCGAAAAGATCGTCGTCACCGGCAACTCGGTCATCGATGCCTTGCAATGGGTTTCGCAGCAGCCCGCACCGCCGTTGCCCATCCCGGAGATGCCCCGCTATGTCACCGTCACGGCCCACCGGCGCGAGAATCACGGTCCGCCCCTTGAATCGATCTG
>CAZJBA010000026.1:18094-19207 GCA_964544065.1 uncultured Anaerolineales bacterium | reverse complement strand
CGCCGCCTGCTCGATGATCCTGAGGCCCACGCCGAGATGGCCCGCGCCGTCAACCCCTACGGCGACGGCCACGCCGCCAAACGCATCGCCAACGCCATTTTGGCCTACTGACTCCTGTTACCTGATTCCTGATACCTGACCCCTGATCCCCTCTCATGCCCCGTGATCTCATCACCACCTTAGCCTATGCCCGCACCTGGCCCTTGGTTGGCCGCCTGGCTTACTACGCCCTCAAAGTTTTGGGCGTGGAGTTGCCCCTTTCCGTGCCCATCGGCACTGATCTGGAGATCGCTCACGGCGGCTTTGGGATTGTGATTCACTCGCGCACCGAGATCGGGGATCGGGTCAAAATCTATCCCGGCGTCACCTTGGGGCGCAGCGATGTTTATCATCCCATGTCGGCTTCTCGCTTTGAGGGCATCGTCATCGAAGATGACGTTCTTCTCGCCCCCGGCTGCAAAGTCTTGGCCAGGGAAGGGTTCTTACGCGTAGGGCGAGGCACGGTCGTGGGGGCCAACGCCGTCTTGCTCCAATCTACCGGCGAGGACGAAATCTGGGCCGGAGTCCCTGCCCGCTTGCTTGGACCCCGTCCCGCTACGCCCGATTCCTGACATGAAAACCGAGATGACTCGCATTTGCATCACCCCCCGCGTCTCTGGCGTCGGCGGGATGGTTTCCTTTCGAGACAAATTCAGCCGCGCACTGCACACCCGCGGCATCGACGTCACGCAAGACTTGCCACTCGCACCCCGCACCCCGTGCCCCGCACATCGCACCGCAGTATTAGTCATCGGCGGCACGCGTAATTTGCTGGGCCTCTGGCGGGCCAAGCGCCGCGGAATCAAGATCGTCCAACGCCTCAACGGGATGAACTGGCTCCATCGCAAGCTCAAAACGGGTTTCCGTCATAAACTTAAATCCATCTACGGCAACTGGAATTTGCAATTCATCCGCTCGCGACTGGCTGATCATATCGTTTACCAGAGCGAATTCTCCCGCCGCTGGTGGGAGCGAGTCTACGGCTCCACCGAGGTTCCTAACAGCGTCGTCTACAACGCCGTAGACCTTGACACGTATACCCCCAATCCCCAATCCCCCAATTCCCAATCTACC
>CAZJBA010000026.1:0-17994 GCA_964544065.1 uncultured Anaerolineales bacterium | reverse complement strand
CAACTACCGCATCCTGCTCGTCGAGGGCTCCCTGATGGGTGGCTACGAGCTTGGCCTGGGCACCGCTATCAGCTTGGTTGACAAACTGAACAATGCGCATAGGCAAAAGCTAGGCAAGCCCGTGGAATTGGTCGTCGTCGGGCGAGTCAGCCAGGATACCCAGACATTTTGGGATCAACGCGTGGAGAGTACGATCAACTGGGTAGGGTTGGTCCCGGCGGATTCTATTCCCGACTTCGACCGCGCCGCTCATCTGTTGTACGCCGCTGACATCAACGCGGCCTGTCCCAACGCCGTGATTGAAGCTTTAGCCTGTGGCACGCCCGTGCTGGCCTTCGACACCGGCGCCCTGCCTGAACTGGTCACTGGCGATGCCGGGGGCGTTGTCCCCTATGGCGGCGATCCCTGGCAGCTTGACCCTCCCGATGTGGATGCTCTGGCCGAAGCGGCCGTCGAAGTTCTCTTGAATCAAGATCGCTTTCGCCCTGCCGCTCGTGCCCGCGCCGAAGCCGCATTTGGGCTTGACAAGATGGTGGAAGGGTATTTGGATGTTTTGCTTGATTGAGACAAAGGTTTAACGCGGAACCGGAGAGAAGCAGAGCCGCAGAGATTTTATAGTATTCTCCGCGTCTCTTTTGGCGTGTTTTCTACGCCCTCTCTGCGGCACGCCCTCTCTGCGCCTCTGCGTTAAAAACGATTGTAAAATTTTTATGACCAAACTTTTCCTTACGTTCGCCTCCTTCCTGGCTCGTATTTTGCCGGATAGGTTCAAAAAACTTCTCTACGCCATCGACCCTCTTGCCCGCCGTATCCGCTCAGTGCTTAATCGCGCTGCTCCAAGCGGCTTGACCGAAGTGATCGTCGCGGCCGGAGCGTTGAAGGGCGCCCGCCTCCAGCTCGACCTCCAACTGGAGAAGGATTACTGGCTGGGTACCTATGAGACCGATTTACAACAAACGGTCGCTGATCTTGTTCAACCCGGAGCGGTTGCCTACGATGTCGGCGCCAACATCGGTTACATCTCTTTGTTGCTGGCCCGGGCCGTCGGCGAACAAGGACGTGTCTTCTCTTTCGAAGCCCTGCCCGCCAATCTCGAACGCTTACGCCACAACCTAGCTCTCAATCCCTTTGGCGACCGCGTCCAGGTTGTCGCAGCCGCGGTCAGCGCCGATTCTCAGCCCATTCGCTTTTTAGTCGGTCCCTCCGGTGCGATGGGCAAGGCCGAGGGATCGGCGGGACGTTCGCTTGCCTACGCCGATGCGCTCGAGGTCTCCGGCATCTCTCTGGATGATTTTGTCTACCGAGGCGAGAATCCGCCCCCCGATGCCATCAAAATGGATATTGAGGGTGGGGAGGTTTTGGCCTTGCAAGGCATGACCCGTCTTTTGGATGAAGCCCGCCCCCTGATCTTGTTGGAATTACACGGACCCGAAGCCGCCCGCGTCGCCTGGGAGACGCTTACGCAGGCGGACTACACCATTCGCGTCATGACCGCAGGGTATCCCCAGGTCACTTCCCTGGATGCTTTGGACTGGAAAGCCTACCTTATTGGGATACATCAATCGTTTGAAAGATAATTGGTGTTAGTACAAGATGTATGTAAAATGATCTTGTAAAGGCTATATCCGTCTTGTATAATATCAGCGTTTCGGTTATCGGATTGGAGGATGCGATGCAAACGACAATAACGAAACGTGGTCAGACGGTTGTACCCGCAGATATTCGCAAGCGATACGCCATCCAGGCTGGGGATCGGTTAGTTTGGCTCGATGACGGCGAGGTCATCCGCGTGATCCCCGTTCCGGCAGATTCAGTTGAAGCCTTGCGCGGATGTGCCCAAGGGGAAAATCTTTTAACCGCCTTGTTGCGAGAGCGGCGGGAGGACCGGGACCGTGAATCCTGAAAAGTACGTCTTGGACACTTCTGCCATACTCACCTTAATGGAAGATGAGGATGGTGCTGACCGCGTTGTGGGATTGTTACGCGAGAAAAAGATTTGGTTGCCATGGCTTGTGTTGCTAGAAGCTACTTACATCACCCGCCAGGAGCGGGGCGAGGTGGAAGCCACACGCCGTTATGCCCTTATGAAACGATTACCGGCAGAGATCATTTGGGAAGCCGATGAAGGTACTTTATTGAAAGCAGCACAGTTTAAGGCCGATTATCCTCTTTCTTTGGCAGACGCTATCATAGCCGCGGTTGCAGATCAGAAGGAGGCTGTTCTCGTTCACAAAGACCCCGAGTTTGAAGCTCTTGGTGATTTCATCCCTTTGGAAGCGCTTCCTTACAAAACCTAGTCAGTGATGTTTCCAGCATGTTTCCCGGAAAAGTAGCGCTACAGCAGCGTGTCTTACCTACCTATCGCCGCCCCTTTGTTAAAACCCTGGCAGTGGCCTGTCAGGGTGGCCTGAGCGTCTTTGCCGGACAGCCGTTGCCCGTGGAAGGTATCCCTGTCCTGAAAACCTTGGAGTCGGCACACTTCAGACTGGCCTGCAACTGGCATCTCGCCGATCCCTCCTCCCGGTTTTACTTGTGTTGGCAAAGGGGATTGTTGGATTGGCTACGGGATTGGGATCCGGATGCCTTGATTGTGGAGGCCAATCCCCGTTACCTGAGCACGCCCCTGGGGGTGAGATGGATGCATGCCCGCGGGAGAATCGTGCTGGGGTGGGGGTTGGGTGCCCCTTCCCTGAGCGGTATCCTGGCCCCGCTGCGCCGCCGCAGTCGCCTCACCTTCTTGCGCTCGCTGGACGGGGTTGTCGCGTATAGCCAAAGGGGAGCGCGGGAATATCGCGCCCTGGGATTGCCGGAAGAGCGCGTATTTGTGGCCGCCAACGCCTCTATGCCTCGCCCCACCTCGCCACCACCGGAGCGTCCGGCCCACTTTCAGGGTCGTCCCATCGTGCTTTTCGTCGGGCGTTTGCAGGCCCGTAAGCGGATCGACATCCTCTTGCATGCTTGTGCCGCCTTACCGGAGACCCTGCAACCCCGTCTGATCATTGTTGGTGATGGCCCTGCCCGGGACGAATTTGAAGCCCTTGCCGAAGAAATCTATCCCTCCGCCGAGTTCGTCGGGGCCAAATATGGGGGAGAAGTAGCGCCTTACTTTGCCGACGCCGATATTTTTACCTTACCCGGCACCGGGGGTTTGGCCGTGCAGCAGGCCATGAGCTATGGGTTGCCCGTGATTGTGGCCCAGGGAGACGGCACCCAGGATGATCTCGTCCGTCCCAGCAACGGCTGGCAGGTGCCGCCGGGGGATCGGGGAGCCTTTACCGCCGCACTGAAAGAAGCTCTGAGCGATGTTCCCCATCTGCGAAAAATGGGGCGGGAATCCTACCGCATCGTGGCCGAGGAGATCAACATTGAGGCGATGGTGGCGGCGTTTGTGCAGGCATTGAATACCCTTGCCTGAGGGCGTTTTTGGGCGTGAGGGAACGCGACGGCCACAACTACCCTCACCCCGACCGCCAGCCGGACACCCCCGCCACACCGGAATACGCCGACGCGCTGGCCTACGACCCCGCCGCCGGAACCCTGAACGTCCCCCAGGGCACGCCGGTCTTCCAGTTGGAAGCAGGCGAAGCCGGGCAGATGACTTGACAGCCGATTTTGAGTGAGGCCGACCTGCTGCTGCAGGAGTGGGCGGATCCGGCCACGAGTGCGGAGCGCAAGGGGGAGATTTCGGTGGCGCTGGCGGAGCGGATCAACAACAGTGGAGCGGAGGTGAAGGTGGTGGTGGGCGGCGAGGAACTGGTGTTTGTGCCGCATTGGTGGGATGAAGATAATCCGTTTTATAAGGATGTTGGTAAAAATCCAAAGTCAGGTGCGTTTTATCAGTGGGGCCAATATGTCAGCTATGATTTGGTTTTAGGTAGACCACACAACCTGCGGTGACACCAGGTACAGCGGCATCGATCCAAAACATCCGCGTTTTTCCGCGTCAATCCGCGTCCCATTGGTCGTCGATGTGAAAACTCCGTATCCGTAGCGCGCAATTCATTCCGCAACCAAAGGCGATATGAATATCGCGGTACGACATTTGTACGACATTTGCGCGAAGGATGCAAATGTTGCAGAGCTTGGATTCAAGTCTCAAGTGCACCCGCTAAGCGCCGCTAGAAATCTAAATCCATGAGGGGTATAATGACATCATGAAGCCAGCAGTTTATCTCGAAACCAGCCTCATCAGTTACCTGACTGCTCTCCCCAGCCGGGACTTGATCATAGCAGCCAACCAACAGATCACCCAGGAGTGGTGGCAAAACGAGCGCACCAATTATGAACTGTATGCTTCCCAGCTTGTAATCCGAGAAGCAAGCAAAGGAGACCACGAAGCCGTGTCCAGGCGTTTGGATGCTTTGGCTGATGTGCAACTCCTGGCGATCACAGACGAAGCGGTCGATCTCGCAGATCGTTTGGTGGAGCGAGGCGCACCCCCGCGGCCAGCAGTTGAAGATGCGCTGCACATAGCGATTGCCACTGCCAACGGCATGGATTACCTGGCAACCTGGAATTTCAAGCATATTGCCAACGCAACCATGCGTGTAAATATCGAGGCTGTCTGTCGTCAAGCTGGTTATGAACCGCCGGTGATATGTTCCTTACTAGAGTTAATCGAGGTGTAAGATGTGGGAAGATATAATTGTCAAGGAAATCCGAGCGATACGCGAACAGCACGCTGCACAATATAATTACGATTTACAAGCCATCGCGGCAGATATCAAACAGCAGGAACAAAAGAATATCCGGGCCAAATTTGTGACCCGCCCATCTAGAAAGCCTGTGCGCTGGTCAATATCGAGCGAAAATCAGCTCCAAGTATCAAGGGAATAATTCCAATCAGAGAGGATAAACGCGTGGTCGTCGACCCTGGACATGACTATCCAGAGTGTCTGGGATGTGGCGGCTGAATATCCGCGTCCAAAGCTGACCATGCTATAATCAAGGTGAGTTCCCTGGAAACGAGATCTTCCCGTCCTTGGGGAATGAAGGAGCAGTTGATGAGCAAGAAAAAGAAATTAAGCGAATCCCCTCCGGCTACCGGGTATGTGGTTGACGAAAACATGACCGTGGATGAATTGCGCCACCGGGTTCTTGAGGCCTTGCAGGCCGAAAGGGGTCCCAAGCAAATGACGTATGAAGAATTCCTCGCCTGGGCCGATGAGGATACCCTGGCAGAGTGGGTGAGTGGAGAGGTGATCATGACCAGTCCGGCAAGTTTGCGCCATCAAGAAATCAGCGTGTTTCTCGGAACCATTTTACAAACTTTTGTCGAAGGGCATGATCTGGGGAAAATCATCGTTGCCCCATTTCAGATGAAAGTGGGCGATTCCGGCCGCGAACCGGACTTGCTCTTTGTGACCGAGGCACACCGTGACCGTTTGAAGGAAACCTACCTCGACGGCCCGGCCGACTTGGTTGTGGAGATCATCTCGCCCGAAAGCGTTGGCCGCGATCGAGGGGTGAAGTTCTACGAGTACGAAGAAGCAGGCATTCCCGAATATTGGCTGATCGACCCCCAGCGCCAGCAAGCCGAATTCTACCAATTGGACGAGCGCGGCCGCTACCAGCTCATCCGCCCAAATAATGAGGGAGTTTATACCTCTAAGATACTCACCGGCCTGCGCCTGCCGGTGGCCTGGTTGTGGCAGGTGCCGAAAGTTCTGGATGCTTTGCGTACCCTTGAATTGATTTGACCGTCGTTTGCTTGGTAGAGATTGCTTATGAATGCCCAAGACGTCCGTTGGATACAACGCTATAATAACTTTACCAAAGCGCTACAACAACTGCAAGAAGCCGTTCACCTTGCGCAGAAGCGCCCGCTTACGAAACTCGAGCAGCAGGGTCTAATCCAGGCTTTCGAGTTCACCCATGAGCTGGCATGGAACATCTTGAAAGATTTCTTAGAGAATCGGGGGGTTCAAAACTTATACGGTTCGAAAGACGCAACGCGTGCTGCCTTTAAAGCGGGTTTGATTGAGAATGGCCAGGTGTGGATGGATATGATCCAGAGTCGTAATTTGACATCGCACACCTATGACGAAGCTACGGCTTCAAAAATTTCGACCGCTATTCGGGATACTTACTTCACGGAATTTGTACTTCTTAAAGAAAAAATGGGTAGTCTAAGGGAGGAGCAGGTATGAAATATGGACTCCCGCAATCCGCTATTGAGAAGATCTGTGCTGTTCTAAGCCGCTATCCGCAGGTGGAACAGGCTATTCTGTATGGCTCGCGCGCCAAAGGTAACTATAAAACGGGTTCTGACATTGATCTAACCTTGCGCGGTAGCGCCGGTTTAACTTTGGATCTGGTTTACAGAATCCTTAACGATATGGATGAATTATTCTTGCCGTATACCATTGACCTGTCTATTTTTGATGACATCAGTGACCCCGAAATGATTGATCACATTCAGCGAGTGGGGATTGAATTTTACAAGAAGGATGAGGCCATTCCTGAGTTGGTCGCACTCGAATGAAACTGCTTTATCTCGTTGATGGCCGTTCCCCCATCGCCTTAAATTGGACCCGTCATTTTGTCGAGCGCGGGGATGATGTTCACCTGGCCTCGTTGTACCCCTGCCATCCCGCGTTGGATCTCGCCTCCTTGACAATCATCCCGGTGGCCTTTTCCGGCGCGGTGGAACAGGGGCCGGAACGGAATGGGGGGAGTCTGTGGCGAAGTTGGCTGCGCAAAGTGGCCACGCCACGGTTCCGCACCCTGTTGCGGCATTGGTTTGTCCCCCGCAGCTTGCCTGCCGCGGCCGAAACATTTCAAGCGCTGGTCGATGACCTCCAGCCCGATCTGATTCACGCCATGCGGATTCCCTATGAAGGGATGGTCGCCGCGCTCGCTGCTCGCTCGCCGCTGGTGGTCTCAGTTTGGGGCAACGATTTCACCTTGCACGCCCCAGCGACGCGGCGACTCACTCGTTTGACCCGCCTGACCCTGGAACGGGCTGACGCGCTGCACACCGATTGCCACCGTGATTTGAATCTGGCCCAGGAGTGGGGTTTTGAATCCAGCAAGCTCAGCCTGGTCGTGCCTGGCGCGGGCGGCGTTCAACTAGATGTGTTCTATCCCCCCTCTCCCCCCGGGATGCCCAAAGGGCACGCACGCTTTGCGTCCCGCAAGGGGAAGCGAGGGGCTGGGGGTGAGGGAGAGACTATCATCAACCCCCGCGGCCTGCGCGCCTACGTTCGCAACGACACCTTTTTCAAAGCCATCCCGCTTGTGCTAGAGCAGCAGCCAGGGGCACGATTCATCTGCCCGGCCATGCAAAATCAGCCCGAAGCAGAGGAATGGGCCTCTCGCCTGGATGTGGGGGATTCCCTCCAATTGTTGCCCCGCCTGTCCCGGAGGGAAATGGCCGCCGCCTTCCGCCGTTCTCACATCATGCTCTCGATCACCGAGCACGACGGCACGCCCAACTCCCTTCTGGAGGCCCTGGCCTGTGGTTGTTTCCCCATCGCCGGTGACATTCCCTCCTTGCGGGAGTGGATTGACTCGGGGGAGAATGGCATCCTGGTTGATCCCGGCGACCCTGAGGCCTTGGCAGGCGCAATTGTAACGGGATTGCAAAACTCGGAACTGCGTGCCCGCGCCCAACAACAAAACGCCCGGCTGATCGCCGAGCGGGCGGAGTATGGGCGGGTGATGGAAAAAGCAGAATCGTTTTACCGGGACGTAATTTCCGCAGTTGAATAAGGGAATTTAGTCTGGGTTTTTATAGCATTGCCAGGCCTCTTCGAAGCGGGCAAGCACTTCGGGTTCTCCCAGCACATCGGTGAATTGTTTCAACCAATCGCGGATATAGCTCAAGTCCAATTCATCCCCCTGGCGATAGATGATTCCCTGGATGTCGATCACGTCTTGGGGGCGTCCGGCGACGGCTTTGTGGATGATGAGGTCTTCGGCGGTACACAGTTGGATGTTTTTCCCCGCTTCTAATTCGTATTCGATGGCGCGTTCAAGCATTTGACCTTCATAGCCGGGCAATGCCAAAGCGATGTCTACATCAACACCATTGCTGGCTGTGATCAGAACCATGCGCGTCTGACGGGCAAATTCAAAGGGGTTTAGTTTCCGGGAGGGGAAGTGATCTGTGATCAGTCGTACAAGTTTTTGGGGGCTCTCCTCGAGCGATGTGGCAATTGAGATATCCACATCCTGAGTGAAACGTTGGTCCCCCCATTTTTGGACGGCTACACCCCCAATGACGGCATAAGGGATGTCCTGCTGTTTCAGGAATCGATGGAGCTCCCAGGCTGCTTCAAAACGAGGGTTCATGCCTTTAAGGCCTCTGCCATTTTTGCCATCGCTTGACGGACTTTCAGATGATGGTCTAACCGAAGCGGCTCCAGACGCGATTTTTCCTCCGCTGTTAGTGTCTGTATTTGCTGGTTCAGGTCATCGAAAATGGCGCGCGCCCGTTCGTCGGTCATATTTTCTAACCGCTCGCGGCGCTCCGCCTCGGTGAAACGATTGACTTCCTCGAAGCCGCGCAGGGTTTTCAAGACGGTTTCTCGATCCAGTTGGGTCTTCATGGTAAGGATATTATATCATGTCCCTGTTCTTCTTTTTGCGCCAGGCGGCGTAACGGGAAGCAAAGTGGACCCAAGGTGCGGATGGCAGCCAACGGGCCGGTTTGGCCTGCCGGAGGGCAGCTTTCAGGCTGGGAACATCATCGAATGGCGGCAGGATCAAAGCGCCATTCCCGATTTCGAAAGGGGCATGGGCATCGGAACCGTGTGTCCCGGCGAGGTTGTGTTCTCGGGCAAAGCGGGCGGCCTGCCAGTTGAAGCCGGGCCACAGGCAGCGGGCGTTGAAGGTTTCGATCGCGTCGATGTGGGGGAGAATTTGGAGCAAGGCTTTGAGGTCCCAGTGACCTTTTCGGATTTGATCAAACGGATGCGAGACGCTGATCAAGGCGCCCTGTTCTTGCAAGCGGGTGATCACGTCCATGGGAGTTAAGCCAGGGGGAATCTCTTCTCTGACATACACGGCCAGAAGTTCTCCCTCGGTTGTGTTGATCTCTTCGCCGATGATGACCCGCTCAGGATCGAGTTCCTTTGCGTGCAAGGCCCCTTGGATGGTGTTGTGATCGGTGACCACCACCCGGTCGAGACCTCGTTTCCGGCACGTGGCCAGCAGCTTTTCGGGCGTGGTTAAGCTGTCGGGGGAGTAGATCGTGTGGGTGTGGAAGTCGGTGGTCAGGGAATCGGGAATCAGTGTATCAGGGAGCAGGGAATCAGGAATCAGTGTGTTGTGGGAATTTGGTTTATTGTTCTTCATTTCTTTTCTGGTTTGCTGATCCACTGGTCTGCTGATCTACTGCCCCCCCCCAACCAGGAGACCGTCCCCAGGCCCACGGCGGTCAGCGTCGCTTTCGGGCGGAAGAGGGCAAAACTGCCTTCGTAGAATTCCCGCAACGAGCCGATGAAAGGCTTGATCAACGGGAGCCTCTGCCCCAGAGTCAGAAGCGCCAGGAATCTCCGTTAGTAGCGCGGGTAGGCAATCACCCTCAAGGTAGAGAGAATCAGCACCTCCAATCCATCACTCCCTATCTATTTATTTGGTGTGCAGATCTGGAGTTAGTCTCTGTCCGTAAACTGCAAAAGTATGCTCAGGCGGCGTCCCCGCCGCCGAGAACGGCGGCTTGAGCATTTTACGGATTGGTCCTTAGTCGGTCTTGCTAAGCAGATAGCCCAACCCGACCCCGGCGGCAGCCAGAATGGTCAGGCCGACGACGGCCTGCTTGACGGTCTTGGGTTCCATGCCGGGCATGACCACTTCGCCATCGCCGTAGCTCTTGAAGAGTTGGCCCCATTTGGTGTTCACGGCGGCTTCCACCCGTTGACGGCCCACAAAGGGATACCAATAGACGTTGTGGTAGAAATTGCTGGCGAAGTAAGACCACGGCGTGATTGGGCTGCGGAGCAGCAAGCCTTCAAAAGGTTTCAACCAACCATGGTAGATCATTTTCTGTCCCCGGCTGGCGAAGGTGTCTTCCTGGACGAAGTTCCATGGTTTTTCTTGTTCGATGTCGTAGCCGACGATTTCGATTTCTTTGGGATCGCCGATTCCAAGTCCGGCCTCATGGGCCAGGCGGATGAAGCGCAGACTGAGAGGATCGAATCCTTGTAATTTGGCCGAGACAGCATCGATAGCGACCTGATCGGATGATGCCAGCAAGATGTCTTTTTCGTGCCAGCGCATCGCCCGCGGTCCAGGGCCTTCCCCGGCAAAGGTGCCGTCCATGACGGCAAAAAGCCCGGGATGAATCTCTTGTTGAATGGCCAACAAGTCTACCAGCGTATCGTGGATGACGCTGTGAGTCCAGTGCCGCTCGCGGTGCAACAGGCCGCCAAAGGCGTTTTTCATCGCTCCCGTGATGGTGGTGAAAACGTGCGTCTTGACGGTAGGAAGTTGGATGATGTTCATCCCTACTAACGCCTTGGGGATGAAGACGCCGTCTGGGTAAACCTCATCTAGCACCAAGTAGGGCCGGTTTTTAGGGTAATACTCTATCCATTCAAAATCTTGGTTGTAGAGATATAAACAAGGAACGTCGTGTTTGTCGGTGACGTATTTGTGCTTGTTGTTGCGTTCGCCGTCGGATGTGTCGACCACAACGGTGTCGTTATGAACGCCGACAAGGTCATCATAGCCCGCGTTTTGAAGGGTTTTGATGACACCCTCGAGTTGCCACGGGGTGGTAGAGCAAGCCGGGTACCAGGTTTGCCATGAGATATTGATTTTGAGGCCGGTTTGAAGTCCTTTGGGCAAGGCGGATTCAAACTTGGCTAACTTCATCAGTTGCTCGTAGTCTTCGAGCACCGTTTCAGGGGTTGTCTTTAGGACGGCAACTTTTCCTTTGCCGGGAAAATCGGACATGTTTTTACCTCCGGTAGAATATAAGTTTGGTAAGCGTTCGGGGGGATGTCATTCTGATCCGCTGATGCTTTTCCAGCGGTGAAGAATCTCCCCGATGACGCCTGGGAGACTCTTCGGTCGCTTATCCTAGCGTATTTTGCTAGGACACGCTCCCTTGCCAGCGGCACGCCTTGCCCCCAGGGCACGCACGCTCTGCGTCCCGCCAGGGGAAGCGCGGCGAGGGTGACATGCCTGAACGCTTATTAAGTTTGTTCATGTTCGGGTCGACTGGTTTCGTACAATGGTTGAATGCTCACAGGGGAAGCCTTCCGGAACGGCCTAATTGTAACAGAAAAGAGCGAATATTTTCCAGCACGATTTTTCCAATTGCAGTACCGTTGTTGATTCGAATTCGTATAGTATAATTTATATAGCAGTACTTTAGTACATCGAGAATGGCATGGTGTCATGATTGCTTTGAGCGACTTTTTCGCTTCATGAGGCCTACATCATCATCTCTCGGAATAATTTTACCCAAGAGCAAAAATAGCTGCAAAACTAGATCAACTTGATATGATCGACATCAGCGCTCTTTTGAAAAAGGTACAAACGCAGGTTTTTATAATAGCCTTTGTTTCTTGGGCTATTTTCTTGGCCATGGCGCCCGCCGTCGAGGACGTTAACGATATTTTGATAGAAGAGGACTATGCTTATCTTGCTTTGGGGAAGCGCGGCGTCAGAATTATAGATATTTCGAGTCCGGACGATCCTGTCGAGGTGGGGGAGTATGACACCTATGGTGAGGCGAACGCTTTGGCCCTGAAGGGGGATTCCCTTTTTGTGGCCGATGGTCGCGGGGGCTTGTTGGCTCTGACCATGGATGATAACAAAAATCTCTCCCTTCGGTGGGTTTTTGAGAAATCCAAATCCGCTCGAGATGTAACCATCCGGGAAAATTACGCTTTTGTGGCCGATGCCGAACGAGGCGTCCTGGTTGTGAAAACGGATCAGTCTCCCGATGATCATTGGTCTGTTGATGGCGTTGGAGGCATGGTTCACCTTGTCGCCGATGGCGATAAAGCCTACGGCGTCGGTGTTGATGATCATTTCTATGTTTTTAATATCAAGAAGCCTAAAAAGGCCAAAGAAATTACCTCGTTTGCGTTGAAAACCAGGGTAAACAACGTTGAGTTACAAGGTTCGAGAGTCTATTTAGCCACGCAGAAACGAGGCTTGCTTTGGGTCGATAACCCCAATGATCAGACGGCCTCGCCTACTGGAGAGACAGAAAAATTTGGAAAAGCTATTCAGGCCATTGTCTTAGCTGGAAATTATGCCTATATAGGAACCGGGGAACAAAAGGTCGAGATTGTCGATATACGGACTGTAGAGAACTTGAAGAAAGTCGATACGTATGGGGAGATAGAGCGCCTTACAGCCCTGTCTTTTCATCAAGGACATTTGTATATCGCAGATGGCCGTGAGGGCTTGCATGCTATAAACATTGACAGCGGTTTGAAGGTAGAACAGAAAGATCATGATCCTCTGGGCCCCAGCGTTGAAGATGTGTATGCTCTCGACGACTATGTCTATCTTGCTAGTTGTGAGCGCGGGGTGCAAGTTGTCGAACGAAAAAAGGAAAAAGAGATCCATCCGCATAAATTTTTCAAAGACGGGGCCGGTTGCGCCGTTGGGCTTGACGTCATTGCTGAAACCTTGCTCGTCGCTTATCAGGGTGCGGGTGTCCGCGTCTATGATCTTTCTGAGGACAAAGTCTCTCCTAAATACGAAGGTGCCGTCGATGTCCCCGGTTCGGCCAAGGATGTTATGGCCATGGGTGATTATGCTTATGTCGCCAGTGGTGGCAAGGGTTTGCGAATCCTAAATTGGAAGAAGATGGAAAAGGTCGGCGGGACTGATTTGGGCGGCGGAGATGCGCTGGGTGTATCTATATCCGGCGATTACGCCTATGTCGCCTCCGGAGATGGCGGCCTGAAAATCGTCGACATTGCCAATCCTGAGAAGCCTGATTTGGTTTCCACCGTTGATGTCCCTATTTACGCCAGGGAAATTTTTGTCCACTCCGTTTCGTACTCGAGCACAGAGGGAGCGGTCACGCTTGCTTTTGTGGTGGGAGGCGAAGGGGGTAATTCTGGCTTGTGGGTAATTGATGTCACCGATCCACAAAATACTGAGCAAGTGGGTTTACTGAAACGATCAAAACCAATCCTCGATGTTGTTGTAAATGGTGATCGAGCTTATCTTTCCCAAGAAAACAGTGGCTTGTTGATTCTTGATATTAGTGACCCTACCAACCCAAAAGAGCTTACTATTGAATCAGAAGAAGGAAATTATTCTCGGCTGATGTACAGGGATGGTTTTGTGTACCTGGGCAGGAAGAGGCAGGGCTTCCAAATTTTGAGCGTTGAGGAAGATGAACTGAAGGTTTTGGACGAATTTCAAAGCCAATTGATCTTGGAAGATGTTGATGTTGTTGATGAACGAATCTACGGCGTTGACGGTTCCGATGGCATGTGGGTCTACAATATAGGAAATCCGAAAAAAGCGTTCGTGGAAGATTCTTATGATACGCCGGGCACGCCACATGCCATTACCGTGATTGATAAGAAAGCTTATATCGCCGATGGCGGCAAAGGTCTACACGTTGTCAACACCGAAGACGTTTCTCGAGAAGGCAGCTTCAAAGCGTTGAAGGATGCCCGTGACGTCGTGGTTAAGGGGAATAACGTTTTTGTGCTTGACTGGGAAGAAGGATTCGTCGCCTTTGATGGCAGCAATCTTGACGAGATCGAAAAAGTTGACGTTTTTGAAATTGCTGCTAGGGCTCATGATGTTACTATAGCAGGGTGGTATGCTTATCTTGCTGAAGGTGATGCGGGTGTCCAGGCTGTCCGTATTGAAACTGCCTCAAAAATGTCAGAAGGTGAAATTGAGACAGCTTGGACGTTGAAAGATAGTCAACGGGTGTTAGCCTTGGAGGAGCAAGGACGTTTGTGTGTTGCCGATGGGGCTTATGGTCTAAAAGTTTTCGATATTTCCGCTCCTCTAAAACCTGAACAAATATTTCCCCGGGGTCAGGATCAAAACAATCGGGATGAAGAAGATATCATTGATATCGCCATTGTTGAAGAATATCTTGTCGCCCTTGACAGCGCAAGCGAGTTACGCCTCTTTGAGAATGTCAAAAGCGGCGAAATCCATGAAGTCAATCTTAATGGAGGCAATATTGGTGGTGAAGTTCGTCGTATTGCAACTATTGATTATTCTTCTACGCGCCAAGATTTTTATGTGATTGCCTTAAAACAAGGCGGCGGCTTAATCTTTTATCATATCTTTGAAGCTTTGTTGCTGGGTGATCGTGTCGGTTTCTACGAAACGCCGGGCCGGGCCTCTGTGCGTGACGTTTCCTCTGCCCTGTGGAAAACGGCCAAAAACACTTACAAAAAAATGACCGGCCGTGCTGACAAGCTCTCCTATTCGGAGATTCCAGGCGCGTTGGTTGAAGTCACCAAAGAGAAGTGGTCGGAATTCGTCTACTGGCGAGTCGAGAAAGCTTTGATTTTAGCCGGCTTGGGTGGCAGTGTGTTTGTGGTCATGATGCTGACTGGCATGGCTTTGACCGCCGGTACGCTCTTGCCCGTTCGCGCCAATGTGTATACCTGGTGGGAGGTTTTCTTCCGCTTGAGACGATATCTGGCCGGAGGCCATGGCCCGGTCGTTTTTGCTGAGGAAGGAAAAAAAGATCTCCGCTCAGACGGCTTTGGGGAGACGGGGCCAAGCTTTGTGCGCGTGGATGCGTGTAGCGCGGCCGTTTTGGAGCGCCGTCCCTTTGTGCCGAAAGGATTGCGGCGATGGCTGCGAGTGCTATCCGGACGACACCCACGTGAAGGCCTGCGTTCCCGAGTAGTCGGTTCCGGGATTGCGTTCACCAGCTTTGGCGAGAAAGTGGCCGGTGTAGCCGATTTACGCAAACAAATCCGCTTGCGGTTGGAGGTCAAAGCGCGCACCCGTGACGGTATCGAGGTCAAGAACAATGTCTTTTCACTGGTCACCTTGGGGCAGGACCCCGATGTCGTCAAAGTTAGCTACGTTGGCGGGCAAGAAAAGCCAGAAAATTTACGGGTGCTGAAATTGAAACTGCACCAACCCAATGATGTTGCCGTAAACCCGTATCAGGTTCAAGTTGTCGACAAGCTCGAAGATGTGCTTGATCCCGAAGATCAACATGAAATCCATCGTTATGTGCAAGCCTATCGAGCCGGCCTCATTGATGAAGATGAACTTGGCGATGACGATGGGGGCGCTTCTGGCTGGCGCCCCTTTGATTTGGACGAGCGGCGAGTTTTCGCTGCCCTTCAATCCAAACCCTTCGACGTCGATGAGGAAAAGATAAAAGATTGGACCGAGATCGCCGCCCACCAGGCTGTGGAGATCTACCGGAATGAGATAGCCAAAGAAACCTTTGACAACTTGTATGCCCCTGAGAACCCCACCGAGTTTCCTTTGTTATGTCTGAAAGATCAAGTGCGTGTCAAAGCTCAACATCAAGGCATTCTCGCTTTTGAATACGTTGAGAAAAAAGACGGTATTTCCTTCATGCCTGGAGAGCAATGGCTGCCTCAAGAGGTTGAAACCTTTCCTGTCCGGGAACTACAAGCCCGCAAGGTGTTGCGTTCCCGTGGCATGAAAGTGCTCACCGTTGGGGTGACAGATCTTTATCCAAGTCTAAAGACTGTTCGGGAGCACTACCTCTTCGAGAATTGGCGCGCCTCTTGGCAGCAAGATGCCATGATCACAACAGCGGATCATGACTTGCAGGCGATGCGGGTGAAGAATAAAGCTCGTGAACAAGCTCAGCGCGATTTGGCTTTTACGCTGAAGCGTATCCTCGAAATGGAAGGCCTTGATCGTGACGCTTTGGCGGTGCGAGTCTATCAGGCTTTGGAGCGTGTATCTGCTGACCCTGAAACGCGTAAGTTATTACCACGCGATGCGATTTATACCATGCGCGTACTAAAATCGTTGCTATTGCCGGATTAAGAAGAGAAATGTGAATTTTTCTGTAGAGGCGGTCAAGCAGCAGAGCCGATCTTTGATAGAGGACATAGCGATAACAACGGAGTGTATTTCTCGGTCGTCAGGTAATCATGTGAGAAAGTTGATCAATCATGAGAAGAAGAATAAGCACGATACTTGAAAACCCATTGTCAGGAGATCAATTGCGGGGTCGCACCCGACTTTTCGTGTTTCTTTTGATGGTTTTTGGGGTTGGCAGTCTTGGGCTTTATTGGTTTGGGGATTTGAAAACAGACGATATTGTTTTAGGCTGGAAAGCTCATCATTCTTACTTTAAATTGGTTCCCGAATTCTTGCTTAAAACTGTCGTGCTTTTTGGAAGAGGACTCCGTTATTATTCCCTTGTCATAGTGGCTTTTTTGACCGCCTTCTTGATTGCTGCCCGCTACCTTCAAAGTGTTTACAAGCTGAGAGGGTTTGATCAAGCCGTTCGTTACTTAGTGGCGTTATTGTTTGCTTTCAACTATCCTCGCTTGACGATTGAAGAAGGAGATGTGGAAAATGCTTCCGGTGAATCTAACCTTCTAATGGAAATTGGCGGGCCGGGGTATTTGAATGTGCAATCTGGAAATGTGGTCTTATTGGAACACGTGGGTGGGGTGCCAAGGGTTTGTTCGATGGGCGTGAATTTTGTCACCCGACGGGAGAAGATCCGTAAAATTATCCGCCTGGAAGACCGGCATGGGTATATTGAATCGGTGGAAACCTTTACCAAAGATGGCATCCGAGTTCGCGTCCGAGATCTCCATTATCGTTATCGTTTGCAAACTGGTCGAAATATTAGCGAACGCGCCCGTCAACGTCAAGATGATCCCAACCAGTTTTCCATCCGGGCTGTTCTCAATATGGTCTATCAACGTTCTGTGCGCTCCAATGGTGTCACGCCCTGGCACCAGTTGGTCAACATAGCCGTAGACGCAGCGGTGACAGACTACATCCGATCTCACCGCTTTGATAAAATTGCCACGCCGCGTTTTGATGACAAAGATCCCCGGGAAGAAATTGCACAGAAACTTTACACAAACATCAGGAATCGCTTGGCGGGTGTGGGTGCAGAACTATTATGGGCGGATATGGGCCATTTTGAGGCAATCGATAGACGCGTTGACGAACAGTTCGCGGAAACCTGGGGAGCAAAGTGGCTTGGAATTGCCAAGGTCAAGCGCGCCTATGGTGAAGCAAAACGAATTTCCTATCTAGAGCTTGGACGCGCCGAAGCGCAGGCAGAGATGTTATTGAGCATTATTGATGCTCTCGAAGATGTAGAAAAAACGGAAGACAATGTACGCGCTATTGTCCTATCACGAACAGCTCAAATTCTGGATGGATTAGCAGATTCCGGCTTGTTACCAAGTGGTGAGTATGATGAGTTATTACCGCCTTGGTGAGGCGTGCTGGGATTACACTTAACCGTGGTGATGCAAAAGCCATAGAATTTTTGGAATGGTTCACGGTTAAGGTAACACTTTTTGAAAAATAGCTTAGCGCCGGTCGAGTGTTGCGAAGCAGTGTATCGAGACCTAGCGGCCTTATACAGTACTATTCGCTTCAGAAACCCGCAAACTTGGTCTCGATACATCCTTCGACTTCACTTCGCAAGCTACGTTTCGCTCAGGACACTCGACCAGCGTTTGCTCCATTACATGAGAGTGCTCCTTCGGAGAAAGTGTAACCTTAATTTTCTTACTACATGAACCATCCCGAATTTTTGCTCATTTAAGGTAACTTCTCAATATTTCGGGGCATAGAAGTTGAACTTTTCGAAAGCCTACGTAAAATGACTAACCAATCTCGAAAAAGTTCAACTTCTCCCCAACTTTTTGAGAAGATACCATTTAAGCACATATGTAGGCCAGATTTCCATATCTGTCGCCTCATCTGGCGGATATCCCCAACGGGGACACAAAGCGCATCCCTCTCCAGGGATGCTACGCCAAAACCTGCCCTACGACGACCACACATAATGGGATGCTACTGAGGAGTTATTCTATGTTAGAAGTAGAAGATGTGCATGAG
>CAZJBA010000025.1:9148-23543 GCA_964544065.1 uncultured Anaerolineales bacterium | reverse complement strand
GGCAAGTATCAAATTGGCGAACGCCTGGGGCGGGGCGGCATGGCTGAGGTGTATAAAGCCTTTCACCCCCGGCTGGAACGCTACGCCGCCATCAAAATTCTTTACAGCCATCTGGCCGAAGGCCAGGATTTCTTGGCCCGGTTTCAGCGCGAGGCCAAAGCCATCGCTGCTCTGCGCCACCCCAACATCGTTCAGGTATATGACTTCGATGTTGAGGATGAGCGCTATTATATGGTGATGGAATTCATCGATGGTGGTTCGCTCAAAGAGCGCATCCAGGCAACCGAGGGCAGGCTTCCGCTTATCGAAACGTTGCATATTATCAAGGAAACTGCCTCGGCGTTGGATTACGCCCACGAGCAAGGCGTACTTCACCGCGATATCAAACCCGCCAACGTGCTCTTGTCCCAGGATGGCCGCGTGGTGCTGACCGATTTTGGCATCGCCCACATCCTCAGCGAGACGCAATTCACCGCCACCGGCGCGCTGATCGGCACCCCGGCCTACATGTCTCCGGAGCAAGGCCAGGGCTTGACGGCTACAACCGCCAGCGATATTTATTCCCTGGGGGTGATCCTGTACGAACTCGTCACCGGGAGACCGCCTTTTGATGCCGACACACCCCTCTCGATCATTTACAAACACATCCACGAACCGTTGACCTCCCCGCGCACCTTGCAAGGGGATATCCCTGTCGCCCTGGAAGAAGTGATCCTCAAAGCGTTGAACAAAGAACCTGGAGACCGCTACGAAACGGCAAGAGCCTTGAGTCAGGCGCTAGAAAAAGCCATCGAGGAGATGGCCGAGACAGAGACGGTCGCCGCCCCCCTCCAGGCGGAAGAGGCGACTCCCTCGCAGGCTGGTGAGGCCACATCCGTGGAGCAGGAACCCGTCCCCGACGCGGCCGCCAAGGCCACCGTGGCAATGGAATCGGAGCCTGAACCCGCAGCGACGATCTCCTCCAAGGCCACCGTGGCGATGGAATCCGAACCCGAAGACATTGCCGAAAAAGCGACTGTGGCGATGGATACGCCGCCCCCGCCCCCGCGGGAGAAAACACCTCGAAAAACAGCACCACCCCCCAAAAAAGAAAAAGCTCTTCCCGCCCAACATCGGGCCTCCTCCCGGCGCACCCGCCGAAAAATTCTACCCCTCATCCTGGCAGGGCTAGGCGTGATTCTTCTGGCCGCGTTTGCCATCTTTGTTCTGCCCAACCTCCTCGGCGAAGAAACACAGCCAGCGCCAGACGAAGAGCCCTTCTGCACCGAAATTCCCGATTGCCTGGCCCTGGCGGAGCAGTTGATGGGCGAAGGCGATTTTGGGGGCGTCGTTCATGCCGCTGATCTCGCCACCGATCTCGTCCCCGGCGAGGAGCATCCCGAACACGCCCACCTGTGGTGCCTCAAAGGGGAGGCCTTTGCAGCTATGGATCAACTTGACCCGGCCATAGAAAGCTTCCAAACCTGCATGGATTGGACGGAAGGCGACCCCGGCCTGGAAGATATTCGCATGTTCGCCGAAGAGCAGATCAGGATGCTGGAAGAGCGATAAAAATCCGCCGAAGATCGAAATTTGCCGGATTCAAAAAGCGGGATAGCGATGTCGCTATCCCGCTTTTCCGTCAGATGCTTACCGTGCCGTCTGATCTATTTTAACGTAGGCGCGCAGCCTCCATTCCACGGTACCCAGGCGAGAATGGTGGTGCCCTCGTTCAAGGCGGAGGAAATCTCGACATCGCCGCCCACTTTGTGAACTCGCCGCTGCATGTTGGAGAGGCCGTGCCCCAACACCTGATCCATTTTGTTCATATCAAAACCGCGGCCATCATCGGCGACCTTGAGCAAAACGCGATCATTGCTATGCCACAATTGAACCTCGACCTTTTCGGCCTGGGCATGTTTGGCCACATTGGCCAACGATTCTTGGCAAACGTGAAACAACGTCAAGGCGTGCTCGCGGGGTAAACGATTGACGCCGTTTTTAGCCGTCGCCAAGACCGCCTTGACGTTGGTGTTGGAACGAAACTCGTCCAGCAAGCACTGAATCCCATGAGACAACGTCTCTCCGCCGCGCAATTGCCGGGGGCGCAAATCCAACACATAGGCGCGAATATCCTTGATCACATCGTTAAGCCCCTGGATGCTCTCATTGAGTTTCTGGCGGGCGGCTTTGACATCATCGTCCAGAGAAATGCGGGCATAATCTAACGCCAAGCCCACCGCGTAGATCGATTGGACAATGCCATCGTGCAAATCCATGCCGATGCGTTCACGTTCCTCTTGCACGGCAATACGGCAGCTTCTGCGCTGTAAACGGGCGTTTTCGATCGCAGTTCCCGCCCACGTTCCCAATGCCTCGAGCAACTCCATTTGCTGCCAGCTATATTGACGTTCTTGGCGACTCGCCAATGTCATTACGCCAACGATTTTCTTGTTGGCTACAAGGGGAAGATAAGCCACATGTTTGAAGCCAGCCGCGAGCAAAGCCGGTCGCAAGGAATCGGAAACCGGCTCAAGGTCAGTACTCTCCATAGGGGCGCCGGTTTTCGCCACTTTCCCCACCAATCCCTCCCCCAGCACAAACCGCCCGCAGGTTTGAAAAGCCTCCGCGGAGTCACCGCGATGCATTCGCTGCCATAGCAAGCTGCCATCCTCCCCTTTCAAAAAAATCTCGCCTGCCTGGGCCTCAAAATGGGCGATGACAAGATCCAAACTCTGCTCCAAGAGCGCATCCATATCCGACGTGTCCGCCGATACCTTGGCCAGATTGTAGAGCAGACTCATTTGATCAAACTGTTGCATCAACGACTGATCCCGCCGGAGCACATCGTCATACAAGCGGGCGTTTTCAATCGCCACGGCAGCATAGGCAGCGAACGTCTCCATAACCCGCTCATCATCTTGGCTGAACCCAACCGCGCCCTCATCCTTGGTCAGATAAATCTGGCCTAATTTTCGATCTTTAGAGATGATCGGAACGCCCAAAAAAGAAGACATCCGCGGGTGATGAGGGGGAAACCCTTCACTGCGCGGATCATCAGCGATGTTCGCTATTCGGATGGGGCTTTCCTCATCCAAGATAGCGCCGATCAAACCCAATCCCTGCGGCGGATGAGGTATCTTTTCCACATCATCTTGTTGCATACCAAGGTGAATAAATTGCTCCAACTCCCCCTGTTGATCAAGAACCCCAAGCGCAGCGTAATGCGCGCCGGTTTGATCTTTCGCAATCGCAACAATGCGCTCCAAGACATCGTCGGGCGACAAGTCACGAACCAACTGAAGACTGGCCTCATGCAAAACAGCCAGTCTTGTTTCTAACTGTTCACAAGCACCTACATTCATAAATTAATCCTCACCAGGCTTATTTTACCTTAATTTTTTTAAATTGATAGTTTTTGCCAGCTTGAAGCCTTAAAATGCACAAAGTGAGATAGTTCAGCGACATGTGATTGACAAAAGAGTCAAGTGAACCATCCAGAAAAGACAAAACAAGATGACCGATTCACAAATCAGCTCGCGCATCCCCAAATTTTACGATCTCTCCTTGGAGCAGCGACAAGCGCACTTAATCGAAAGCGGGTTGCTGACCCGGGAAGACCTTACTCGGCTTGAAGCAAAAGCCGGCCTCTCACTCGATCAAGCCCAACACATGATCGAAAACGTGGTCGGGCTGCACAGCCTGCCGCTGGGATTAGGGCTCAACTTCCAAATCAACGGGCGCGATGTGATCGTGCCTATGGCGGTCGAAGAACCCTCGATTGTGGCGGGCGCCTCTTACATGGCCAAACTGGCCCGGGCCGGAGGCGGTTTCCGCGCCCACACCACACCCCCGGAGATGATCGGCCAAATCCAAGTCCTGGATACGCCCTCCCCGCAGGCAGCCCGCCTGGCCCTGCTGGAAGAAAAAGCTTCCTTGCTGGAAGAGGTCGAGCAAGTTGACCCTGTCTTGCAAAAGCTGGGCGGCGGCCCCCGCGACCTGGACGTGCGCCTAATCGCAGACTCCCCCATTGGCCCCTTTCTGGTCGTTCACCTGATCTACGATGTGCGCGACGCCATGGGCGCCAACGCGGTCAACACCGCCTGCGAGCGCTTGGCGCCGCGGGTCGAAGCGATCACGGGGGGGCGCGTCCATCTGCGCATCCTTTCCAACCTGGCCGACCGCCGCTTGGCGCGGGCGCGCTGCACCATCCCGTTCTCGGAGCTGGCCTTCCGCGAGTTCAGCGCCGAGCAAGTTCGCGACGGCATCCTGGCCGCCTGGGCCTTCGCCGCCGCCGACCCCTACCGGGCGGCTACGCACAACAAAGGCATCATGAACGGAGTCGATGCCGTTGTTGTGGCCACCGGCAACGATTGGCGCGCTGTTGAGGCAGGTGCCCACGCCTACGCCGCTCGAGATGGGCAGTACACCAGCCTAAGCACCTGGGAGCGAGACGAGGAAGGCAATCTCGCCGGTTCGCTGGAGATGCCCCTGGCCGTTGGCATCGTCGGCGGTGCGACCAAGGTCCATCCCGTTGCACAGGTCGTGCTCAAAATCATGCAGGTCAACTCCGCGGCGGACCTGGCCGAGATCATCGTTTCGGTCGGCCTGGCCCAGAACCTGGCCGCCCTGCGTGCGCTCGCCACCGAAGGAATCCAGCGCGGACATATGTCGTTGCACGCCCGCCAGGTCGCCATCGCCGCGGGCGCAGAAGGGGAACAGATCACGCGACTGGCTGAACAACTCGTCGCAGAAAAAACAATCCGGGTTGACCGAGCTAAAGTAATTCTGGCAACTTGGCGATGAAGCACCTAACGTAACTGTTCACGGTATGGTTAAAAGAATCCTGGATGGTGGTCACAAGTAAGTGAGGGTTGCCTTCCAAAATGCTCTAGGCGGCGTCCCCGCCGCCGAGGACGGCGCCTAGAGCATTTTAGTCTACCTGCTTTTTAAGCGTCACTTACTATCTAACCACCACCGAATCCTGAATGGAACACAAAGTGTATCCTTTTTGACAATCTGACAAATCCGCTATGATTAAAACTATGAATGAAACAAAGCTACTCAAACCATCTCGACCTGTCGGTATCGTTGGCTATGGCGCTTACGTGCCCCGCTATCGCCTACCTGCCCAAGAAATCTCACGCCTCTGGACCGGCGGCGCGGGGGGAACGCCGATCGAAGAAAAATCCGTTCCCGGCCCCGATGAGGACACGGCTACCATGTCGATCGAGGCTGCCCGCAACGCCTTGGCCCGGGCGGGGATTGATCCCGAGGCGATCCGAGCCGTATGGGTCGGCTCCGAATCGCATCCCTACGCGGTCAAACCGACCTCCACGATTGTGGCCGAGGCGTTGGGCATCGTGCCCTTCACCCAAGCAGGCGACTGGGAATTCGCTTGCAAGGCGGGCACCGAGGCCATGGTCGCGGCGATGGGCTTCGTCGGCTCCGATATGGCCGATTACGCTTTCGCCATCGGCATGGACACGGCCCAAGGCCGTCCGGGCGACGCGCTCGAATACACCGCCGCGGCCGGCGGCGCGGCCTTTCTGCTTGGCCCTGCCGAAGAGTCCCTGGCCGTGATCGAGAGTACTCTCTCCTACGTCACCGACACACCCGATTTCTGGCGGCGCGCTTACCAGAAATATCCCGAACACGGGCAGCGCTTCACCGGCCAACCGGCCTATTTCAAACATATCATCTCAGCCGCGCAAACCTATCTGGACGCTTCCGGCACGACGCCTGAGGATTATCAATACGCTGTCTTCCACCAACCGAACACCAAATTCCCCACCCGCGTAGCTGGCAAGCTGGGCTTCAGCAAAGAACAAATCAAACCTGGCCTGCTGGTTCCCAAAATCGGCAACACCTATTCTGGCGCGGCCATTATCGGGCTATCCGCCATCCTGGATATCGCTGACCCTGGCGACCGCATCTTGATGGTTTCCTTCGGCTCCGGGGCCGGATCCGACGCCTTCGGCATTCGGGCCACCGAGAAACTGCCCGAACGGCGCGATGCCGCCATCAAGACCCAGGCGTATATCAAGCGGCGTACAGAAATCGACTACGCTACGTACGCTCGCTACCGCGGCAAATTGGTAATGAAATAAAACGGAGATTCAATGACGAACGTCGTAATTGCAGGCATTGGACAAACCAAAGTTGGCGAACACTGGGATCGATCACTGCGCGAGTTGGCCTATCAAGCCATCGAAGCGGCCCAAAAGGAAGCCCGAGGGCTCGTCCCCCAAGCTTTGTTCGTGGGCAACCTGCTCGCCCCGGCCGTTTCCAAGCAAGCCCATCTGGGCGCACTGATCGCCGATTTCGCCGGACTAACCGGCATCGAAGCCTACACCCTCGAGGCGGCGGGAGCATCCGGCGCGGCCGCCCTGCGGGCCGGGTACCTGGCAATTAAATCAGGCTTGGTCAACGTTGCTTTGATTGTGGGCGTGGAGAAGACCACCGACCAGGTCGGCGCCGAATTGGAAGCCGCCATCGCCGCGTCCCTCGAAAGCGATTATGAAGCCGCCCAAGGCCTGACGCCTACGGCGCAGGCCGCGCTGGTGATGCAGCGCTACTTTCACGAGTTCGAGGTCCCCGCCCAGGGCCTGGCCGGATTTCCGGTCACAGCGCACGCCAATGCGGCCCACAACCCCCGGGCCATGTTCCCGAAAGCAATCAAACCTTCGTTGTACGGGCGCGTCGGCATGCTCAGCGATCCGCTCAATTTGTTCGATGCCGCTCCCGATGCGGACGGAGCCGCAGCCGTGATTCTGACTCGCACCGAGTTGCTGCCTCCCAACAGGCCCCACCCCCAGGTGCACATGGCGGCATCAGCGGTAGCAACCGACACGCTGGCCCTGCATGACCGCCCCGATCCCTTAGATTTCCGCGCCGCTCGCATTTCGGTGTCACGCGCCTGCCATCAGGCCGGGATCGATATTCATCAGATGGACTTCTTCGAGTTGCATGATTCGTATTCGATCTATGCAGCTCTCTGTCTCGAAGCGGCCGGATTCGCGGCGCGCGGCCGGGGCTGGCTCCTGGCCGAAGAAGGGCAAATCGGTCTCGAGGGCGATATTCCCACTGCCACCATGGGAGGCCTGAAAGCGCGCGGCAACCCCTGGGGAGCAGCGGGCATCTACCAAGTGGTCGAATCCGTGCTGCAACTGCGCGGCGAGGCCGGCGCCAATCAAATCCCGGCCGCGGAATGGGGCCTGGTTCAATCCCTGGGCGGCCCTGCCTCCACGGCTATCACCCATGTTTTGCATCGCAATCAAGGCTAAAAAGGGCTCAAAAGCCCAAATTGATAGTTCTTGATAGCTTTTATGACTACACTTGGGCATGTTACAGATAATAAAAAGTTACTGTTGCACAAGCACAACAACATGCACTTCAAAGGAGCGCAACCAAAATGGAAATTCCTCGGCACTGGCGATTGAAAAAACAACGTTACTCCCTGGTGGGCGAAGTTTGCCCCCACTGTGATGCCAAAATCTTTCCCCCCCGCGACGTTTGCCCGGAGTGCGGCGATGAAGCCAAAACAGAATACACCTTCAGCGGTCGCGGGGAAGTATACTCCCACACGACGCTTTACAACGCCCCGGCCGGCTACCAGGAATCTGTCCCGTACACCGTGGCGCTGGTCAAGTTGGATGAAGGCCCCTTGGTCACCGCTCAATTGACCGATCTGGACGATAACCCCGTCACAATTGGCATGCCCGTGGAAATGGTAACCCGCAAACTACGTTCGGATGGCGATGAGGAGCGCGGTTTATTGGTATATGGTTATAAATTCCGCCCGACTGAACTTCATTCAATCGCCGCCGCAGACTAAATTCCAAAGTTGGATTTGCAAAGGCGATGCCCGTGAAAAGGTATCGCCTTTTTGCGTTTCTATCATCGCTATTGCTCAAGAAAAAGCCTAGGAGCCTATCCCGAAAATGCTCAAGCCGCCGTCCTCGGCGACGCCTAGAGCGTATTTTGGAGATGGTTCAGCGGCATGTGATTGACAAAAGCGTTATTTGTGAACCGACAATCAGTACTAAAGTACATTAGCGTAGCAAAAATTTTCACTTATAATAGATACAAGTTCGCTTATCTAGAGAAAAAGTGTATGCCACTTAATCCAAAAGCTTTAGACGAATACCGAGATTTGCTTGGGGAAGACTTTGCTCCTTTTTTCAAAGATTTAATTGAAGCCTTCTTTGAATCTACGCCCAAGCTTTTGGAAGCCATGCAAGAATCATTAGAAAAGGGCAACATGGAGGTATTTACGCGTTCAGCCCATTCCTTAAAATCGAATAGTAGAACGTTTGGAGCCAATGATTTTGCGGATATCGCCATGGAACTCGAAGAGATGGGGGCTTCTGAAAATCTTGATGGAATTGATCAAAAATTAGAAAAGTTGGTGAACGGCTATCCACAAGTAGTAGAAGAACTCAAACAACTACAGGAAGAAATCAAATAGTATTTTCTCAATAAAGCAGGCAAAGCCTCAAGCGTGTCATTCTGAGGTTTTTAAATAGGCAAAAAAGCTTGGTGATTAATACCAAGCTTTTTTGCTAATGCCAGAAAGTTGTGGGCTATTTGTCCCCTCGCCGTTTACGCATACGTTTGGCTAAACGTTTCCAGGCTTCAGTTGGATTCTGGGGACGTTTCTTTTTATGCTCCTCTTTACTGACATAATAGGCCAAATCGCCGAAAAGAGCGCCCAAAGGCGAATCAGGCTGGTCGAGCACTGGAGGCATTCCCAAATTGATGGCGCGAATAAAATGATCCGCCGCATGGGGAATGACAAGATCAACTTCTTGACCGAGACCATTTTCAATATTGTTTTTTGGCAAACCATGCTGCTCAAAGACCCAATTCAGAATCAAACGAATCCTATTTCGGGAATAGTCAAGCGTGTCGAAAACGTCCAAGGCCATTGCTGTTGCCCGCACAGAAGCCAATTCAGGAGTGAGCACAAGCAAAATCTCTTTAGCCATATCCAAGCCCGCCAACGTGGTGGCGGCAAAATTATGTGGAAGATCCAACAGCACATAATCATACCCTTGGCACAACAACGTAAACACCCGCTCGACCTTAGAAACATCAATGCGCTCTGCATCCTGGACTTTTTGGGGCGAAGACAGCACATGAACGCCACTGGGATGGGAACGCATGGTCAACCCCAGGACTTCATGATCAATCTCTTGATTGGACATGTGAACTAAATCAGCCCAAGTGTTCCGAATGGGGAGATCAAACAGCAGGGCAGCCTGACCAGCTATCAAGGTTAAATCTACCAAGGCCACTTGCAGATCCCAAAGTTGGGTCAGACTGGCAGCCAGATTGGCCATGATCGTCGAAACCCCCACACCACCGCGCAAGGAAAAGCCCGCAATTACTTTGCCATCCTTCAATGTCTTGGTTGGAGAAACAGGTTTCGTGACCCGGCGCAGCAACACCTTGACACGGGCGATCAACTCATCTGGTTCATAAGGCTTGGACAAATAATCATCCGCTCCGGCCTCAAAACCCTTGATTTTGTTTTCAATGCTATCTAACGAGGTCAGCATTAAAATGGGAACCTGGGCCGTCTTTTCTATTTGGCGAAGTCGGCGACAGGTTTCATACCCATCTAAATTTGGCATCATCACATCCAAAATTATCAAATCAAAGGATTGTTTTTCAACCAGCTCCAACGCCTGTAAACCATCATCGGCGAGGCTGACTTGATACCCTGCCGCCTGAATAACCTTTTTGTGCAAACGTTGATTTACGAGATCATCCTCAGTGATGAGAATATGAGCCGCCATAGAAAATTCTCCAAGTGTTGCATCCAATAGTTACTCCCATTATAAAGGAGTAACCGTTCAGAGTATAGATACCATGTGGGAGCGCGTAACCTCCCCACCGGGGTTATCAATAGGAACCATCTTGCACTTCAACACCAAACTCGCCATCGCTGACCCGTACGTGGAGAGCATCACCAGCTTCAACCTGCTCGACCGAGCGGATGATCTCTTTTTCGGCGTCGCTGACCAGGGCGTAGCCGCGCTCCAAAACCGTTTGCGGATTAAGGTCATTGAGGCGTTGGGCCGCGGATTGAAGCCGTGCCCGTTGGATTTGCAGAGCATGACGTGCGGTGGTAGCGGCGCGATGGCTAAGTTCGTCCAGGCGTTGGCGGTCGCTCCGGATGCGCGCTTGCGGTGAAAGCTGGCGGATGGTTTGGGCCAGGTTCTTGAGTTGCCAGCGTTGATCGTCCAACACCGCGGTGACGCGTTGCTCCAACTGCTGACGAACTGCCGTCAAGTCGAGGCGCAAATCGTCGCGGTTGGGCACGGCCAACTCGGCCGCGGCGGTGGGCGTGGGGGCGCGCAGATCGGCGACGAAATCGGCGATGGTGAAGTCAGTCTGGTGGCCCACCCCGCTGATCACCGGCGCCTGCGAGGCGGCGATGGCGCGGGCCACGCTTTCATCGTTGAAGGCCCATAAATCTTCGAGCGAGCCGCCACCGCGACCGACCAGAATCAGGTCCGGTTTGATCTTCTCGTTCAGGGCTTGGAGCGCTCGCACAATCTGGCTCGGAGCGGCCTCCCCTTGCACCGCGCTGGGCGCCAGGATCACCTCCACCAACGGGTAGCGCCTGCGCAGGGTGTTCAACATGTCTCGCAAAGCCGCCCCCGTCGGCGAGGTGACTATCCCAATTCGTTCGGGCCAGAGGGGAATCGGGCGCTTGCGTTCGTCTTCAAAGAGACCTTCTTTCTCTAGTTTGGCTTTCAAGCGCAAAAATTCTTGGTACAGCGCTCCTTTGCCCCTGGGCTTGACCCTGTCGACGTAAAATTGGTATTGGCCACCGACCTCGTACACGCTGATCTTGCCGTGGGCTTCGACCTCGTCGCCATCTTGGGGCAGGAACTTTTGCCGTCCGACCGTGCTGCGCCACATCACACAGCGCAGGGAGGCGCGTTCGTCTTTGAGGGTGAAATACATGTGCCCAGAGCGGGGCCGGGCCAAATTAGAGACCTCCCCCTGCACCCACAGATCGCGCAAGTTGTGATCGCTTTCGAGCAGATCGCGCACGTAACGATTGACTTCGCTGACGCTCCAGGTCTGGATTTGGAAAAGCGGGGCTTGAGTCATCTCGACTTGGTCCCGGAAATCAGGGCATAGGCGCCAATCCCTTCCAGAACCATCCCGACGATGATGAAAAAGATGCCCACCCGCGAGGGCGTCCAATCGATGGCCATCATCTCAATGGTGAAGACCATGATCTGGTTGGCGAAATCCACCCACATGGAGGCGGGCGCCGGCTCGCCCATGGGGGCGCTGGTCATGAGCGGCGCGGTGGCGAAGGTCGTGACGATCAGGCCGCATAGCAGAAACAACAGACCGGTGACAACTAAAATCCATCCTAGTGCGATTCTTGATTTCATCGTGATTCTCTGTTTGGTCGAATGGTGGTATCTTTCTCAAAAAGCCGGGGGGGAGCTTGAGGCATGTCACTCTCGCCGCACTCTGCATGCCTTGCCCAGCGGGCACGCACAGCGCGACAAGAATGACACGCTTGAGACTTTGCCCCGTTTTATTGAGAAGATACGAATGGTGGAATTAAGTAACATAAGCGGCAGCCCGCCTCGAGTGAGTCGGAGAATCAGACTCACTCGATCAGGATTCAGATTCAGGAGCAGAATCCCGTTTCCCTAGGTTTACTCCTCCCGGGGCGCGTATTCCCAACAAAAATTGCAAAAGTCAGCGCCCTTGCCAATGGTTTGCGTTCGCTTCCATTGAATCGCTTCGGGGAAGGCATCCATCAAAATATCATCCAGGCGGCAGTAGATGGGCGTCAGTTCAGGCGAGCCGTAGTAAGACAAGACGTCGATGTAGAAGCAATTGTGAATGTCGAAGGCATAGGTGTGTTCGTTGTCGGCGACGACTTTGTATTGCCAACCTGGGGAGGGGAAGAATTTCTCGACGGTGAAACGGGTCAGGCGGCGGAAGATGTCGAAGTCTTCGATCAGACTGCCCATCTGGACGACAACGTTCATGTTGACGGGCGGGTAGAGCGTGAACCAGGCATCGAAAATTTGGTCGATCTTCTCAATGGCGGCGTCTTCATCGAGACCGTCCTCGCGTAGCGTGAGATACAGCGCCAGCCCGGGAAGAATGTCGTGGAGAACATGAAGGTTGAAAATAGTCCGGTCGAAAATCGGCCGCCGGGCTTTGAGTTCTTCGTAATTTCCCTGCACACGGGCCATGAAAACGGCCGCGTCGATCTCACCACGCTCCTCCGCCAGGATGCGCTGCCAGGGTTTGGCGTTGGGCATGCGCTCCTTCTGGAGAAGTTTCTTGGCCGCGAAAACGCCGCCCAGCGTGCCCAGTGCCAAGCCCATCCAAAACTTTTGTGATGATTTGTTGCCCATGAACTTCCTCCTTTCATGATTATAATTCTTCTGGCCGCGCCGCCAGCGCCGCGCCGATGATTCCAGCATTGTGGCGTAAACAGGCGGGTACAACTTCGGTTTGTACAGTCAAGCAATGAGCGTATTTTTTGTATTTCTTTTTCTTGCTAGCACCTCCCCCCAGAATAATCAAGTCGGGCCAGAACAAATTTTCCATTGTACATAGATATTCATCGAAACGGTGCCCCCACTTTTCCCAGGTGAGTCTCTCGCGCTCGCGAGATGCGTCAGAAGCGCGGTCCTCTGCGTCTTTCCCCCGAATCTCAATATGACCTAATTCGGTGTTGGGAACCAGTTGTCCATTGCTGAACAAAGATGTTCCCAGCCCCGTTCCGATCGTGACGATCAGAACCACGCCCATGCGGCCTTGACCGGCGCCAAATTGCATCTCGGCCAATCCGGCCGCGTCGGCGTCGTTGACCACCGTGACGGGGCAGCCCGTGGCTTTGGCCAATAACTCCGCCACATTGACACCAAGCCAATCGTCGTGGATGTTGGCTGCTGTACGGGCGACTCCCTGTGTGACAGCCGCGGGGAAACCGCATCCAATCGGTCCCTGCCAGTTGAAATGCTCCACGATCTTGGCGACCGTTTTTGCTACCGGTTCCGGTTTAGCCGGCCGCGGTGTTTTGATGCGGTAGCGCTTCCTGACAGTCATTTTGCCGGTGATGGTGTCAACCGGCGCGCCCTTGATCCCCGATCCGCCAATGTCGATTCCCATGATTTCCATGTGCACACTCCTTAAGTTTGACTGGGTACATTATAACGTCAACATCGGCGGTTGAGAGGGAGAATCTTGTTACCAAACCCCTGGCACAAGCCGGTAACGGGTCTCGCTGGTGTAGTCTTGATAGCCGGGCAATTCTTCCTGGAGCGTTTTGTCTTCGAGCGCGGTGCGCACAATCGTGAGAACGGTGGTCATTCCGCTGGGAATCAGTGCCCACCAGGAACCCAGCACAATGGGCACAAGAAACTCGAAAAGGATGGTGCCGAGGTAACCAGGATGGCGCACAAAGCGGTAAGGGCCCGTGCTGCAAACTCTCTGGCCGCGGTCGGATTGCACGCGCACAATCATGGAGAAGTAGGCGTTCTCCACCATGGCCCAGGTGCCAAGAGCATAACCAAAAGCAGAGACCAACAATGCCAGGAGGCGTGCCCACACAGGCAGCGGTGTGGTCCAACCAAAGCGGATATCGAGGCCAGCTAAGACATACTTGACCAACGTGGTCAAGCCGATGATGCTGATAATCGTTCTATCCCAGGATTTCATCCCGGCGATATCGCGTTGAGCCCGTTCGGCGATCAAATCCGGATGGCGAGGAATCAGGAGAACCGCGTTGGCCGTTACCCACAGCGCGTAGACGGCCACCAAGGCCCATCCCCAAATCCAGTCCCACCGGCCCGCAGACCAGAACAGGATCACGGCGACAAACACAACCCCCAGAATCTCGCGAATCAGCCAGCGAGCGATCAAGCGGGAGGTTTCATTTTTCTGATTCATGCTGGTTTCCTGCCTACATACAGGCCATAACCCATCAGGTCGAAATACTTTTTCGGATTTGAGGTGGCGTACTTGATCATCGAACGGGTTTCTTGATCACGGAAAAAGAGCTTGATAAATTTTCCTAGCATGCCCAGGTATGCTTTCCAATCAAGGAGGCCCAATTGACTACGCGCCTCCTCAACCGGCGTTAGTTCATACGTGTGGGCTTCCAAATTGGTCATCCCGGCGTCATGCAGCATGGCTTCCCACACATCCGAGGTGCGGATATGCTCTCCGGTCAGGTTGAGCATGGTTTCCACCACGCTGGCAGGAGGCGGCTTGACCCAAATAGCTTCACTGAGCCCGACGTAACCGCCAGGTTTGATCACGCGCAGATATTCTTGGGCAGCTTTGTCCAGATCGGGGATGAAGGTGTTGACCGACTCGCACAGCAAGACGTCAAATTGTTCGTCAGGGAAGGGTA
>CAZJBA010000025.1:0-9048 GCA_964544065.1 uncultured Anaerolineales bacterium | reverse complement strand
TCTTCCTGGATGCGCACAACCGCGGAGAAGTAACGGTTTTCGACCATTGCCCAGGTGGCGAAGATGTATCCTAAGATGCCTAAACCTAAGGCGACAATCTGCACCCACAGCGGAATCAAATCCGTCCAGCCGAAGCGTTTGTCCAACCCGGCGATGATCATGGTCAGGAGCGGCCCATACAACGCGCTGATGGGCAGCAGTACCTTGTCCCAAGATTTGATACCCTCGGCTTGTTGTGATCTAGCCCGTTCGGCCAACAAGTCGGGGTGTTTGCGCCGAGCCAGGACTCGGCTGACGATGGCGGCAAGGACAGCGACGATGAAATAGGCCCAAGCCATGCCCCACCGGGCCGTCCCCGCGCTGAGAAACAAGACCAGGGGGTTGAGAATCAGGTAGCCGATGAATTTGATCACTGCCCGGAGGATGGTTTTTGTATCGGTCATGGGAAGCTCCTCAGGTGGAATCCACGAAGGGCACCAAGTTTAACTTTCTGGTTCTCCGCGTTCTTGGTGGATAAAATCTGCGATCACTCGGTAGCCGACCCCCAACAACGGCTCCCAGTCCGGTACGAAACAAAATGGCGTGGCTAACGACGAGCCTGTCTCCCTTTCCTCAACAAACGCATCCCGTTGAGCGTGACGATCAGCGACGCGCCCATGTCGGCGAAAACGGCCATCCACAGCGTGGCGATGCCGAAGAAGGCGGTCACCAGGAAGACGGCTTTGATCAGCAAGGCGAACCAGATATTGACTTGAATCGTGTTCACGGCTTTGCGCCCGAGGCGGATGGCGAAGGGCAATTGAGCCAGATCGTCGGCCATCAGGGCGACATCGGCGGTTTCGATGGCCTGGTCGCTGCCCGCTCCGCCCATGGCAACCCCCAGATCGGCCGCGGCCAGGGCGGGCGCGTCGTTGACGCCGTCGCCAACCATGGCGATTTGGCCGAATTCGTCCTGCAAAGCTTGGACCGCTTC
The DNA here is from genome assembly GCA_964544065.1 of uncultured Anaerolineales bacterium. Classification (GTDB taxonomy): domain Bacteria; phylum Chloroflexota; class Anaerolineae; order Anaerolineales; family UBA11858; genus JAYELX01. Next base: position 8,075 of record CAZJBA010000025.1, on the reverse strand, counting down.
GAGCTTCTGGGCGGGCATCAGGTTGGCGCGGACATCGTCGATGCCGATGGTTTGGGCGACAGCGTGAGCAACGGAGGCGTTATCCCCGGTGAGCATGACCGTGTGCCGGATTCCGGCCTGGTGGATTTGCTCCAGCGCGGCGCGGCTGCTCCCCCGGGGCGGATCGCTGACCGCCAGCAAGCCGAGCAGACTTCCCTCACAGCCGACCAGCATCACGGTTTGGCCGGAGGCCTCCAATTCCTGAATGCGGTCACAGAAATTGGCTTCTTGCTGCGGGGAAGGGCAATAGGCTTCCAGGTTGATCTCCGCAGCACCTTGATGAAACAGGTCATGGCTGCCCACGACGACTTGCTTTCCCTCCACCTTGCCGTGGATGCCTAGTCCCGGTAGGGAGGTCACGTTTTTGGCCTCCAGGTCGGGAATGTCTCGCTCGTGTGCCGCCCGGATGATGGCGCCCGCCAGGGGATGGTTACTGCGCCGCTCCACGGCCGTGGCAAGGGCGAGCATGTGGTCACAGGGATCACTGGTTTCATCGGCATGATGACGGCAAGTCTCATCGGTGCATAACATCTCGGTGACTTGGGGACGCCCGTGAGTCAGAGTGCCGGTTTTGTCGAAGGCTATCACTTCGATGCGGCCCAATTTTTCGAGATGAAGCCCGCCTTTGACCAAGACACCCCGCCGCGCCAGGTTCGAGATGGCGCTGACGACGGTGACGGGCGTAGCAATCACCAGGGCGCAGGGGCAGGCGATCACCAGCATGGTTAACGAACGGTAAAGCCAGCCATGCCCGGTGGCCTTATCAAAAAAAGGTTGGCCAAAAAACAACGGCGGGATGACAGCGATCAACACCGCGCTGATGACGACGGCGGGCGTGTAAACCCGGGCAAAACGATCGACAAAGCGTTGAGCCGGGGTTTTCTGCGCCTGGGCTTCTTCAACCAGGTGAATCAGCCGGGAGAGGGTATTTTCTTCCGCCAGGCGGGTGATCTCGATCTCCAGCACGCCTTCACCGTTGACCGTCCCGGCGAAGACTTCATCGCCGGATTCTTTCTCGACGGGAACGCTTTCCCCGGTGATGGGGGCCTGGTTGACGGCCGAGTGTCCGGCGCGCACCACCCCGTCCATGGGGATGCGCTCGCCGGGCTTGACCAGAATCAGGTCGCCGATATCCAAAGTCTCCACGGGGACGACTTGTTCGTGCTGCCCGCACCAGGGACAAGGGCCACCTTCGTAAACTTCGTCAGCTAGACTTCCGAAGCCTTCGGGCTGATTCTCGGTTTGGATGTTGCCTTGCTGAGACTTCGGAAGTCTTTTTCCGAGATGCGTTTCACAATCCATGCAGCCTTGCAGCAAGGTCGCCTCGGCAGGAGCCAGCAGCATCAATTGACGAATGCTGTCGCGGGCCCGTTCCATGGTGAATCCTTCCAGGGCTTCGCCCAGGCTGAAGAGCACGATGACGGTGGCGGCTTCGCCGTACTCGCCGATGATGAAGGCCCCCACCGCGGCCAAGGTCATCAAGACGTTCATATCCAGACCCTGGCCGCTGCGCAGCGCCATCCATCCGGAACGGGCGGGAAAGTATAAGCCCAGCAATCCGCCCAGGGTGAAAAGACCCACTTCGAGGGTGTTTGGAAGCCCCAACCATCCGGCCAAAAAGGCCAATCCTACAAAGAGAATCGCCAACAGGGTGAGGGAGTTGCGCGGGCGGAGGACGAGGTCGGCGACAAGCTTCCAGCCGGATACAATCTCGGGGCGTTGACCGGCAGCGGTTACGCCATAGCCCATATCTTGAACTTTCCTGCGGATCTGGTCTTCGTCGAGGTCTTCCCCCTTGGCAGAGACGCGCATCTTGGCAGTGGCAAAATTGATCTCGCAAAATTCCACATCATCGAGTTGGCCGACGCCTTTTTCTAGAGTCAGGGCGCAGTCGGCACAATCCATGCCGGTGACATTGAGTTCAATTTCTTTGGACATCGAAACAGCGTCTATTTTCGGTGCCGATAGAGTGAGGGATCGACCACCGCGGCCATGGCTTGCTCGTCAAGTTCGCCGCCTAAAAATTGGTTGATCGCTTTTGCGGTCGAGCGGGGGTCCTGGATGGCTTGATTGTAGTCCACGTCGATGGTGCTCAGGTTGGGATGGCTCTCCATCCAGTCTTCGACTTCGTTGATGTGTTTCTCGAACAGCGCAGCCATCTTTTCGTCTTCGACTTTTTTATCTTCTTCCCGATGTTCCAGCATCTTGTCCTGGGAGGCGAGGATCTCTTCCATAGCGCGGCGCATGAACAGGACCCGGTAGGTGTACCCCTTTTTAGGCAGCTCCATCAACAAGGCGCCGATCAACTTGACCGCTTTGCCCTCGGCTTGAGGCAGCCAGGCCGTATCGCCTTCTTTGAGTTTCTTGGCGCGCTCGAATTCGTAATATCCTTTGGGGTTGTCCTCATCCGCGGTACGGACGTGATCGGTCAGGGGCGAGATGCCGCCTGCCTCGAGCATTTTCATGGTCATGGATGTGCCCGAGCGGGGTAGGCCGGACACAATCACAATCGGTTCAGATTTTGATCTAAATAAATTCTGCAAAAAAGATTTCATCATTTTCTCCATCGAGGGTCTCGTTGTTCGTGTTCAAACGCATGGCAAGCTGGCGAGAATCACCGCCATTGATTCAACCAACACACCCGACCTGGCCAGTCATCGGCGTCGGTTTGCGTAAGCATTCGATCTAAGGCATCAATCAATGCCGATAACGTCCAACTTCTTTGAGTCGCAAAAAGGATACCTCCATGTCTTGGGTGTTGCCGCGCCAAAACAGAAAAATCTCGGATGTTGAACGTGAAGATACAGCGACCGTGAGCAGTTGCACCAAGAAGTTGACGCTCATCGCTGGCATCTCGGGGCATCCAATCGTTGGGGGTGCGGGTTAGGTCATAACCATACTCCATCAGCGTTTGATACAGAGCGCGGCTTGACGTGTCAGCATCAAGGTGAAGCCGCGTCTCAGGCATGCTGGGCTTCCAACTCGTCTTCAGCGCTGATCGCCCTGTCGATCTCTTCTTGGTGAACCTGGTAAAATTCCAAAACCTGACGAACAACATGCTTGCTGAGATCGTACTCTGAAGCGATTCGTTCAACGCTCAATTCCCAAGCCTGTTGGGCTACAACGATGGTTTGGACCCGAATATTCGTCCCCCGAATCACGGGTGTGGGAATTCCGGAAGCTCCACGCCGATACGTGATCTTGGGGAATTCAGGATCGTCAAGGCTTTGCTTTAATGAACCCACCTTTTCGGCCACTGCCCACATAATGAATTGATTCAGCGAAATCCTTTGCTTGTCAGCCCAAGCCTCCGCTTCTTTCTTTAGGTCGATGGGCAAGTTGAGAGGATAGCGAGCCATTCGAGCCTCCTTGTTTACATCTTCAAATATATCATATACGACGTCCCTGATGGGGTCAAGACTCTCCGTTCGCTTCCGTCAATAACTCGCGCACGGCCTGAATTTCGGACGGCGTCAGATCCAGTTTTGCCAGCCCGCAGTTTTCATCTCCCTCGACGATGCGGCGGCCCAAACCGGTGTGGCGCCACATCTTTAGGTCTTCTTCGAGGGGAGAACCGATAATATCTTGGCGAACAATTTTACCATCCTCCAGGACGATGACGCGGTTGGTTTGCCGCGCCACGGCGGGATCATGAGTCACGACGATGAAGGTTGTCCCCTGGCTTTGGTTGAGTTCGTGGAGAAGTTCCATCAGTGCGTGGCCCGCCTCGGTATCGAGGCTGCCGGTCGGCTCATCGGCCAGAATCAAGGGTGCGTTGTTGGCCAGGGCGCGCGCCACGGCGACACGCTGGCGCTGCCCGCCCGAAAGTTGGTTGGGCAAGTGCCCGGTGCGGTCGCCGAGCCCAACCATGTCAAGAAGTTCGTTGGCTCGTTTGCGCCGGGCGAAAAGGCCAACATGCCCCATCATAGGCGTCTCGACGTTTTCCCTTGCCGTGAGGGTGGGAATCAGGTTGTGGAGCTGAAAGATAAATCCCACCGTTTGGGCCCGGAATTTGTCCTTGTCGCGGATTTTGGCCAGATCGTCCCCCTCGATGAGCACTTGCCCCTCCGTAGGTTTGTCCAGCGCGCCGATCATGTTGAGCAGGGTGCTCTTGCCGCTGCCGCTCGGCCCCATCACAGTGACCAGCTCGCCGTGTTCGATGGTCAGGTTGACGTTATCGAGAGCATAAATCTTTTCACCGTCGCCGTAGATGCGGGTCAGGTTGCGGGTTTCAACGAGAGGGTGGGTGGTGTTGTTTGTCATAGGTTCTTCTCTTATCTTCGCCAGTAGATCGGGTGAGCCAGTATATCAGTTGATCAGGAAATCAGGCCATCAGGAAGATCATGCTACCTGGTCTCCCAATTACCTGAGCCCTGATCCACCAATGAACTGATTCACTGACACCCTGATCCGCTGATTCACTGATCCTCCACCTCAATATCGACAAAGGCGGTCATGCCCCAACGCACACCTTCCGGGATTTCCTCGAGTTCTAACAAGACGGGATAGTTGACTCCGGAGCCTTCGGCATCTTTGGGAGCAATGCGGGCGACCAAGCCGGTTACTTTCACGTCGGGCAGGGCGTCGAAGGTGACGATGGCGGTATCGCCAATTTGGATGCGAGCTACGTCGATTTCGTTGAGGTCAGTGGTTTCGACTTGCAGGTGGTTTAAGTCAGCCATCAACAGCACCGGCTGGCCCAACGTGACCCATTCGCCGGTGTGGACATACAGATCGCCGATGGTACCGTCAAAAGGCGCTTTCAAAACCAGATTCTCCAGGGCCGATTCGGCCGCTTCAAGCTGCGCCTCGGCATTGGTCAGCCGGGCTTCGGCGACTTCGACATCGTCGGGATCAGGCCCCTCCTCGAGAATGGCATAATCCTCTTGGGCTGCTCGCAATTGAGCCTTGGCCAGGGCCAGGTCGGCTTCTGCTTGGGCTACATCGATCTCATCTCCGGTCTCGGAAACCAATTGATTATAGAGTCGCACAGCATCATCGTAGGCGTCCTCGGCCTGGGCCTTCTTGCTCAAGGCAGCAGCCCTTTGGAGATTATCTTCGGGTTTGTTCTCGTACTCTTCGAAATCTTCCTGGGCATCCTCATACTCGTCGCGGGCCAGGACCATGTTGGCGTAAGCCTGGTCAATGTCAGTTTGTGGGGCGGCGCGGGAGTAATTGGTCAAGCGTCGTTCGGCATCGTCGATCAGGTCAAGCGCGTCGGCAATATCTTGCTGGATGAGCGCCAGGGACAGATCGAGATCTTCATAGAGGGAATCTAAGGCTTGTTGAGCGGAAACCACCTCGAGTTGCGTCGCGGTGATCGCCGCTTCCAGGTCTTCAGATCCCTCCAAACGGACGAGTTCCTGCCCTTTGGTGACGACATCATCCTCATCAACGGGGATTCTCTCGACGATGCCTGATGTTTTCATGCTCAGGGTGGCAAATTCATCCGGGACGATTTTCCCTGTGGCGCTGACCACGGGGATGAAATCCTGGTCCAACGGCGCGGGGGTGGGGGTTGGTTCCGTTTGTCCTGGCAGACTGTCGCATGAAGCCAGGAACAAAACGACACCAACTGCAATCACCAAGAGGAATAGTTTCTGTTTCTTCACGGTAGGTTTCTCCTTAAATTGTGGGCTTAAAACAATCATTCATAGCGTAAGGCTTCAATAGGTTCTAGGCGAGTGGCTCTCAATGCCGGGTAAATACCGCCGACCAAGCCTAGCAAGAGTGCAATGCTGCTTGCGCGGATGAAAATATCCGTCTCCCAGATGGGGGAAAATGCGTCTCCGACCATGGGGGCGGCGGCCAGGGCGGCGGCCAGCCCAAAGGCGATGGCGACTCCGGCGAGCCCGCCTAAAACCCCCAGCAGGAAAGCTTCTTTCAGGATCATGCCCAAGATACGGCGACGATGCCAACCCAGCGCCCGTAGGACGCCAATTTCGCGCGTGCGTTCGAGCACGGCCATGAGCATGGTGTTCATCACACCAACACCGCCGACTAAAATGGCTAAAAAGGAAATGCCGCTCATCATCGAATCCATATTTTCCATATCGGGCATCTGATCGGCGAATTCGCCCGACAGCGCGGCGTGGGCTTCGGGAAATTGCCCATTGATCTGGCTGACAATCTCTTCTGCCTGGGATGGCTCGTGCAATTTGACCGTGTACATGCTCACCTTGCGGGGTTTGCCGGTAAAAGTTTGGGCATCTCGCAAGCTGATCACGCCGCCCATTTCCTCCCAACTATTGTTGGAGGCAAATGTTCCAACGACTTTGTAGCGTGATCCGTTTAATTCAACGATATCGCCGACTTTTTTGTCCATGGCTTCGGCCATCATATCGCCCAATAACATTTGATGATTGCTGGTCAAGCGCTCACCTTCGACGATGTTGATTTGTTGAATGCGGTACTCGTTGGGCGCTAATCCCTGCAAGATGAAAAAAGTCCCGGCTTCAGGCATCATCGTAGCGGTGAAAATCATCCCACTGACGGATTGAACCTCAGGCAAGGTGGCAATCTTTTGGCCGACGCGCTGATCGATGGTGCTGTAGCCTGTATCGGCGATCCCGGCCTGGCGGATCATGATTTCCGCGTCTCCGGCCATGTCGCCGACCATCGAGGAGGCTCCCCGCACGGTGGCCTCCAGGGCCATAATGCCGCCGACGGTGATGCCAATCGCCGCCAGGGTCAAGAGGGTGCGGAAGGTGCGCTGCCATAAATTTTGAACAGCCATGCCGCCAATGGGCAGACGGCGGACGTTTTCGCCGCCGGTTCCGCCCTCGTAGCGGAGGGCCTCGACCGGCTGCATGCGCGAAGCCCGCCAGGAGGGATAGGCTCCCCCCACGAATCCGAGCACCACCACGGTGGCGAGCGCTTGCTCCAAAATAGCTGTATCGATGCTGGCTGTACTGGCTCCAAAGAAGGAGGCCACGTCAGAAAATTGCACCAGGGCGAGCCATCCCAGGCCAATCCCCAGCAGCCCGCCAAGAATACCGACGAGCAGCGATTCTCCCAAGATCATGCTCAGCACCCGCCAGCGCGACCAGCCTACCGAGCGAAGCACACCGATCTCGCGCGTGCGTTCCATCACGGCCATCAGTTGGGCGTTCATCATCCCAACCCCGCCAATGACGATGGCTAACCCGGCGATGGCCCAAACATAGCCCTGCATCATGTCGCCCATCATTTGCTGGTCGGCGTAAGCCTCGGTGGTGGTTATCGATAAATCTGGCCAGCGGCGCTCGACACGATGTTGTACCCGGTCTGCCATTTGGGGATCTTTTAGTTGAATGTAAAACAAACTGGCCTGATGCTGGCGCCCCAATAATTGTTGGGCATCTTGCAAGCGCAGCACGGCGCCGCTATCTTCAAGCCCCTGGCCGGTTTCGTAGACGCCCACTACTCGAAAGACGCTCTCGGTGATGCGGATGGTATCGCCGGGAGATTTTTCAAGTGTTTCGGCAGTGGATGATCCAACCAAGATTGGCTTACCCCGCGCTTGTTGTGCTTCCCGTGAGTCAAGTGCGTACCCTGCGATGATTTGAAAGCGATTGAGGATGAAACTGTCTTCGGGATACCCAAAGACAAAGAAGTAGGGCACGCTCTCGGTTTGGACCAGGCCTTGCAGCATGGCGCTGACGTTTTCTACTTCGGACATGTTCGCTAATTCTGTTCCGATACTCTCGTCCACCGCGCTCATGCTGACGTCGAAAGCGTCGGGCTGGCTGAGAACCAGGTCGGCTTTACTGCCGGTCAAAAAGGAATCGTAACCGGCCTGCAAACCATTGGCCAACGCGCCCAAAGCGACAATGGCAGCCACACCGATGCTGATCCCCAACACGGTCAGAATAGTGCGTCCTTTGCGTCGAAGTAAATTTTTGAAAATCATCTTGTCTCTCTTGAACCGTTTTTCCAACCGAGGCGTTTATTATGTGCTGGTTCTACCATACCGACCCCGATAAAATGTAGGGGTCTTTAGTTTGACAATGTCACATTAAACGTTTATTCTAACAAAGTGAAGGTAGTTCGCCGGT
>CAZJBA010000024.1:0-23592 GCA_964544065.1 uncultured Anaerolineales bacterium | reverse complement strand
AAGCTCCTAACACCATGATCCGATTCATCTATGTTTATCTGTGGCTGAAATCATCCCGATCGTTTCAGAACAGATTGCACCTGGCTCAAATAGCTGCGGCCAAATAGGTTGAGGTGGTTGAGCAAGTGGTACAAATTGTAGAGGGGAAAACGCTGCCGATAGCCTGGCTCGAGGGGGCGGACTTGTTCATAAGCGCGATAGAAAGCGTGCGAGAAGGAGCCAAATAGGGTCGTCATCGCCAGTTCGGCTTCGGCCCAGCCGTAATGGGCGGCGGGATCAATGATCGCCGGCTGGCCATGCTCGTCGGTGGTGGCGTTGCCGCTCCACAGATCGCCGTGGATGAGGGAGGGCGGTTGGGCAGGGATCAGTTCGGGCAAGCGTGCAGTCAAGCGTTCAAGTCGGTCGAGATCGCCCTGCGAAAGCAAGCCGCGTTCTCGAGCCAAGCGACCCTGATAGATCAAACGATGCTCGGCGAAAAAATCATAGCCGTCTTCGGCCCAGGGGTTGGGTTGGGGTGTGCTACCGATGTAATTGTCGTCCGAGAAGCCAAACCGGGCGTTTTTATGGTTGTGCAAAGCGGCCAAACGCCGACCAAAGATGGGCCAGTAATCGTCACAGCGCGGCGCGGGTGCCAAGTCTTCCATCAGCAAGAAATCATCCCCATGCAGATAGGGCCGGGGCACGACAGGGCCATCATCCTGACGCAGAGCTTCCAATCCAACTACCTCTTTGGCAAACATATCGGCTGGTGCGCTGGGATTGGTTTTCAGAAAGAACGATTCGCCCGACTCGGTGGTGACAATTTTGCCGCGGTTGATACATCCCCCGCTCACCGCCTGAGCCGAAACGATGGGGCCGTGTCCTTGCTTTCTAAGCCACGCTTGAACCGCTTCAGGGATCATAGCTACTTGGTCAACTCGCCCTGTTCCAGCGCGTCGAGCAAACCGCGGCAGGAACGCTCCACAATCTGATACACCTTTTCAAAGCCGTCGATGCCGCCGTAATAGGGATCAGGTACGGGGGCATTAGGCTCACCTTGAGGATCAAATTCACGCATCAGACGCACTTTGGCCTGATCGGCCCCGGTTGGGGCCAAGCGTTTCAGGTCTGCCCGATTGCTGGTATCCATGGCGATAATCCAGTCGAACTTGGCAAAATCGCTCCGCTTGAATTGGCGCGAGCGGCCGTCGTATTGAAATCCATGTTCGGCCGCCACCCGGCGCATGCGCCGATCCGGGCGTTCGCCGACATGGTAGCTCGAGGTCCCGGCAGAATCGACTTCATAGTTATCTTCAACGCCAGCCTGTTTGGCCAGATAACGGAACATGTTTTCGGCCAAGGGGCTGCGGACAATGTTTCCTAAACAGACAAAACAAATTCGTGTGGGGTTCGTCAAAAGATACCTCCAAGCAAATTTTACTCTCAAGGTTTGAATCCTACCACAAACCTGTCCCGATTCCATAATTTTGGATTTCGCCCCTTGACGAATGTTTATCGGCGTGCTAAACTCCCGCCCAATATGGTTACCCAACTTGCAAACATCCGTCGCGCTCGTGCTAAGAAGCTGTCCTCCCCACAGGGAAGGTCGGGCGTTTGTGCTTGGGTAAGATAAACCAGAAAACGTAACCGCTCACGTTTGTCAGTGAAGCCCTCCTTCCCGAAGGAGGGCTTTTTTATTTTTCGTAAAGGAGAATTATATGCCCGTTGATCCCAAGTCCGTTGAAAAAGTAGTCTTGGCCTATTCCGGTGGGCTGGATACCTCGGTGATCGTGCCCTGGTTGAAAGAGAACTACGGTTGTGAGGTGATCTGCTTTACCGCCGACGTCGGCCAGGCCGAGGAGCTAGACGGTCTCGAAGAGAAGGCATTGGCCAGTGGCGCCAGCCAATTGATCATCCACGACATGAAAGAGGAATTCGCCGAGGATTTTCTCTTCCCGCTGTTGCGTTCCAGTGCGGTGTATGAACGCAAATACCTGTTGGGAACCTCGGTCGCCCGTCCGCTGATCGCCAAACATCTCGTTGATGTCGCTCAAGAGGTCGGCGCCGATGCCATCGCCCACGGCGCCACCGGGAAGGGGAATGACCAGGTCCGCTTCGAACTGACCGTGATGGCCCTCGACCCGCGCATCCGCGTCATCGCCCCGTGGCGTGAGTGGGACATTCGCTCCCGAGAGGACGCCCTTGACTACGCTGAGAAATACGGCATCCCCGTGCCCAACACCAAGAAATCGATCTACAGCCGGGACCGTAACCTGTGGCATCTTTCTCACGAGGGCGGTCCGCTGGAGGAAACCTGGGTCGAGCCGGATGAGGCCATGTTCCTGCTGACCGCCTCCCCCGAAAACGCCCCCGACGAACCCGAATACATCGAACTCGCATTCGAATCGGGTACGCCAGTCAAGCTGAACGGCGAAGAGCTCTCCCCCGCACAACTGATCGCCAAGCTCAACAGCATTGGCGGTCACCACGGAATCGGCCGCGCCGATCTGGTCGAGAATCGCCTCGTAGGGATGAAGTCTCACGGCGTGTATGAAACGCCCGGCGGCACCATTTTAGTGGAGGCGCACCGCGAACTGGAATCGCTGGTGCTCGATAAAGAAACGCTCAATTACAAAGACGTTATCGCTCTGAAGTACGCCGAGCTCGTCTACAACGGGATGTGGTTCTCGCCGCTGCGCGAAGCCCTGGATGCCTTCGCCAGCGCCACGCAGGGTCCGGTCACCGGCACCGTGCGGCTCAAGCTGTATAAAGGCAACATCATCCCGGTTGGCCGCAAGAGCGAATTCAGCCTCTACCGCGAAGACTTCGCCACCTTTGGACAGGAAGATGTCTACGATCAATCCGACGCCGAGGGTTTCATCCACCTGTACGGCCTGCCGTTGAAAGTGCGCGCCCTGAACAAACTGCCGGTTTCCGGGCTCGATATGCCCAAGCCGGACTACTCTCGGTTTAAGAGGGACTAGGTATCAGTAGATCAGGAAATCAGGTATTTGGGGATGGTTCACTGGCCTGTGAAGCAGGGCAAGATATTTGCAGAATCACCATCGAACAAATGCAGCAAGCATTCACGGGGGTGTCATTCTGAACCGCCGATGCTTTTCCGGCAGTGAAAAATCTCCTGGTCGGTTCACAAATAACTCTTTTGTCAATCCCATACCAATGAGCCATCTCAGTATTTACAAAACTAAATAAAAAATCATCAAATCAAGGAGTAAAACATGTCAAAACTCAACTGCCCCGAATGTATGGCTGAAATCGACTTGGTCGAAGATACCGAACTGCACGAAATCATCGTCTGCCCCGACTGTGGCGTCGAACTGGAAGTCTTATCGCTCGATCCGCCCGAAGCCGAAATGGCTCCCATGGAAGCTGAGGATTGGGGCGAGTGAGTTAGTGGATCAGGTATCAGTGGATCAGGGATCAGGTGGCAGGGAATTTCAAATTTCTTGCCTGATTCCCTGATTCCTGATCTCCTGATTTCCTAATTGACTGATCCCTGATTCCCTGACCAACTGTTTCCCGAGAGTTAACATGACCAACCAACCCCGTATCGGCGTGCTGTACTCACGCGTGCGCGTCGAAGAAAAATGGATTTTCGCCGCACTGGAGCAGCGCGGTATTGACTACGACAGGCTGGATGACCGCGAGATCTTTTTCGACTTGCAGAATCCAGAGCCCTGGCTAGCGTACGATGTGATTCTCGAACGGAGCATCAGCTACGCCCGCGGCTTATATTCGACGCGGGTACTCAACGCCTGGGGCGTCCCCACCGTGAACACCGCCGACGTCGCCGAGGCTTGCGGCAACAAGTTGACTACGGCGACAGCTCTCTCACAGGCAGGCATCCCCCAACCCGACACGGTCGTGGCCTACACCCCAAAATCCGCTCTGCAAGCGATCGAAAGCCTGGGCTATCCCGTCGTGCTCAAGCCCATGGTCGGCTCCTGGGGCCGCCTGCTGGCAAAAATCAACGACCGCGACGCCGCCGAAGCAATTTTGGAGCACAAAGCCGTGCTCGGTTCCTACGAACATTCCATTTTCTACATCCAGGAATACATCGAAAAACCCGGCCGAGACATCCGCGCCCTGGTGATTGGCGACGAGCCGATCACGGCCATTTACCGCAAATCTCCCCATTGGATCACCAACACCGCCCGCGGTGGCGAGGGTGAAATCTGTCCCCTCACTCCTACCCTGGCAAGAATCTGTCAGGAGGCGGCACGCGCAGTTGGAGGAGGGTTGCTGGCCGTGGACGTGATCGAACATCCGGAGAACGGCTACCAGGTCAACGAGATCAACCACACCATGGAATTCCACACCGCCGCGCCCACGACCGGTGTCGACATCCCCAACCTGATCGTCGATTACCTCCTCGCCGTGGCCAGGCGGGACATTGAAGTGCTGTAGCAACACAAGGAGAAACTATGATCCGCGCATCCATCATTGGCGCATCGGGCTACACCGGCGGAGAGTTGCTCCGCCTGCTCATCGCCCACCCTGAGATCGAGGTCGTCCAGACGACATCCCGCAAAAAACTGGGCGAATACGTCTACCAGACTCATCCCAATTTGCGCAAACAAACCAACCTGAAATTCACATCCCCCACAGAACTCGAAACCAGCGCTGTGCTCTTCTTGGCCCTACCGCACGGGCAGGCGCAGGGGCATATCGAGACATACGCCGACGCGGCGGAACACATCGTCGATCTGTCCGCCGATTTCCGTTTGCGCGACCCGGCTGCTTACCAGCAATGGTACGAGCAGGAACACGCCGCCCCCAATTGGCTAGACAAATTCGTCTATGGACTGCCGGAGCTGCACAGAAAAGAGTTGCGCTCGGCATGCTACGTCAGCGGCGTGGGCTGCAATGCCACCGCCAGCAACCTGGCCCTGCTGCCGCTGCTCCAGGCCGATTTGCTCGACACCCGCAAACCGGTCATCATCGAGATCAAAGTGGGCTCTTCCGAGGGGGGAGCCAGTGTCAACCCCGGTTCCCACCACCCCGAGCGTAGCGGCGTAATCCGCACCTACGCCCCGTACGGACACCGCCACACCGCCGAGGTGATGCAAGAATCCGGCCTGGAAGATGTCTCCCTGACGATGACGTCGGTCGACTTGATCCGCGGCGCGCTGGCCACCGTTCACGGCTGGGTCAAGGACGGCGTCGCTAAAAAAGATTTGTGGAAAGCTTATCGCAGCGCCGTGGCCGAAAACCCATTCCTGCGCTTGGTCAAAGCCCGCCGGGGTGTGTACCGGGTGCCCGAACCCAAGATATTGGCAGGCTCGAATTACGCCGACCTGGGCTTTGATCTCGACCCGGCCAGCGGACACGTCATTTCGATCTGCGCAATCGACAATTTGATGAAAGGGGCTTCCGGCTCAGCCGTTCAATCCATGAACCTGATGCTGGGTTTCGATGAGACACTGGGTTTAACCTTCCCCGGCTTACATCCGATATAGAATCAGGTGACAGTCACTTGATCCCCTGTAAACTTTCCCATACGGGGACGTTTCGCAAAAGTGACTGTCACCTCGGTTGCACAAATTTGACATACAGGGCGATCGCATTTGGAAACTAGCCCATTGAAAATAGTGTCGTTGCGAGGAGACGGGGTGCTGCTTTTCGCGCTCAGTCGACGTGGCAACCTTTTGAATGACTGCAAAACAACCCTTTTCGTGCTAACAAGCGATTGCCACGCTCCCGCCAAAGGCGCGCCTCCGGCGAAGCTCCGCTCGCAATGACATGTTTAATTGGAGTGAGGCACAGACAAAATGCATATGCGATTGCCATAATTTGACATATGAACCAACGTTTTTTCAGTGGACTCATGCTATAATGAAGGAAGAAATTCGGAAAATCTTCCTTTGGAGGCGAATCATGACATCAACTGTTCAAATCCGGCGCAAGGGTGTGATCACGATTCCTGTAGAATTACGCCGCCGGTACAAAATAGATGAGGGCGATGTATATACCTTGGTGGAACTGGGCGACGGATCTCTGCTCTTGGCTCCCCAAGTTTCTAAGGTTGCGCATCATGGTGATCGTGTAGCTGAAATTTTAGAAGAGGAGAATGTAACTCTGGATGAGATGCTCCAAGCTCTAGACGAAGAGCGTGAGCGATATTATCAGGAACAGTATGACCAGGGCTGATCTCTTCTTTGATAGTAACGCTCTCTTTGCGGGGGTTGCATCCTCTACTGGGGCGGCTCGCGCCTTGTTAGTTTTGGCCGAGACGGGGTTAATTACGATAACAATCTCGGAACAAGTCGTTACTGAAACGGAGCGCGCCTTGGCGCGTAAAGCACCCCGTGCATTGCCAGACTTCAGAGAATCCCTTCGCATGGATAATCTCCGTATTTTACGCGATCCAACTATGGAGGAAATCACCCCCCATAAAGATATTATTGCCCACCCGGCTGATGTTCCTATTGTCGTTTCCGCTATGAAGGCGGAAACAGATTATCTTGTGACCTTCAACCGACGTCATTTTATAGATGACCCCAATGTGGCTGTTCGCTCTGGCTTGCGCATTGGTACGCCAGGTGAAACGCTGCATTGGCTGAGGGATTGAATTAAGCTCAAACCCGAAAGGTTTTCAAAAGTATCTGTGAAAACCACCATGTTGGATAACCTGCTCCCCATTTTCGCATCAAATCCTGAGGTAAACCTTTCGGGTTTCCGTCGGACTGGTATTCGTATTGAATTGTATTCTGGAGGAATTTCTCTTGTCAACTAACTCAACCAATCAAACAATTGTTGTTAAGCTTGGCGGCACCGAAGGAGTCGATTTTTCGGCCATCTGCCAGGATGCCGCTGCCCTGCTCGAAGAGGGTCAACGCCTGGTACTGGTCCACGGCGGTTCAGCAGAAGCAACCACCCTGGGCGAATCCATCGGCCATCCACCCCGTTTTGTGACCTCGCCTTCGGGCTTCACCAGCCGCTACACCGACCGCCAAACCCTGGAAGTTTTTGCCATGGCCGTCAACGGCAAGATCAACACCCTGTTGGTCGAGCAACTTCAACATTTGGGCGTCAACGCCCTGGGGTTGAGCGGCGTGGACGGCCAATTGATGCTGGCCAAGCGCAAGTCCGCCATCCGCATCGTCGAAAACGGCAAAAAGAAAGTCTTGCGCGATGACTACACCGGCAAGATCGAACAGGTCAATGTGGAACTTCTCACCACCCTGCTCGAGGGAGGCTACACCCCCGTGGTCGCGCCGATGGCTGTGAGCCACAAGGGAGAAGCCCTCAACGTAGACGCCGACCGGGCCGCGGCGATGATCGCTGCCGCGCTCCAAGCAGATCATCTGCTCTTGTTGACGGCTGTCCCCGGCTTGTTGCGCGACTTCCCCGATGAGAGCAGTTTGATTCGCAATCTTTCTGCCACCCAACTGGACGACGCCTTCGAAATCGCCCAGGGACGGATGAAAAAGAAAGTGCTCGGCGCCCAGGAAGCCCTGGAAGGCGGAGTCGGCCAGGTCATCATCGCGGATGGACGTGTGGGGAGACCGATCACAAACGCATTAGCAAGAAATGGCACGGTTATGGAATAGCAAATGCAGAATGCAAAATGATGATTGATGAACAGAAAATTTTGCATTTCACATTCATCATTCCGAATTCGTTTTAGGAGGGCACATGATGACAACAAAACCTTATCCTGATTTACGCTCCCGCACCAAGGAGTACGCCTTGCGCATTATTCGTTTATGTCAAGCTTTACCTCGAGGCGGCGCAGCCAGTGTTATCGGAAGACAAGTTTTGCGCAGTGGCACATCTGTAGGAGCGCAATATCGAGAAGCCTGTCGTGCTAAATCAAACCGAGATTTCATCAGCAAAATGGAAGGCAGCCTGCAAGAACTTGACGAAACTTCCTATTGGTTAGAATTATTGGAAGAGGCCAGCATTATTCCTGCAGAACGGCTGATGAGCTTACACAAAGAAACGGATGAATTGATCGCTATCTTTGTGACATCTGTGAAAACAGCGAAAAAGAACAAAAGATGAATGCAAAATGCAGAAGGATGAATAACAAGTTTTGCAATCATCATTCTGCATTCTGAATTTGACTATGAATGCTACACTTGTACTTGAAGATGGCACAATAATTTCGGGAGTCCCCTTTGGAGCGGAAGCCGACGCAGTGTTTGAGTTGGTTTTCAACACCAGCATGACCGGCTACCAAGAGATCATTACCGATCCCTCTTATCGCGGGCAAGGTGTGCTTTTCACCGTGCCGCATATCGGCAATGTGGGTATCAACCGCGAAGATGATGAGTCCAACTGGCCCCAGGTTTCCGCCGTTGTGACCCGTTCTCTCAGCCGGGTGGTCTCCAACTGGCGTGCAACCCAGGACTTGGACGACTGGCTATGCGAACATGGCGTTCCCAGCATCAGCGGCGTGGACACCCGCTACCTGACGCGCAAATTGCGCGACCGGGGCACGATGAAAGCCGCTCTCTCCACCCAGGGAACCGCCCCCGAAGAGCTGCTGGCCCGCGCCCGTGTCTGGCCCGGCCTGGATGGGCGCGACATGGTGCAGGAAGTGACTTGTGAGCAACCTTACTTGTGGGAAGGGGATGCGGTGGATGAATGGATGCGAGCGTGGAGGGGAGCCAGGGAGCTGGGATGCTTGGGTGACGGGCAGCAGACTCTCCTAAACTCCCACGCCCCCGTACTCCCGCGCTCTCTTGCTCCTTTGCACATCATCGTCTACGATTTCGGCGCCAAGCGTAACATCCTCCGTCACCTTGCAGCCCGGGGAGCAAAAGCAACTGTGCTTCCCGCCGACGCCAGCGCTGAGGATGCTCTGGCTTTCCACCCCGACGGGGTGCTGCTTTCCAACGGCCCCGGCGATCCCGAAGGGGTCCCTTATGCCATCGAAGCCACCCGAAAGCTGATCGAGCGCCAGATTCCCATCATGGGAATCTGCCTGGGGCATCAGATCATCGGTCTGGCCTTGGGTGGCCGGACTGCCCGGCTCAAGTTTGGGCATCATGGCGGCAACCATCCGGTCAAGGATTTGCGCACTGGCCGGGCGCTGATCACCGCCCAAAACCATAATTATTACGTCGTTACCGACAGCCTGGACAAGGAACAAGTCGAAATCACCCATCTCAGCCTGAACGACAACTCGCTCGAAGGGATGCGCCTGCGGGATAAATCTGTCATGAGCGTACAGTTCCATCCCGAGGCCGGGCCGGGCCCCCATGACGCTACCGGGATTTTTGATGACTTCTTCGAAAACCTCACAGGTTTTCAAAATCTGTGAGGTCTGAAAATGCAGTTTTCTACCCCACTATTCCACGTTGATCTGTTTATGGAAGCGAGAGGAGTTCATGGCAAAATCACTTATGCCCCTACAGCCAGGTTTGTACTACCATATCTACAACCGTGGTAACAATCGCGAAGAGTTGTTCTATGAGGAGCGAAACTATCGCTACTTCTTAAAACTTTACACTCGTTACATACACACCATAGCGGACACTTACGCATATTGCCTGATGCGTAACCACTTTCATCTGTTACTGCGGATCAAAGAGACCTCACAGGTCTCTGAGACCTGTGAGGTCTTCAAACCATCACGATATTTCTCCAACTTTTTCAACGCTTACGCCAAAGCAATCAACAAGGCATACGAGCGTACCGGGAGTTTATTTGAAGAGAGATTTGGACGTGTTGAAATTACTTCGGATGCGCATTTCGTTCATTTAGTTTTCTACATCCACTTCAACCCACAAAAACATGGTTTTGTGGATGATTTCCGCGATTGGCATTGGTCATCGTACAATGCGTTGTGTTCAACCGGCACGACAAAGTTAAAGCGAACTGAAGTTTTGGAATGGTTTGGCGGTAAAAAACAGTTTGAAGAATTCCATCGCGGTATGATAGATGAAAAAGCGTTAGAAACCTTGATTGATGAAGATGTTCCGTAAAGCTCCTGCAAGACCTCACAGGTTTCCACAATAATTTTCAGAAAGATGTGCGATTGCAAACCTAAAATCTACGGTAAACCATCCCCAGGCCAAAACCTGTGAGGTCTTAACAACAGCCAATACTTGAATTATGCCCAAACGAACCAACATCCACACCATTCTCGTTCCAGGCTCCGGGCCTATCGTCATTGGCCAGGCGGCGGAATTTGATTACTCCGGCACGCAGGCGATTAAAGCACTGCGTAGCCAGGGTTACCGGGTTGTCCTGGTCAACTCCAACCCGGCTACGATCATGACCGATCCCGAAATTGCCGACGCCACCTACATCGAGCCGTTGACCCTTGAGGCTATGGAGATGATCATCGCCCAGGAACAACCCGACGCGATGTTGCCCACCGTCGGCGGCCAGACCGGTCTCAACCTGGCTCACGCCCTGAGCAAAAACGGCGTCTTGAAGCAACATGGCGTTAAGCTGCTGGGAGCTTCACTCGAGGCCATTGAAGCCGCCGAAGACCGGCTGCTGTTCCGCCAAACCATGTTGGAAGCGGGTGTCCCCATCCCCGCGGGGGGACCGGCGCATTCGCTCGCGGAAGCCGAATCCCTGGCCACGGAGGCCGGCTACCCGCTGCTCGTGCGCGCTTCTTTCGCCTTGGGGGGCAGCGGCGCCTCTTGGGTCCACGAACATCCCCAACTGGCGGAAGCCGTCCGTAAAGCTATCGCCACTTCCCCCATCAACCAGGCCTGGATCGAAGAATCAGTCCTTGGTTGGAAGGAATACGAGCTCGAAGTGATGCGCGACAGCAGGGATAATTTCGTGGTCGTATGTAGCATCGAGAATCTGGACCCGATGGGCGTGCACACCGGCGACAGCATCACCATGGCCCCGACGCAGACGTTGACCGACCCCGAATATCAACATTTGCGCGATCTGGCCCGCCGGGTGATGAGCGCCGTGGGCGTGGAGACCGGCGGCTCGAATGTGCAGTTCGCCGTTGATCCCGAGACCGGGCGCGCCCTGGTCATCGAGATGAATCCGCGGGTCAGCCGCTCCTCAGCATTGGCCTCAAAAGCTACCGGTTTCCCCATCGCAAAAATTGCCGCCCTGGTGGCCGCCGGTTTCAGCC
Organism: uncultured Anaerolineales bacterium; assembly: GCA_964544065.1. Taxonomy (GTDB): domain Bacteria; phylum Chloroflexota; class Anaerolineae; order Anaerolineales; family UBA11858; genus JAYELX01. The sequence goes on along the minus strand of CAZJBA010000024.1, from coordinate 12,533 downwards.
TCGACGAAATCCCCAACGATATTACCGGCGAAACCCAGGCTGCCTTTGAACCCTCACTCGACTATGTTGTCGTCAAAATTCCCCGCTGGGCCTTTGAAAAATTCCCCGGCGTCGACCCGAGGCTGGGCCCGCAGATGAAATCCGTCGGCGAAGCTATGGCCCTGGGACGCACCTTTCCCCAAGCCCTGCTCAAAGCCGTACAATCCTTAGAGATTGGCATCGATGCCCTGGACGGATCGGGGCCTAATCGCGACCCGGTAGGCTTGCCAGAGCTCGATGAGTTAGCCACGCCTACCGCTGAGCGGCTTTTCCAGGTCTACCGGGCTTTGCAAACAGGCATTTCTCCCCAAGAAATCGCTGCCAGGACGGGGTATGATGCTTGGTTTTTGGCGGAGCTGATGGGGATTGTGGAGTTGGAGAAGGAGATTGGCGAGTTGGGGGACGGTAAATTGGTAAATTGGGTGGGGGAAAAGCAATCTACCAACCCCCAGTTTACCAGGCTACTAAGACGCGCCAAACGAATGGGCTTCGCCGACTCGCATCTGGCCCGCCTGCTCCCTACCTCGCAACTCCTAATCCCCACCCCATCCCTTTCCGTCCGGGCCCTCCGCCAACAGCTCAACATCACGCCCACCTTCCAACGTGTCGACACCTGCGCGGCCGAGTTCGAAGCACAAACCCCCTACTTATACAGCACCTACGAAGCCGAAGATGAAGCTCGCCCGACGGATCGCCCTAAAATATTGATTTTGGGTGGTGGGCCCAACCGAATTGGGCAGGGGATTGAGTTTGATTATTGTTGCTGCCAGGCTTCCTTTGCCCTCGCCGAAATGGGGTACGAGACAATTATGTTCAACTGTAACCCGGAGACAGTGTCCACGGACTACGACACAGCCGACCGGTTATATTTCGAACCCCTGACCCTGGAACACGTGCTCAACGTGGTCGAGCGGGAACAGCCTGAGGGTGTCATCGTCCAGTTTGGAGGCCAGACTCCCCTGAACTTAGCCGCAGGACTGGAAGCCGAGGGCGTTCCTATTCTGGGCACATCGCCCGAATCAATCCGCCTGTCTGAAGATCGAGAACGTTTCTCTGCTCTGCTGGAAGAATTGGGTATTCCCCAACCAGAGAACGGGATCGCCCATTCCTTGGAAGAAGCCCGCAATGTGGCCGAAAAAATCGGCTACCCGGTGCTGATGCGACCCTCCTTTGTGTTGGGAGGCCGGGCCATGGCCGTGGTCAGCGACGAGAGTCAACTGGCCGGCTTCGTGAGCGAAGCCTTGGATGCCGCCCCGGGACAGCCTTTGTTGGTAGACCGCTTCATGGAAGACGCTTACGAAGTCGACGTCGACGCGGTGGCCGACGGGGAGCGGGTGGTCATCGGCGCGGTGATGCAGCACATCGAGGAGGCCGGCGTCCACTCCGGCGACTCGGCTTGTGTGCTGCCACCCTATAAAGTCAGCGCCTATCATTTGGACATCATGCGGGATTACACCGAACAATTAGGGTTAGCCTTGAACGTGCGCGGCTTGATGAACGTACAGTTCGCCCTGAAGGACGACATCGCTTACGTGCTGGAAGTCAACCCCCGCGCTTCCCGAACCGTGCCGTATGCCAGCAAAGCCACCGGACTCAACCTGGCCTGGATCGCCTCCCAAATCATGACCGGGCGGAGATTGGAAGAATTGGGCCTGACCGAAGAGCCTCCTGTGGATGGCTTCTTCATTAAAGAAGCGGTGTTGCCTTTCAAGAAACTGGCTGGCAGCGACGCCGTGCTCGGCCCGGAGATGCGCTCCACGGGCGAAGTGATGGGCCACGCCGCCCATTTTGGGCACGCTTTCGCCAAGTCGCAACAAGCCGCGGGGATGGCCCTGCCCCAGGAAGGTGCGGTGCTGGTCAGCGTCAACGACTTCGACAAAGGCGCGGCCCTGAAAATTGGCCGCGATTTGCACCGGATGGGCTTCAAACTCTACGCCACCGCCGGAACCGCCGCCTATTTCCAGCGGGTCGGATTGGCTGTGGAGACCGTCAACAAAGTGTCACAAGGCTCGCCCCACGTGGTGGACTTGATCCGGTCTGGCCAGGTAGATTTGATTTTGAACACACCCCTGGGCCCTCAAACCCACACGGATGGAACCAAAATTCGCACCGCGGCCACCCGCATGGAAGTCCCTTTGTTGACCACGCTCTCCGCGGCGGTGGCGGCCGTGGCCGCCATTCGCGCCCTCCACAAAAACAAAATGAACTATCGCAGCTTTCAAGAACACTACCGCCTGCAAGAGGCAGAAGGATAAAAGGAAAATAACCATGACCACCACCCAAGCGATTGAATCTCAGCACACTTCCGGCGTATACGCCAAACGCGACATCACCATCGTGCGCGGCGAAGGGGCCACGCTCTGGGACGACCAGGGGCGTGCATACATCGACTGCGTTGGCGGACAGGGCGCGGCGAATTTGGGTCACGCCCACCCCGCCGTTGTGGCCGCGATCAGCGAGCAAGCCGAAACGCTGATCTCATGCCCGGAGATGTTCTACAACGACACCCGTGCCGCGCTGCTGGAGAAATTAACCTCATTAGCCCCTGAGGGAATGCAGCGAGCGTTTTTGGCCAACTCCGGCACGGAGGCCGTTGAAGCGGCCTTCAAATTCGCCCGTTACACCACCAAGCGTTCGAACATCGTCGCGACGATGCGCGGTTTTCACGGGCGGACCTTCGGCTCGCTTTCCGCCACCTGGGATAAAAAATACCGCCTCCCCTTCCAGCCGCTGGTGCCCGGATTTCAACATGTGCCCTACAACAAGCTGGAAAGGCTGGAAAGTGCCGTGGATGAGGATACCGCTGCTGTGATTCTCGAGGTGGTTCAAGGAGAAGGGGGCGTGCACCCCGGTGAAGCGGATTATTTGCTCGGGGCGCAGCAACTCTGTCAAGAACGCGGCGCGCTGCTGATTCTCGACGAAATCCAAACCGGTTTTGGCCGCACAGGCAAAATGTTTGCCCTGGAGCATTTCGGTTTGCAGCCCGATTTGCTCTGCCTGGCTAAATCCATCGCCGGGGGTGTCCCGATGGGTGCGGTATTGATCGGGGAACGCGTCGGCGAACTCTCCCCTGGCGTTCACGGTTCCACGTTTGGCGGCAATCCGCTGGCCATGGCGGCATCCATCGCCGCGCTGGACGCGCTCGAAAAAGAGCAGCTTCCCCAACGCGCAGCCGAATTAGGCGCATACGCCTTGGCGCAGCTAGAGCAAATCGAATCGTCCCTGATTCGGGAAGTACGCGGCCTGGGCCTGATGATTGGCATCCAAATCAAGCAAAAGGTGGCCCCCTACCTTCAGGCGTTGATGGAACGCGGCGTGCTGGCCCAACCGGCGGGATTGACGGTCATCCGCCTGTTGCCGCCGCTGGTGATCACAAAAGAGCAGCTTGATCAGGCCATCGCGGCGCTAGAAGAAGTGCTCACGGAAGCATAGTTCATCATTCTGCATTCCCCATTCAGCATTCATCATTTCCTATGGAAGCGACCACGTTAATTGAACTCGTTCGCCGTTATAGCCCTTCGGGACAAGAAGCCGAGGCGGCAGATTATCTCGTCGACCGGATGAAGGCGCTGGGCTTCGACCGCGCTGTCGTCGATGAGGTTGGCAACGCCGTCGGTGTGATCGGCGACGGCCCGGGGCAGATTGTTTTGCTGGGACACATTGACACCGTCCCCGGCGAGATTCCGGTACGCATTTTTCCCTCACCCCAAACCCCTCGCTTCCCCTTGTGGGACGCAGAGCGTGCGTGCCCTTCGGGCATCCCAAAGGGAGAGGAGCTTATCTTGTACGGCCGCGGCAGCGTCGATGCCAAGGGGCCGCTGGCTGCTTTCACCGACGCGGCGGCAAAGGTTGGCCGCGTGGAGGGTTGGCAATTCGTGGTGATCGGTGCTGTGGATGAGGAACGGGACTCGCTCGGGGCCCGGCACATCGTCGACCGATATCGGCCCGATTTCGCCATCATCGGCGAGCCATCGCGGTGGAACCGGATCACGCTGGGGTACAAAGGCTGCGCCAACGCCGAGATTTTCGTTCAGCGTGAGGTGGAACACGCCGCCGGGCAAAGCGAGAGCGCGCCGGAAGCTGCTGTGGACGTTTGGAACCGGATCCAAGCCTGGGCACAGGAATTCAACCGCGGCAAGGAACGCGTCTTCGAACAAGTGTCGCCCACCTTGCGAGGATTCGCGTCGGGGAAAGATTCTTTCGAGGCATGGGCCCGCCTGAACATCGGAGTCCGCTTGCCCTTGGAGATGAATCCGGCCGCATGGCAAGATCAACTTCAGGCTTTGGCAGCGCCAGAAAAAGTCGATCCAACCGGCTTCTCCATCCCCGCTTATAAAGCCGAACGCAACACGCCGTTGGTGCGCGCCTTTCTGGGGGCAATCCGCGCCGAGGGACAGCGGCCAGGTTTCGTGGTCAAGACGGGCACCGCCGATCTGAACATCGTCGCACCGGTGTGGGGCTGTCCGGCTGTAGCCTACGGCCCGGGCGACTCAAGCCTGGACCACACCCCGGACGAGCACATCTCCCTAGTTGAATATCAAAACGCGGTCAAGGTGCTGGCCCGCGTATTGCGACAGTTGAGTGCAACCTAATGCTAAGTCAATGCCATTAAGTTACTGATCTGACCATATTTTTCTAAACCACTAGACAAACCCCACCCCTGAGCTTTGCACGCTTACAGCGTCGCAAGCTCGCGTCCCTCTTGCGGTGCACGCCCATTGGCGCCCCGAAATCGGGGAGGGGACCACAGGGGAGGGGTAGACGAAGCAATCTTTTTAGCCAAATGGCCGATACGTAGAAAATTCACAATCTGCGTTCATCCCATCCATCTGTGGCTGTCATAACGCCACGTAGAGCCAAAAAAGTTCCCCAGGAATCTGCAATAGCATTATACACAAGTCCTGGATGGATTTTAATAAGACGCGTAGCGCCCATTACCGGGGATGCGCTTGATATCGTAAGGGGTGCGCTGGTAGACATAATAGTTCAGCCAGTTGGAGAAAAGCAGGTGGGCATGGCCGCGCCACTGCACCAACGGTGGTCGCTTGGGGTCATCCTGGGGGAAATAATTCTTGGGCGGCTGGATGTCCAAGCCCTTCTCGACATCTCGCTCGTACTCCCCTTTCAGCGTCAAAGGATCATATTCGGAGTGTCCCGTCACGTAAAATTGGCGCCGATTTCGGGAAGCGACGATATAAACGCCCGCTTCCTGCGATTCGGCAAGCACATCAACAGCGGGAACAAGATCAAGGTCCTGCCGCCGAATTTCCGTATGGCGCGAGTGGGGGGCATAGAAACGATCATCAAAACCGCGCAGCAGTTTCTCGTTCTGGATCATGATACGGTGGGGGAAAACGCCAAACATCTTCGCCGCAAGAGGGTGTTTCGGGATTCCGTAACGATGATACAGCCCCGCCTGAGCCGCCCAGCAGATATGAAACGTGGAATAGACATGCGTTTCGGCCCAATCCATGATCGCCTGCAACTCGGCCCAATAATCCACCTGCTCAAAGCGAAGATGCTCCACTGGCGCGCCGGTAATCACCAGGCCATCAAACTTCTCATCACGAACCTGCTCAAAGTCATCATAATGGGCAATCAGGTGTTCGGCGGGCGTATTTTTGGATTCGTAGCTGCGCGTGTGCAACAAAGTCACCTCCACTTGCAGCGCCGTGTTGGCCATCAGGCGCAGGAGTTGCGTTTCGGTGGCGATTTTGGTCGGCATCAAATTGAGAATGGCCAGCTTCAAGGCGCGGATATCCTGGGACAACGCTCGCTCCTGCCCCATCACAAAGATATTTTCGCGCTCCAAGACCGTTTTGGCCGGTAACGTTTCAGGGATGATCACGGGCATGGTTCACTCCACACGTATCTTCTTGAAAAGTTGGTGAAGGGCTTGCGATATGTCACCCTGAGGGAGTGTATTTTACGACCGAAGGGTCTCCCTCTATGAAAGCAGGAGATTCTTCGGGAAAAAACACCCACAGAATAACACGCTTGAGGCTTTGCCCCGTTCTTTTTGAGAAGATATATCTACATCAACTTAAAGCTTGATCCAAATCCCACAAGATGTCCTCCACATCTTCGATGCCCACACTCAGGCGGATGAAATCGGGTGAGACTCCGGCATCGTCTAATTGCTCGGGAGAGAGCTGACTGTGGGTGGTGCTAGCCGGATGGATGGCTAAACTGCGGGCGTCGCCGATATTGGCTAGATGGCTGATCAGTTGCAGGGAGTCGATGAATCTCGCTCCAGCTTGCTTGCCACCTTTGACGCCGAATCCCAGGATGCCGCCGGGTCCCTTGGGAAGATACACCTTGGCCCTGGCATGATCCGGATGGCTGGACAAACCTGGATAGGAAACCCAATTGACCTGGGAGTGGGTTTCCAAATGGGCAGCCACTTTTTGCGCATTCTGAACATGGCGCTCCATGCGCAGGCTGAGCGTTTCCAAGCCCTGGAGGAAAAGCCAGGCGTTGAAAGGGGCCTGACAGGCGCCCAGATCGCGCAGGGTTTGAACCCGGGCCTTGGTGATGAAAGCGACTTCGTCCAAATCGGCATAGACCAGCCCGTGATAGCCCGGATCCGGCCGGGTGAAATCGGGAAAACGGCCACTGGCAGCCCAATCGAAATTGCCGCCATCCACGATGAGGCCTCCAATGGTGGTGCCGTGCCCACCGATAAATTTGGTCGTCGAATGGGTGACAATATTGGCGCCCCACTCGAAAGGCCGACACAAATAAGGGGTGGCAAAGGTGTTGTCGATCACCAAGGGAAGACCATGTCCCCGGGCGATAGCAGAGACTTCTTCGAAAGGGAAAACGTTGATGCGGGGATTACCCAGCGTCTCCCCCCAAATCAGCTTGGTGTTGGGCTGGATGGCCTGGCGAAAGTTTTCGGGATCACCGGGATCAACGAAGGTGGTCTCGATTCCCAGACGCGGGAAGGTGTTGTGGAGCTGACTGACGGTACCGCCATAAAGCGTGGAAGCCGCCACGATATGATCGCCCGCGCCACACAGGGTCAGGATCACCAGGGACTGAGCGCCGTGCCCCGAACTGGCAGCCAGTCCGGCGGAGCCTCCTTCCAAATCCGCCACGCGCTGCTCCAACACATCGCTGGTCGGATTCATGATGCGGGTGTAAATATTGCCCTCTTCTTCCAAAGAGAATAAGCGGGCAGCATGATCCGTGCTCTCAAAAACATAGGATGAGGTCTGGTAAATGGGCACTGTGCTGGAGCCGGTTGCCGGGTCCGGTTGTTGGCCAGCGTGCACTTGGCGGGTGGAAAAACCAAACTCATGTTGGGATGATTGTTTTGTCATCTAAAAATCTCCTTGCTGTTTCCCTCTCCCTATGTGATGCCCGAAGGGTACGCACGCTCTGCGTCCCACAAGGGGAAGCGAGGGTTAGGGTGAGGGCGTGTTAATACAAAAAGCGGCAGACAGTCGCTTACAAACTCACTGGGAATTTGCGGGAGGCTGTCTGCCGCCTTCGATATGGCCTGTATGGATTTACAGTTTAGTAGCTACCCAAACAACTCCTTGGCCCGGCGGAAATCACAGCTCCCGCCCGGGGCATGACCATACTGGTAAAATGAATCGCTGACAAAAGTTTGTTGGATAACATTGGGAGCAATACTATTGACAACCCAATCATTTGTCAAGCGATTAGCGTAAAAAAAACATAAAGATTTGCAGAGCTTCATCGGCGCGGCAGGGCACGCATTCTTTGGATGCCAACTGGGACATGGATCAGTCCCCCAGTTTGCTCACCTGTCGCAGAAAGCTGAACACCGAGACGCCTAGTTTCATGCCATCTCCAGGTGTAATTTGAAGACCTTGCTCCTCATCCGTCCGTTGGATCAGCAAATAAGCGGTCCCAACACCGGTCAGCGCGCCAATGACGGCGCCGATAATCAGGGTTTTCGTTTTCCAACTTTGTTCTTTTTGTTCTTCTTGAACTGTTTCGTTTGTCATGGTCATAAAAGAATGCCTCTGTTAAATTTGAATTATGATTGCTTTTTCTTCAAAGCTCCCCGGAAGGCTTGCCAGGCTGCACCTAGACCGTTCACGCGCAGCACAGGTTCAGCCAATTTATCAGACCATTTTTGAACTGCGTTCCGGATTTTTAGAAAGAAATCTTGAACCAGATAGAGTTTTGGTGGCAAGAACTTCAGCAAGCGCACCATGCCATAGACCAGACCACCGAGCAGAATCAACGGAACCAGCGCCAGCACCATGGTAGGGATGATCAAGAAGATCAAGGATGCGTCCGCTGCTTGACTGATCTCGCCCTCTCCGGATGCGACCACAACGGGCCAAATCGCTAACCCCAAGATGATCAGGATGCTGACGATCAGGGGAATCGTAATTTGCCAAAGCGTCTCACGGCGGTGAGCTTTTTGTGTAACTGGGTTTCGGGGTTGGGTAATATCCTCCATAGCGCCTCTATTGTAGCATAGTTTTTACTCGTGATACCGTTCTCGAAGTAAATTTCGATTCTTCATGGACAAGTGGGGTTGATCTGTATGAAAGATATCAATATCCGCACACGTCTGCGTCCCCTGGCAATATGGGAGATCGCTTAACCCCACCAAAGAGCACGCAGAGCCAATACGCTCCTCGCGATGACAGCTACCCCACTATTTCACATTGATCCAAATTTAATTCGGTAATCCTATTGCTGCCTGTGCTGTGCAGGGATGATGCGATCCCTTCATATGCGAAATGAATTTCGCAGTACAAGCGCAACAGATGCCGAATTCATTTGGCTGCAAAGGTGAAAACCACAAAAAACAATAGCAACAGAAAAATTTCGCCACGGCGCATTCAATTTTCTGATGAGAGCATTGCATACCACAAAACAATGGCGGTGTTGCATCGAGGCGTTAATTTCAATCGTTGCAGCAATATTGACATTTTTCACGCTTGCCTCTACACTTGACTTATGCTTGCTACAGTGAACGCTTGCGCCGTGATTGGATTGGAAGGAGTGGTTGTCGAGGTCGAAGTCGACACCGGGCGCGGCCTGCCGGGCATCACCATTGTCGGTCTGCCCGACGCCGCCGTGCAGGAGAGCCGCGAACGGGTTCAATCGGCGATCAAGAATTCCGGCCTGTTCTTTCCCCGCAAACGAATCACCGTCAACCTGGCGCCCGCCGCCGTGCGTAAAGAGGGCCCCGCTTACGATCTGCCCATCGCTTTGGGCATCCTGATCGCCACCGATCAATTGGCGCCTCAGGCCGTCGAAGATGCCCTCATTGTGGGGGAACTTTCCCTGGATGGCAGCGTGCGGCATGTGCGCGGCATCTTGCCCGTGGCGGCTTTAGCGCGTGAAGAGGGATTTGAGCGAGTTTTCGTTCCGGAGATGGATGCCGCCGAAGCGGCCTTGATTCCCGACGTGGAGGTGATTCCCGCACCCAGCTTGGCGGAGCTTCATACCCACCTCGATGGGGGGCTCCAGCTTCCCCCAACAGATGACACACTCGTGGCAGAAACCCTCGCCGAAACGCTGCCCACCGATTTCAAGGAAATCAAAGGGCAGGAACAGGTCAAGCGCGCCCTCGAAGTGGCCGCTGCCGGCAATCACAATATTCTGATGATTGGCCCACCCGGAGCAGGAAAAACGCTCTTAGCCCGAGCTATGCCCGGCATCCTGCCCGGCATGACCATCGACGAGGCCCTGGACGTCACCCGCATCTATTCGATTCTCGATCTGCTGCCGCCGGACACACCCTTGATCCGCCGGCGCCCCTTCCGGGCGCCGCATCACACCATCTCCCATGCCGGGTTGGTGGGAGGCGGCAACTGGCCCCAACCAGGGGAAATCTCTTTGGCCCACCGCGGCGTGCTCTTCCTGGATGAATTCCCCGAATTTGGACGCCGCGTCCTGGAGGTGCTGCGCCAACCGATGGAAGACAAACGCGTCACCATCAGCCGGGCCCAGGGCACCCTGACCTTTCCGGCCAACTTCCAACTGATCGCGGCGATGAACCCCTGTCCCTGCGGCTTTTACGGCGACCCGGTCAAGGAGTGCACCTGTTCCTCCAGCACGATCACCCGCTATCAAAAACGCATCTCCGGCCCCTTGATGGACCGCATCGACATTCACATCGAGGTTCCGCGCGTCGAGTATGAAAAACTCAGCGACGAGCGCCTGGGCGAGCCTTCGGCGCGGATTCAAGCCCGGGTCGAAACGGCGCGCGAACGTCAACGTGAACGCTTCAAAGGGGAAAGCTTATCCACCAACGCCGACATGGGCCCCGCCGGAATCCGCCAATATTGCCACCTCGATGACACCGGCCGCTCGTTGATGAAGTCAGCTATGAGCCAGATGCAACTCTCGGCACGAGGCTATCACCGCGTGCTCAAGCTGGCCCGCACCGTCGCCGACCTGGCCGGGGAAAGAGAAATCGCCCCCGCTCATCTGGCGGAGGCGTTGCAGTACCGGCCCAAGTTGAGGTTGATGTAGGTCTCTAACAGCAGCGAACTAGCTACACGACTCTTATTTTGGGGGACGCTGATTCACGCTGATTTACAAGATTTTTTTGCTCTTATTTCCGTATCTTCTCAAAGAAACGGGGAACATGTAGCCGAGATTTTCGCGTAGCCACACGGTGTTGCCCCGCCGGAGGCGCGCAGAGCGAGGGCACGCCAAATGGGCGTACACCGTATGGCAGAGCACACCCATTTGGTGTGCCCGAAGGGGTACCAAATCTCGCTTTCACGGGGTCACGGTGTGCGCCTGGCCGCAGGCCCGCAACACCGAAGGTGCGCACAGCGAAGCGCGGCGTGGAAACCCCGGCTACATAATCGTTTCCCTAAAATATTGAGAAGATACTTATTTCTTTTAAAAAACAGGGATAACTTTCGGGGTAAAGCTCAGTCGTTAACAGCAATCCTTTCCATATCTCTCCCCAGCATCGCAAGAGAAGCTACCAAAAGAGTTAGGAACATCCACGGATAGAGCAGCCACCATTTCCAAAATTCAGTAAAGTATATGCCGCTAAAGTTTACGGCGTGGTGAATAATCAGCCCCCAGCTCCTGGATGTAGGATCCCCCAAACCCAAAAAGGCCAGCGAGGCTTCAGCAACGATGGCTTTACCGGCCAATCTGATCATGCTCACCATGACGATGGCCAGCAACTCTGGAAGAAAATGCCGCGCCAGCAGATAGTAGGAGCTTGCGCCATAATGCGAGGCCATTTTGATGTAAGGTTGCTCTTTCAAGGACAAAGCCCCGGCTCTTACGATCCTGGCCGGTCTCGACCAGGAAAAGAGGGCAAGAACCATGATGATATTCACCAGGCTGGGACCAAAGAACGCAGCCAGGACAATCATCACGGGCAGATTTGGTAGGGCGATCATGACGTCGATAATCCTCATCAGAAGCCTGTCGATCCAACCACCTTTGTAGGCTGCAAACATCCCGATGATACCGCCGCCTAAACCAGCCAGCAAAGCCGTTCCTAGCCCGACCGCCAAGCTCCCTCTGGAACCGTAACAAATCATCGCCCAAATGTCCACGCCAAGCTCATCTGTCCCCAAGAGATGCGGCATTCCCGGAGGCGAAAGCGGAGGCCCGGAAGAGCGTTCATGGGGCAGCCAGGAAACCAGGGGGGCGAATATCGCCATAAGGATAAGTAGAGCGAGTATGATTGCGGAGACTTTCCCCGGTATACTCAAACTATGCCAGACTGATTGGATGCCCGGGCGGTTGCTACTCAGCCCCATTACTGTTTCCTTATTCATGTCTTGGTCTCAAGCTTTTTCGTGTCTCCGGCGTTGAGGACCGCTGGCTTTGTCCGGGGATCAAGGTGCTTGTAGGCCAGATCTGCCAACATATTCGCAGCCATTACGCCAATAGCCAAGACAAAGAATATACCCTGTATGAGTGGGTAATCCCGTACAATGACAGCATCGTGCATCAACATGCCAATCCCTGGATAGGAAAATACATTTTCTGCCAGAATCGCACCCCCAATCAATCCCCCAAGCTGAATGGCTATGCGGGTGAATAAGGGCATCAATGCGTTGCGAAGCGCATGTACATAGCGGATGCGACGCTCTTTTAGCCCTTTCGCCCGGGCTGTACGCATATAATCCTTCGTCAACACGATTCCCAGGCTGTTACGCACCAACAGATACATCCCGCCCGTTCTGGCAAGTGTCAATGTCAGAATGGGCAGGGCAGCATGGTGAAGGATATCCAGCGCTTTATCCCAGACACTGTCATACGCGACAAAGTGCGTCACCGCTCCTGCCAGCGGGAAGAGTTTCAAACCCGCGCCGAGCCAGATCAGCAGCACCAGACCGACCAGGAAGGCCGGGACCTCGGAGAAAACGATTAAGACCGTATAGAGAGCGCTGTCCTGCCACCGACCTCTATGCCAGGCGGAATAGGTGCCAAGGAGTATGCCCAAGAGGATGCTCAAGCTCATCGCGCTGATGACCAGAAATATCGTCCAGGGCAGTCTGTCCAGGATAATGCGG
>CAZJBA010000023.1:0-24005 GCA_964544065.1 uncultured Anaerolineales bacterium | reverse complement strand
AGCTGGTTTGGGTGAAGGTCTTGCCTTCGGGCACGGCCGTCAAGGTCGCCGTGGTGGGCTCGTCTGCGTCGGGATTCTGGAAGGTCACTTCGGCCTCCGTCCCGACGGGATCGCGTAACAAATAGCGGTATTGCTGCAAGCGGAGCACCTCTTCTCGCGAGAAGGGCTTCGACCAGGGTTCGACCTCCGCCAAGGCTTCAACGATCGGGTTTCCGTTCCATGCCAGAATTTCGGCTCCCCACGCCATCCCCGCTTTGGCCGCGGGACCCTCTTCGAGCAAGATGTGGGTGATCACCCGTCCATCGTCCAATCCGATGATCGCGAATCCATAGCCGCCCTCGGTTTGTTCCTGGAACATCTCGCTGGCGATCTCGCCAAAACTCAAGCCGACATGCCCGTCCGGGATCGACCAGCTATAGTCTCGCAAGGCCAGGTAATACGCCTCGTCGTCGTCGGCCTGTTGGGATTCTTCCACACGGGGAGCAAACGTTTCGTAAAGTGCATCCCAGTCGATGTCTTTCATCTCGGTGAAGGGATATTCGAGCGAGACCTTGGTGTGAAGCGCTTCGAAGGCCTCCGTCCAGCTCATCTCGCTGAGATCGTTGACGGTCAGTTCGCCCTCGTAAAGAGGCACCGCAGCGGTCGCTTCTTTGTAGAAGTCGAACGGCTCGGCGTCCAGGTCAATCAGCGTGTAGCCGGCCGGGAGCGCCCCAACGGGATCATCTTCCGTGAAGAGCAGGCCGTCCTCGCCAAAGCTGGTGGGGAATTCTTGCTCGTCATCCGGCACCCAGACCATCAGGATTCCGCCGATGATCTCGTCTTTGTTTTCCGAGTCGATCCGCGCCGAGGTGTAGTTGGCGCTCCAACCGCCGGTTTCATCCTCGCCCAGGAAAGGGTCATCGAAATAATTGGCGCCCATCACAACTTGCCAAATCTGGACGCCCTCGTCCTCCTGACCATCGTTGTCGAGGTCATTGAGCGGGCTGACAGGCCGGGCCGGCAGGTTCAGCGTGTAGCTGAAGGCACCCTCTTCGCTGGCCGTCACCGGCCCCAAGATTTGAGCTTCCAACGGCTGCTCGTACTCGTAATCGCGCTGCACGAATCCGGTCAGGTCTTCGAGCATAGCGAAGCGCTCAAAGAAATAGACCTCCATGATCAGCGCGTTGGAAACTTCGATCGAGCCGGTCAGTTGGACCGGTTCATTTGGTTGGATTTCACTTGATTCGGGAGCCTCGGTGGCTGCCTCGGTAGGTGCTTCCGTTGTTGTGGCCAGGGGAGTCGCCTCGATAGCGACCGGCGTTGCTGTTGCCTCCTCCTTGCTGGTGGGAAGCGAGGTGAGCGAACAGGCCAGGAACAGGCCCGCAAGCATGATTCCGATAGCGACGTATTTCAGTTTCGACATATTGTTCTCCTTGGATGTTTGGCTTTTTGCTGCGTAGGCAGATTTTAACATGAATCCCAGTCTCCGAATGATGATCACGGCCTAGACATCCGAGTATAATTCCAACGCTGCGATTGTATATCGGAGGTCACAAAGTTCAATCAATCCCCAGGAGGTAAAAGCAATGAAAATCTTGATCGGATATTACCAGCGCAGCGGCAGCACGCTTTTACAACACATTCTCAACGAACATTCCCAGATCCGCTCCTACAGCGATATTAGCTCTTTGTTTGTCCTCCCGGCAATCCTGTTTGGGTACCAACCCCAGGGCCATGTTTGCATCAAACCCTTGGATATTTTTTACAATCTCAGGAGCCAGTCTTTCTACCGACGTTTCGATAAGTTCCTCTGGTTGGCCCGCGACCCGCGCGATTCGTATTTATCGGCTCTCGAGGTCAACTATGCTTACAACTTTTGGCTGCCCGGGCCGAAAGTGCGCGGCATCGACGTGGGCTTGCTGCGGCGCTGGCGTTTGATCTACCGGCACTATTTTCAACATCAACATGACTGGCACCTGCTGCGTTACGAGGATCTGGTCACAACTCCAGAACCTACGCTACGGGCCCTGTTCGATTATCTCGAACTACCTCACGAACAAATTTACCCCTTCAGCGAATTTCAATGGCTCCCGGCTGGGGGCGACCCCAAATTGCGGGACACCGCCACGATCCACGACCACTCGGCCAGCCGCTACCAAGTCGAGATGCCCGCCCGTCAGCAGCGTGTTTTCACTCGCTTCTTGCGTGAAGAAATGCGCCAGTTAGGCTACCTATAATCATCTTTCCTGCTGTGAGTAAACATCTTGTGTTTTGTAGTGTTTGAATATATAGTTAAGTTAGATGGATAAACTTTCAGTAAAGGATGAAAAAGTATGGGGAGAAAAATATTTATCAGCTATGCCAGAGAAAACAGTGCAGATGCCAAAAAATTAGCTAATCTTCTTGAAGAGCGTGATTATGCTGTATGGCTTGATCAGTTCATCAAAGGGGGCGATGAATGGGAAGATGCTATAAAAGAAGCGTTGGATTGGGCCACGGATGTTGTTGTAATCCTGACGCCTGCCTCGGCGGAGTCAAAATGGGTTAATTTCGAGGCAACGACGGCTAAAGCAAAGGAAGATACCGCTGTTCATCCTGTGATCATTCAATCTTTTGATGTAGAAGCGTATCCGATTTGGGCACGTGGTATTCAACACCACGATTTCTACAATAAAGAATATCTCACTGCTTTAGAAGATTTGTGTGCAGCTTTAGGAAAACCGGACCCTGTTCAGGGACTATTAGATCATCGTGTCCTGGCCTATCAAAAAACAGGGGCCTTGATCAGTGAAGAAGACCTTGAGCGCATCGAGGCGAAACGACAGAGTTTGACCATTGATGCTGAAGCCGAAGCACTAATCCGGTTAAGCCATAAACGAGTTGAATCCCTGCGTCAGGGTGCCTTTTGGCGAGTTGCAACTGGCGCTTTGGGTTGTGGCATTGGATTTGCTTGCACATATTTATTTTCGATTGGCCGTATCAACGATTACGGAACATTATTGCCTATTTTGGCTTTTTACCGTTTTCTAATTGGGGCAGTGGCAGGTGTTTTATTTGTGATCTTGATTGATTTTGCTCTTTCCATGACCCGCGAAAGATTTTTTAAGTTGCGTTGGCTGTTTTGTGGGCTTGGCGGATCAATTTCTTTTGGATTAGCCGCCTCTGTTCATGCTTACTTACATGCTTCCTATGGATTTTCCAGCTTGTTGTTGATGGCAACAGAAGGGATAGTGTGGGGGTTTGTGATTGGCTTGGGTGCCTACCTAGTCATGGCCCTGAAAATCTCGAGTTGGATTCCCTTGCTTGGAACCGCGCTTGTAGCGGCTTTAGCTTTTGGGCTCATGGAATCTGTTGTTGGAGCTTTTGGAAATGTTACACATTTTGCTTGGATTCTGTTTGTTGGTTCATTGTTACCTCTGTTTGCTGTCATTGCCGGAAGTTCATGGCGACCTAAGCAAACGCCTCAATGATCTCTTATTTTGTTTCGAGATAAGGAGATAGTCATGGACGGTGGTGGCAAATCATGTGTAGTGATACTGATTATCGTCGCGATTGCTGTTGGAGTTTGGTATTTCTTTTTTAGAACAGATGATGGAGCGGTGGGCGAGGATGGCAGCGAACCTATCGGGGAAGTTACCAGAAAACGAGAATATGTAGGACACCAAAGTTGGGAAACAGCCATGCATGAAGTCACAGACACAGAGAAGCTCTATAACAAGGATAGTGTAAAAGTGACCAATGAGGGGGAGGCAATCCTGACTTTTGGAAACATTAAGATTATTTTATTCAACGACTCGGACTTGAAAGAAATTCACTCTAAAGCGTCCTCGGAAACACCTGCTGATCTTCACTGTGCCTTGGAGCGAGGCGGATTTCTGAGCAAAGTGACCGAAACTGGATCTCGAGCGACCTACAAAACACCGGTTGATGACAAGACCATCACGGTCACAGGTACCTGGATGTTCATGGTTTATGATCCCAGCACTGAGTTGACAGTGGTGGGAAATTTCGAAGGGAAGGTTCACGTTGATGCAGGTGGAGAGCAACTAAACCTTGGATCTGGCAAGTATGTGATCATCCCGGCGCACCAACCACCTAGTGATCAATTTGAGATTCCTTTCACGCTGGATGAATATCAAGACTTTGGAGATGGTGGGACATCGGCGATTGATATTCTTTTAGAGTATGGCATGTTTGCGCTGGAAGAAGAGCCGCCCAACGATCAACATAATCTAGGAACAACTGAGAATCCTCTTTATTGGGTTTTTACTCCCGTTGTTGATCAAGACAGCGCCTATGCAGGGTTTGAAGAACTTGCCGCCTTGATCTATGAATACTCTGGCTTGTTTGTTGAGCCTTATTTCGTCCCAAACAGTGATGCTGTGATCGAGTTGATGTGTGCGGGTGAGGGGCAGATTACTTCCTTGCAAGCGATTCCTTATCTTCTAGCCTCAAAACATAGCTGTGCTCAAACATCTTTGGTGTCTACGCGTTTTGGAAGCATCGCGTATAACAGTCAGATCTTCGTGAACGACGAGAGCGGAATACAATCTTTATCCGAGTTAAAAGGAGAATTCTTTTGTCGTCCCGACCCTACCAGCCCGACAGGCTGGATCATACCGAATCTTAGCTTGAAAGCTGCTGGAATTGATGCGGAGACGGATTTTTATTCCATCTACGATACCGGTTCCCATAACGAAGTTGTATCAACGGTGTATGGTTATGATTGTGTGGCCGGTGCAACCTATGTCGATGCTCGTGAAGCTATGCAGCAAGATTTGCCGGACGTGATGGATGTTGTCAGGGTGATTTCTGTGTCGCCGGATATTCCCAATGATGGTGTCCAACTTCATCCTGGTCTAGATGAAGATCTGCGCAGCTTACTTGTTGACACATTGTTGGAAATTGCCGATACCGATGCTGGCAAAGAACTGTTTGGTTTCATCTTTGCTTGGGATGATCTATCTCCTAGTGATGATACCTATTATGATGGTTTCCGCGATTTGTTAGATTCCGCTGATGTTTCCGTTGAAGAGTTGAACTAGATCAAAAGTAGTTGAGGCAACCGGACGTCAAAAGAGGCTCACAGAAATGTGGACCTCTTTTAATTTTCCCTGTCATTCTTGTTGTGTTTATGCTAGACTTTTGCGGTGAGATGGCTCCTCAAATAGGCTCTGCTGCTGAAACCTGTAAAAGTAAATAGTTAGAAAAGGATTTCTTGATGCAACTTGACCAACCTGTCACTGACTTAATCAAAGGACGCTTTTCTTGCCGCACCTATCAACCTGAGCCGGTCGACCCCGAGACCCGTCGGCGTTTGACCGATTTTCTCGCCTCTGCCGCGATGGGGCCGCTAGGCAACCGGGCCCGTTTCAAGCTGGTCGCTGCCCAGCAGGGGGATTCCAGCGCCCTGAGGGGCATGGGCACCTACGGTTTCATCAACAACCCGACCGGATTCATGATCGGGGCCTGCCGCGATGAGGGCATGAGCCTGGAAGATTACGGCTACCTGATGGAGGCGATCATCCTGCGGGCCACCGATCTGGGGTTGGGCACATGCTGGCTGGGAGGCACCTTCAACCGCAGCCGCTTCGCCCGGGAGATCAACCTCGGTGACGATGAGATCATCCCCGCGGTGTCATCGGTGGGCTACATCGCCGAGGATCCACGGCGAGTCGATCAAACCATCCGCAATACGGCCGGCTCCGATCGGCGCATGGCCTGGAGCGAATTGTTCTTTGAAGCGGGCTTTGACCGGCTCCTGGATCAGGAAAAGGCGGACGAGTTCGCCCTTCCCCTCAACATGGTGCGGATCGGGCCATCAGCCTCCAACAAACAGCCCTGGCGCATTGTCAAGATTGACGATGCCTGGCATTTTTACCTGCGCCGCACACCGGGCTATCCCTCGCCTGTCTTCAATCTGTTGCTAGGCTTGGCCGATCTCCAACGCGTCGATATGGGCATCGCCATGTGCCACTTCGATTTGACAGCCCAACAGCTTGGCCTGGAGGGAGATTGGGTTGTGAATGATCCTGGCATTGAGTTGCTCGATGAGCATACGGAGTATACGGCAACTTGGGTGAGGGATTAAGGTGGGCCCTGCATCAGCAAACCATTTCTGCAACCCTTCGCTTAGGGTACAATTGAAACGCCCATCGGAATCAGGCAAAACCTCACAGGTCTTCGAGACCTGTGAGGTTTGAAATCGCCAATCTTTACTTGACAAAGGATTTTCTATGATCAAATATATTGCCACCATCGATCAAGGAACGACCAGTACCCGCTGCATGATTTTCAATCACAGCGGCGGCGTTGTCAGTATCGCCCAAAAAGAACACGAGCAAATTTACCCGCAACCTGGCTGGGTGGAGCACGATCCGCTCGAAATTTGGGAACGCACCCAGGAGGTGATCGAAGCCTCGATCAAGAAAGCGGGCATTGAATCCACCGAAATTGGAGCCGTGGGAATCACCAACCAACGCGAAACCACGTTGGTCTGGGATCGCAAAACCGGCAAGCCCTATTACAACGCCATCGTCTGGCAAGATACCCGCACCAAGAAAATTTGCGACGCTCTGGCCGAAGAGGGCGGGCAAGATCGCTTCCGTGCTCAGACAGGGCTGCCTCTGGCGACCTATTTCTCGGGCCCCAAGGTGAAATGGATGCTCGACAATGTGGAAGGGTTGGGCGCAGCCGCCCAACGGGGAGAGGCCATCTTTGGCAACATCGACACCTGGCTGATTTGGTGGTTGACCGGCGGGCCCGATGGCGGCGCTCATGTCACCGATGTGACCAACGCCAGCCGCACCATGCTCATGAATCTGGAAACGCTCGATTGGGACGAGGGCATTCTGGCCAACCTGAACATCCCCCTCCAGATGCTGCCCGACATCGTCCCATCCAGCGATCCCAACACGTGGGGGACGACGGACCCCGATGGCCCTTTTGGTGCTGCCATTCCCGTGTGCGGCGACCTGGGCGACCAACAAGCCGCCTTGGTGGGCCAAACCTGCTTCCAGACCGGCGAGACCAAAAACACGTATGGGACCGGCTGTTTCATGCTGATCAACACCGGCACGGAAATCGTCCCCTCCGAGCATGGTTTGCTCACCACCTTGGGATATAAGTTCGGCCAGCAACCAGCCGTTTACGCCCTGGAAGGCTCTATCGCCATCACCGGCGCGTTGGTGCAGTGGCTGCGTGACAATCTAGGCATCATCGACGAATCATCCCAGGTGGAGGAGTTGGCCCGCTCCGTGGAGGATAATGGCGGTATTTATTTTGTACCTGCCTTTTCTGGACTGTTCGCCCCGCATTGGCGCTCCGACGCCCGCGGCGCGATCGTGGGCATGACGCGTTACATCAACAAAGGGCACATCGCCCGATCCGCCCTGGAGTCGACCGCTTACCAAACCCGCGAGGTGCTCGACGCCATGCGGCAGGATTCCGGCGTCGAACTTCAAACCCTGAACGTGGACGGCGGTATGGTCGTCAACGAGTTATTGATGCAATTCCAGGCCGACATCGTCGGCGTGCCCGTGGTGCGGCCACAGGTTTCAGAGACCACCGCCCTGGGCGCAGCTTACGCCGCTGGCCTGGCCGTTGGCTTCTGGGATAACACCAACGATCTGCGCGCCAATTGGCAAGTGGATAAAACCTGGGAACCCAAGATGTCACCCGAGCGACGTGAGAGTTTATATGCCGGTTGGAAGAAGGCGGTCACGCGAACGCTGGATTGGGTCGAATGAACTTCTCATTTCAAAAGCGAGCAATAACAAAGCCCAATTCGCCAAGAATCGGGCTTTGTCATTTTTCAAATGTTTTCATTTCCAGAATCCATTCAGGCTTTTTTTACCAATGTCTTATAGGTAAAAGCATATTGGTGTTTGGCGTCAGCGGGATGGTAACTAGATTCAAGCAGACGCCAAGCCTGAGGATCAAAGGGTGGAAAGTGGACATCCGCCTCGGTGGTCGTGTGAACCCGGGTCAAGTAAATGCGGTCGGCCAGAGGGAGCGCCTGTTGGTAGACTTGCGCGCCGCCGCCGATGAATGCTTCTGTCTCCCCTCCATCTTGCGCGACCCGAAGGGCTTCGGCAAGCGTGGATGCGACCTGACAGCCCGGGGCTTCGAAATGGGGGTCCCGAGTCAACACAATCATGTGCCGCCCGGGCAGAGGCTTGCCAATGCTCTCGTACGTCTTGCGCCCCATGATGAGATGATGCCCCATGGTCAGGCGCTTGAAGCGTTTGAGATCGGCGGGGAGATGCCAGGGCAGACGGTTTTCAACGCCAATGCCCCTGTTTTCATCCATGGCAACAATTATTGAGATTTGCACTTCCAATTGACTTGTCGACAAATTTATTGCTTCCAACTCCCCCAAGGACATTTATGACACTCAAGAACTGTGCCTTGTTTGATTCCCATTTTATACACCGGCAGGTATCTCCTTAAAAAAAACGGGGAACATGTAGCCGAGATTTTCGCGTAGCCACACGGTGGGCACCCATTTGGTATGCCCGAAGGGATACCAACTCTCGCCAAAGGCGTGCACGCTGAAAGCGCACACCGTGTTAGCAAGGGAGCGTGGCTTAGCTTCGCTAAGCTAGAGCGACCGAAGAGTCTCCCACGATCAAAGAGGGAGATTCTTCGCCGCTGGAAAAACATCAGCGGCTTGGGCAGCATGCCTTGCCCACCGGGCACGCACGCTCTGCGTCCCGCCAGGGGAAGCGCGGCAAGAATGACACCCCCAGTGAGGAATGATGAGAATTACCGTGATTATACAGCAACATCTGCTTTTATCGAAGGATGATAGCGATATTCTTCTATTTTAAAATCTCCATATTGATACTCAAAAATAGATTTTGGTTTTGTGAGAATTCTGAGGTTAGGGAGTGGATATGGTTCTCGAGCAAGTTGCAAACGCGCCTGCTCTAGGTGGTTTTTGTATAAATGAGCGTCACCAAAAGTGTGAACAAACTCACCCAACTCTAAATCACAGACATGAGCAACCATCATTGTAAGTAAGGCATACGAAGCGATATTAAATGGCACGCCCAAGAAAACATCGGCGGAGCGCTGGTAGAGTTGGCAGGAGAGTTTCCCCTCGGCAACGTAGAATTGGAATAAAAGATGGCAGGGGGGCAGGGCCATCTTCTCGAGCTCGCCGACGTTCCAGGCATTGACGATCATCCGCCGGGAATCGGGATTCTCTTGCAGAGTCTGAATCACCCTCTCAATTTGGTCCACGGTTCTCCCCTCCGCGGTTCGCCAGGAGCGCCACTGGGCTCCGTACACAGGCCCCAGGTCTCCCTCCTCATCCGCCCAGGCATCCCAAATGGACACACCATGTTCCTGTAAATAGGTCACAGTGGTATCCCCACGCAGAAACCACAACAATTCATAGATGATCGATTTAAGATGCAGTTTTTTGGTCGTCAAAAGTGGGAAGCCAGCAGCCAGGTCAAAACGGGTCTGATAGCCAAAAACAGAAATCGTACCGGTACCGGTGCGATCCGATTTATCGACACCATTTTCTAAAATGTGGGTGAGTAAATCCAAGTATTGCTGCATGCGAGCGTGTCTCCAAATAGTTCGCTAACGAACCTTGCGTTTCCACTCCTCTTTCAACTCTAATTGGCGGGGCATTTGATCGGACGGCAGGGCCAAGAAATCGGCCATGAGACGGTGGAATTTGCTGGGGATATCCAACATGGGGAAGTGTCCGGCGTTTTCGAAGGGGATGTGGTGGAAATGTTCCGGCAAGTTGGCGACCTGTTCTTGCCTGGGAAGCCGAATGACGGGATCGTTTTTTCCATGAATCAACAAACATGGTGTTTTCAGACGGTTACGCACTTCAGTGATGTCCAACGATTCTATGTGCTGAATGGAATCATAGATGGCATTTTGATCGGCCCTGGGAGCTTCGATGCGAGCGGCCTGGGAGGCTTCGGTCGCGCCCAAGAGCCAATCTGCTAATTCGGCCGGCGAATTGCGGGATAAACGTGGGTTGATTTGATTCTTATCAAGCGGCATACCAATGGCCATGATGCGATCAATCATGGCGGGGCACTTATCAGCGAAGAGAAGAGAAACAATTGCACCAAGCCCATGGCCAACAAGAGCAATTTTGTCAATACCCATATTCTTTAGAAAGTCCTGTAATAGGTTGAGTTGCTGCGAAAGCATGTATCGACTTGTGTTTTTGGCTGTGTTCCCAAACCCCCACATATCAATAGCATAAGCGCGATAGTTGGTAGAAGCAGCTTGCATGGATGAAATCCAATAACGCCAGGAGCCAACCCAACCATGCAAAAACAGCACGGGTCGGCCGCGCCCCAAGACCTCATAGTGAACGATTTCATCCTGAAGAATAATGGCACTCATAAGTGTTTGTCAACCGTTCTTTTGCAACAATTCAGCTACTTTGCTTGTCAATTGGTCTGGCGAAAAGGGTTTTACGATGTAATCGATTGCGCCAGCTTCAAATCCTTCTTGCACCTCTTTGTCTTGTCCTTTAGCCGAGAGAAAAGCCACCGGGACCAACCGTAGGGTTTCTTCAGTATTGATTCGTTTACAGACTTCGTACCCCGTCATGCGAGGCATGCGTACATCCAGCAGAATCAAATCTGGCAACTCGTCCTGTTCAGCCATTTGTTGCACCATGTCCCAGGCCTCAACGCCATTGCTGGCAGCGATGACTTCGTGATTTGCTAACTCCAGCGTAAAGACAATCAGGTTGCGAATATCCATTTCGTCTTCTGCAATCAATATTTTCGCCATACTTTCCTCTAACCCGTGTGATGGATAGGTAGTGTGAAAGAAAAAGCGCTTCCTTCTCCTGGAACGCCGCTGCTTTCAAAGGTTATTTCTCCTTCATGCACTTCGACCAGTTGCCGGACGATTGATAAGCCCAGGCCCGTGCCAGCAGTGGCCAAAACCATGGGGTTCTCTCCGCGATAGAATCTCTCGAAAATGCGATCCTGTTCTTCCGGTGGAATGCCAATGCCGTCGTCTTTAACATCAACTCGAACGTAATCACCCTCCACGCTCGCTTTGACGAGGATATTGCCGCCATTGGGAGTGTAATGATAGGCATTGCTAACAAGATTGGTTACGATTTGTCGAACACGACGGTCATCACCCCAAACACTTGGTAAATCTGGGGGCAATTTCAAGTCCAGATCGATCTCTCTGCCGTTTGCTTGCATGCGGCGATGTTGCTCGTCAACGACATCCTCAATCAGAGGCTGCAAGCGTAGAGACTGCATCGACAGATCAAATTTGCCCGTCTCAATACGAGAGACATCCAACAAATCGTTAACCAAGACGTTAAGTCTCTCGGTATTTCCTTGTACAACCTCTAAAAAATTGATTTGACGTTCGCTCAATTGGCCGGCAGCGCCCATCAAGAGCACATCAACATATCCTTTAATGGATGTCATCGGCGTGCGCAACTCGTGACTGACATTGGCGACAAATTCTGACTTGAGACGATCCAACTCAACCTGGTGGGTAATATCACGGAAAATAGAGACTGTGCCTAAAAATTCATCTTGCATCCGGACAGGGGCCAAATGCACCGAAACAACCCGGCGATCTTCCAGGGTGATCTCCTCAGCATAGACTTGATCGTCTGAATAGTCAGAAGGCGAAGAGGACCATTTTTTGATGGTGTCCATCCAAGTTTGAGCCGCTTTTCCAAACAGACCGCTAAAGTCTTGCAGCGATTTACCGATGATCTTGCCCCGCTTTAGCCCCAAAATTTGTTCGGCTGAATCGTTGAAGAGCGTAATGCGACGATTGGCATCCGTTACCAAGACGCCATCCGCGACCGCCTCGAGAATGGAGCGAGAGCGACTGGTCTCAACCTGTTGGGCGTGCAACATTTTGCCCAAACGTTCAGCTTGTTCCCGAATCAAATTGAACAGTTCAGATTTGTTGATCGAGCCAGCAATTTGATTGGAAGCCGCTTGAGCCAACTCCATCTGCTTGGGGCTGAAATGGCCCTCTTCGCGATGGAAGACCAACAAGACGCCCAACACTTCTTCCCCAAAGATCAGAGGAAGCACCAAAGCGCTGCGATGTTCTGTTTTGAAGTCATCAATATCAACCCAGTGAACTTCTTGGCGCAAGTCATCAATCAAGACAGGTTTACGCTCGCTCACAACCCAACCTGCGAGACCTTCATCAATTGCTAAATCGGTTGAATGCCCACCTGGCGGCGGTGATTGAGTATAGCCCAAAGAAGCGCGATGATAAAAGGTGCGCTCATCGGAGCGAATGAGCAACAACGTACTTTGCTCGGCATCCGTGATTTCATTGACAGCTTTCAAAGTCCGGTTGAGAATATGATCCAAATCCAAGCTGGCCGATAATTCTTGCATGATCTTGAGCAGCGATTCAGCCCGCCAACGCTGTTCTTCTAACTGCTCCGTTCGCTCTGCCACCCGCTGTTCTAATTCTTTTCTAAAACGCTGCGCCTGAGCGAACAAACGGGCGTTTTGAATCGCAACAGCGGCCTGATTGGCAAAGATACCGAGCATGCGAAGATGATCTCCACTGTAAAAGTGTGCCTCGCGTTTCTCAAGCGTAATGATCCCCATCACTTCGTCCTTAATGCTCATGGGAACCGACAGCCAGGATAAGCATTCGGGAGTCGCTTCCGGCAATCGTTCCTCTTCCCGGATATCGCCAATAGCAATGGGTTCCCCGGTCTGGGCCATTTCGGCAAACAGAGGGTTGTCCTCCACGCACGTTGTCGCTCCAACCAAATCGCTGCGGTCAACGGAGCCACGTACAGATCGGATCGTAAGCTCACCATCTTCATGCAGCCACAAGGTTCCGGCATCATAAGAGACAAAATCCCCCAAGGTCTCCAGCAACATATCAACCAAGGCATCAAGTTCTAAGTGCGCCGTGATCGTAGCCGAAATTTCACTCAACCCCTCAAGCTGGACGGAGTGTTGCTTCGCCGTTCGATAGAGATGAATATTTTCCAATGTCAGCGCTGCTTGTCTGGCCAGAGAAGCAGCCAAGATCTGATTCTCGTGGGAGAAGGCGTTCGATTGCTCAAAATTGTCAAGAATGAGAACGCCTTTGACCTCATCGCCGGCCTGAATGGGGATGGCCATACTCGAGACCGGCAGCACTTCCCCCGTCGCCTGGCGATAGCGTAACAAGTCTCCTTGAGACAAATTGTAATGAGTGGAAAAATCGACATCATGAACCCGAATGGCTTTGCCCGATTCAAAAGCCTTGCCCACAAGCGCATCGCCGAGCAAAAAGCAAAGTTGCAAGATGATGTCATCATGGCTGTATCCCATGGCGACATGAGGTTGTAGCACTTGCCGCTCCCGGTCAAAGAGAGTGGCCACACAAGCTTGAGCAGGTTGCACAACAGCCAAGGCCGTCTCTGTCAACAAGCGCAGAATTCGCTCCGGTTCAAGTCCACTCAACTGGCGGCTGAAATCCAAGAGGATGTTAACCCGGCTCAACTGTTGGCCCGTCTCCGTCAACAGGGTCAAATTATTCAAAACCATGCCCGTCTGGCGGCCAAGCAAGTCAAACAATCGTTCGTTCTCGGGCGTGAAAGGTGGCAAAGTAGCGCTGCTGACTGTCAAAATGGCAGCCGGTTTTCCGGCCTGGGCGAGGATGGGCAAACTGATAAAACTTCGGCTGTTCAAAGCGTCCAAAAGCGGCGACTGGTCCCAGACTTGGCGGCTCTCCATATCCGCTACCAAATGCAAGGCCCCCGAACGCAGGCTGTCGTGGAGCGGATTCCTTTGTCCCAGCAAGGGGGCGAGGTTTACATCAGCGGGCAAATCTCCCAGGACGTGTAACAACGCCGGGCCTCCCGCGTCCGTCTCGACCACCAAAGTTACATCCATTCCAAGTTGTTCGATCAAACCCTGCCCCAACGTTTTCAAAACAGCCGATCGATCGGGTTGACGGGCCAGTTGCTCCACCATTTCCAAAACAGCGTTAACCCGGTTTTCCGATTGAGCCAAAAGTCGATTGCCCAATATATTGACCGCGCTCTCGCGAGCCTCTTTCAACCCGCTCTCAAGCGTTTGCACCTGCGATTCAAGCTGTCCAAACCGATCATAGTTGGAAATCAGCCACGAAATTTGACGGGCAAACTCCGCCAAAATTTCGAGAGAAGAACGATCCGGATAAGCATCGGCCTCGAAAGGGCCAATGGCGATCAAGCCTAAGGGCCGATTGGCCACCTGGAACAAGGGCATCAGCAGGGCTGCTCCCGTTGATGAGGCTCGATTCTGCTCCGGGGCGGCAAGCGTCACTAACCATTCGGGGAAATTGGCAGGCTGATCAACAGGAATAAAATACGAACTTGCCAACAAATGTTCGGACCGCAATAGAGCCTGAACCTCCGGCCATACAAGCTGGAAGGAGCGCATCCGCTTCAATCGTTCAGACGAAACAGCGCCAGTCAACCAATCTAATTGATCATCATCACGCCGGAGAGCAATCAATACCCCCGGGAAGGAGGCAACTTGACGAATAGCGGAGGCAGCCTCCCCAAGGAATACCTTCAAGGGACGGTCAAGACGCGCTTTTCGAGTAGAAGCGAGCACCCTCGCCAGGGCGTTTTTCCGGCGAGACAATTCCTGGCGGTCATGCAGTTGGTCGCGATAACGTCGGACGTTCTGAATGGCCACGGCGGCATAGGCAGCTAAGCTTTGAACGACCTGCAAACTGAAATCATGAAATGCGTCTGGCGTTCGCGAATGCAAGTCAAGCAAGCCAATCATTTTTTGTTGGATCATGATGGGCACAGTCACCACCGAGCAAATCCGATCATGAGGAGGCTCAAGCGTTGACTCAGCGAGCGTGCCAGGCAAACGTTCCGTATTCTCAACCAGAAGGGAAGTTTGGGAATGCAAAGCGGCTGAGGCAAAAGGCGACCATCCTTCTCCTTGGCCCTCCGGAAACAATATCTCAGGGGTTGCTGAATCCTCACCGGTTACATCAAAACGGTAAACCGCGCCGCCATCGGCGGCGATCATTTCCACAGCCTCTTGATACACACGTTTCAAGATCTGTTCAACATCCAGGAGGGCGTTAAGTTCCCGCCCAATGCGGGTTAGCTTTGTGAGCGTCTCGACACGTTGGCGCAAATCGGCGTCCGATTGAGCAGCCAACGAGGTGCGCTCCATGGCCACAGCCAACTGCCCTGCAACGCTGGATGCTAATTGTAAATCGCTGCGACTGAATCGCTCTGCCTGCCGGCTGCCGAGCACGATCTCGCCCAAACGCCGATCGCGGAAGGCCAGAGGGACAACAATCAATGACTGAAAATCCAACCTCTCAGCGAGCAGATCATAGGGAGGCGATAGGGATTGCCCTACGCGCATATCGGTGATAAAGAGAGGCTGTTTGGAGTTGGAAACAAGGTTGGCAAAATCTTCCGGTTCAACCAGAAGCTGTCCGATCTCTGCATCCACCCGATCAGGCAGGCCATAGATCGAATCCGCGTGGGCTTGCAAGCCACCCACACTTTCCTGCAAGAAAAACAAAACGGCGATGTCGGCCTCCAGCAAGCGGGACAACTCCATGAGGGAATATTTTAAGATTTCGTCCAAAGCCGCTTCCGAACCCGTCAGGCTGGCAACGCGCCGGAGCGCTTCTGCTCGCAAGGCCCTTTTGATTGAATGCTGAATCAAATTCGCGTTTTTGATGATGGGTGCAGCCTGTCCGGCGATAATGGCCAACAAGCGCACATCCGCTTGTGAAAAGCTATCCCCCTTTTTTTTGTTGGCCACTTGCAAATAACCTAACGATCGCCCGCCCACTTTGAGAGGCGCTAAAACCGTCTCTCGAATCCCGGCTGCTCGGGCGGGATGATCCAGCCCCAGGTCGATCAGCCGATGATCTTCGGGCGCATCGTCGACCACTAACGTCTCTTGCTGCCGCCAAATTCTTTCAGCAGGACTATCCGGAGGAATCGAAATATGATACAAAGCTACAAATTGTTCCGGGACACCCATAAAGGGTTGCTGAGCAGCCAGCACCCGGCTGGTCTGGTCGTAAATCAAAAAACCGGCCACTTCAACGTCCAATAAGGGTGCGATTTCCTCGACGAGATGGGCAAACAATTCTTCTGGTTCTTGCACGGCGCTTACCGCCTGAGACAGATTAGCCAACCCCGATAATTCTGATGCCCGCAACTTCTCTTGCCGATACAAGAGGGCGTTATGCAAAGCAATGGCAGCTTGCCCCGAGAGCAGATCTAATAATTTGACATCATTCTGGTCATAAGCGTTTTCGACCAGGGATGTGATCGCCAGGACGCCGATGAGTTCACCGCCGATCAATAGGGGAATGCCTAAATAGGAGCGGAACGGATATTGCTGCCGATTGATGAGCGGACTCAACTTGGAGCTTGCTTCAACGTCGGAAACGAGCAACGGTTCCCGACTCGCGGCCACATGACCGCTATAGCCTTCCCCGAGCGCATAGCGATCAAGTGTGTCTTCAATCTGCCCGTCTTCTTTCTCATCAAAGCGATAGGGAATCAAATGTCCCTTCTCGGGGTCCCAGATCGCAATTTCAGCACAATCCACAGAGACGATCTGTCCCACCCCTGAAAGGATAGCCTGCATTGTGGCTTCCAATTCCAACTCAGAAGCCATCGATTGGCCCAACTTTGTGAGAATCTCAATAGCCTGCCCGGAGGCCTCGTCACCCTCGCCCTCGGTCAGCGTAGCCACATGATAGGGATGCAAAGAAAGCAAAATAGCATTCTCTTGCTGGTAAGGGATTTTATACGAGGTCGCTTCCATTAAGCGCCCTCCCACAGAGAGGTGGGCATTTCCCTCTACGGCGCACAGGCTCAGGAAGACGTTCTCCGGGCGAGTTCGCCGGGCTAGACGTTCAAGGTTGGGAGTCTGCTCCCAAACGTCGAACTCATTGCGGGCAGCATCATTCATAAAAACAACCCGCCCGCCTGGTTGAATCACCAGGGTGGCATCTTCATGCTTGGGGACGTCAAGATCCAAGTCCGCCTGGTTAATGGCTCTTGCCGAGGCCGAAAATAATCTCGGAAACAGACGCGCCAAGAGGTAGGCTAGCATAAGAAATGCTAGCCCTACAAACAGCAACGTAATTCCAATAGGAAAGGCGCTAAAGTCCGGCATTAGCTTGGGGAGGAAAGCTGCTAGGATTGATTGCGACGTTCTTCTGCGGCTAATTCAGTAATTTCACGAATATCTGAGAAGTGATAGTCAGTAGGAGAAACGATACCAGCATGCAATGTCATCAAGGGGACTTTCTCCTGCTCCCCAGCTTCGTTTGTGATCACAATGTAGCCCTGGTCGCGATCCATGAAGTTGTAATAGGTGCGGATTTCTTTTCCAAAACGAGACTTGACTTCTGCCACAATTTTGGGAGCCCGTTCTTCTTCCGTGATCACAATATAGTTCTCTCCGCCAGCATGTCCGATGAAATCGTTGTGGGTGCCGAACTGATCAATGATTTCGTTAAGCAACATGGCTGCAAAACGAAGCACATCGTCGGCGGCGACAAAGCCATATTCTTCTTTAAAGGCTTGGTAGTACTTAATGCGAAGGTCCATCAAAGCCCAGCCATCGTTTCGAATAATCTCGCGAAGCTGTTCCTCGATCAAGCGGCCGGACGGCAAGCCGGTGCGAGGGTCGGTCAGGCTTTCTCGTTCTGCTCGCTTGATGGCATTTTTGACCCGCAATTTCAACTCTTCGATATCGAAAGGCTTGGTGATGTAATCATCGGCGCCCAGTTCCAGGCCTTGTAAACGATCGCTGCGTTCATCTTTTTGAGTCAAAAAAATCACGGGAATATGGCTTGTACGCGTGCTTTTTCGCAAACGCTCACAAACCTCATACCCATCGATATCCGGAAGCATGATGTCCAAGACAATCAGGTGAGGTAAATTTTGACGCGTTTTCTCCAGGGCTACCGATCCGCGCGGGGCCACATCGACTTCATATCCCTGCCCGGAAAAATAAATCCGGAGCATGTTCGAGATATCAAAGTCATCTTCGACAATTAGCAAACGATATGAGCTCATAAGTACCTCGCAAAGGTAAAAGGAGAACGTTTTTATTCCTGCTACTTACCATTACAGCGCAAAGTAAATTACTAACAGATCTTATGTGATGTCACTGCGAGCCGCTTCCGCTTTGCGTGCCGCTGGCATTGTGAAACAGTCCCCTGACTGTCCAAGAGATTGCTTCGGCGGAAATACTGCCTCGCAATGACACTGAACAAAATCTTTGTCCATGTAGAGCCTATCCGTAAAATGCTCAAGCCGCCGTCCGTTCGGCTGAGCTCACGTCGAAGCCTCGGCGGCGGGGAGGCCGCCTGGATCGAATTCTGATAATTTACGGATAGAGGCTTAACTTTGTGCTAATGTGCACCTTGATTATAGGTTGTTTATAGCATACTGGCGAACGTATTCAATTTTCTCTTGGCTGACAGGTTTCTCAAAGGAGCGAAAACCGCTCAAGCGAAAGCCGTGTCGTTTGGCGATTCGGGCAATTTGGTCAACTTGTCCGCGGCTGATGTCCTTACCCACAGTGTAGTCTTCAAAGCGGCCTTCCAAGGCAAGCGCCATGGTCTCGGCCATACAAGCATAGGCCTTGCCAGGTGGAAAACCAAAATCAAAGTTGAAATTGACAGGCCCGGGCACTTCTACCATGCCGCCATCAATGACCAAAACATCGTCCCGGGCCGAAGCCACCTGAGCAGAAACATCGCGAGGGCGGGCCACATCACAGATCACGCTGCCGGGACGCAAATACTCAGGATGAATGATAGCGTGAGACGCGCTCGATACCGATAGGATCAACTGAGCGTGCTTTACATCGCGGGCGGAGGTGCTTTTGATCAGCTTTGTCTGGGCGTGTTCGCTCAGTTCTTGATAGAGGGTATCTAATTTTTGAGGCGTTTTGCCGACTAGATACAAAGCGGCAACATCTTCTGCCAGCAGTTGCGAGCACACGCGTCCAATCGCGCCCGTTGCGCCCACTACGGCAGCGGTAGCCCGCTCCAAGGGGATATCCATCAAAGCAGCAGCATCTCGAATGGCCTGTACTGCCACCGCCACGGTATAGGCATCCCCGGTGGTCACAGGTACGTCCAAGTTTCTCGCGATTGTCTTGCCACCATCACCGACAACGGAGGTAAATGCTCCTAAACCAAGTATATCAGCGCTCAAGCGCTCAGCCAATCTGCCCGTTTGGATGATCTTGGCATATGCAATTCTTACTGGTAATTCTAACATACGAGAAGCTGTAAGGGGACAGGCAATCAGCCAGCCCTTGATTCGTTTGCCTGTAGCGGCAGACTGAATCCCCTCAACCTCGGATAGATAGACTGGTGGAAAAAAGGTGGAAAAGAAATTGATCAGGCCAACACTAAGATAACGCCCCAAAATTGGATACTTCCGACTGACATCTCGCTTGGGATCAATCGGGTGAATGATAAAGGCGAAAGTGTGCACGGATCACCAAGATTCATGTTCTACTTCGCCAGGGCGAGGGTATAAGCGCTTGTGTAAGTTGGCAAAGTCGTAGGAATGATGGTCACTATCTTCGTAGCGAACGTCCTTGTCAATGACTCGGCGTTCGTCGGATGCCACCAAAACAACGTCCGATTCAATCGCTCGGGCGGGGAAAATAATCATGCCAGAACCAAGACGGCAATTGTGCCCAACACAACCGCCAAGGACAGGACGATTGGCTTCCCGCAATTTGCCGTCTCCATCTCTTGCCATCAAAGGGGTGGGGACGATATTAAAATCGGTAAATGTTGAACCGGCGCCAATGAATGTGTTCCGTCCAATCACACACATTTGCAAGCAGGTGTTCTGTGCAACCATGCTATTGTCCATAAGTGTGGTCATGAACAGAGAGGCGCGAAACGGCAAAAAGGCCCCATCGCCGACGACAGAAACCATCACCTGACAACCTTGAGAAATATTTACATTGTCACCAATAATACAATTTTCGATCACAGAACCTGCCCCGATCGTGACGTTGTCCCCTATGGTAGCGGGGCCATGAATAACCGCGGTAGGATCGATGACGCAATTGCGTCCAATTTTGACAACGCCCGAACTCTCCAAAACCTGTTTCCCTTCAAACATAGCCTTCGAGAGCACTCCCAACTTGAAGAAGAGATCCCGGTCAAGTCGATCTTCGAAGCGGGCGCCGCGCGTATATAATCCAAAGACGATATCGGCGAAGAAAACGTGCACCCAGGAATCAATCGCTATCAAGCTACGCAAAGGGACTTGAAAAACGAGGTCCCCTTGCTCAACAGCCATATAGGTAGGGACATGATAATATCCCACTTCACGAGGGAGCAGATCAATCGCCAGAGGTTCCGCCTCTTCCATGACGTTGCTGGCAGGCGGGTAGTACCATAAATCAACCAGATAGATTTCCCCTTCTTGCTGGTAGGAGGTCGACAACGGCAAAGCATGTTCACGAAAGGCTGCATCGTCTTTAGAAAGTGCTGCCCGCGAGGGAACATCACGCTTTTGGGCCAGGCGCAAGAACTCATCAATGTAGGCTTGGTCAAAATATAAATTTTCGCGATAAGCGATAGCCGGGCCTTGAACGGCGGGCAACTTTGAATCCAACGATATTTCAATTTCTTTGCTGACATAGGGAGCCAACAAGTCTCGGTGAATCAACCAAAGGGGTTTGTTTTGAATGCGCAAATCCCGAGCTTGTTCATTGAAGGGGTAAATATGGTTGTGAGCAGGAAGAATAATCTTTTTCATTAGTCCGTCAAGGGTTTTTTGATGATTTCAATGGTGCAAGCCGGCGCGCTCTGGGCAATACAGGCTGTTTCTTGGACGCGGAAATATTTCCCACCGCTGATCCAATATAAAGCTTCTTGCAAAATACCAACCGCTAAATGGCAAGAGGGCATCTCGGTTTCACGCCCCCAGCAAACAGGACAGCGCTCAATGTGCCAGAAAAGTTTATCATCTTTATCCTCAAGTCGAACTCGCTGATCCGAGAAGCGATTAAAAGCATCTGCAAATAATTGTGCTCCTTGTTTTAATTTTGTTGGCAAGGGAAGTAAGCGAAATGCCATTTCTTGGATACCGAGCACGGGGCCAAATTCTCGCAGGCCGTACATGAAACAGGCACGACCCGAACGCAGCGCCAAGCCGCGTCCCGCCCTGGGGCCATAATACTGCTCCATTCCTTCCATTGCCCGCCCCAAAATATCAAAACAAAATTGACGATCAAAATTATTGGGAGGAATGTTCTCCATCATGCCAGATAAACCAACCCGGTTTAGGACCATGTTAAGCCCACTACGCCCTAGCACATCTTCCATTGCCAAGAAGATGATTCGGCCCATGTTATTGGGGTAATAATATACTTCCTCACCATTAGACTTCATTCGACGAATCCAAAAAATCTTTGAGTTCTTCCGTAAATCTTTGCGGGGAATCTAGCATGATAAAATGACCTGCATCTTCAAATCTTTCAATGCGAACATCTGAAATCCCTGTTTGCATCAGTTCCCACTGGTTGGGATTGACAATCACGTCTTTCTTACCGTACATACCCATCGCAGGGATAGAAATCTGATTTAGAAAAGGCCTTAAATCCGTCTGTCGCAACGAAGAAATACTTAACAAAAAAGCCTCGAGGGTGGTACGGGACAAATCGCTTGTAATCATCTCATACCAGCGCGGGTCACGCGTGATGATGGGAGCGCTGATTTTTAACCCCAACTTCAAAGCCCACATAGAGTGAAACACCATCGAGGCAATCCAGCGGCGCCCCGCTAACTTGAGCATGAGGGCCAAGGAGGACCCAACAATGGGAGAACCAATCACGGTGACTTGGCTGGCTCGCTCCGGATGATTGATTGCAAATGACAAACTAACCGTCCCCCCCATGCTATGACCGACAAGAGGCGCCCGAATAATCCCCAGCCGGTCCATAAACTGTCTCACCATGCTAACAAAGTCTTGAACCGAAAATGTGGGCACTTTCTTACCCGATTCCCCAAACCCCCAAAAATCAAGCGCATACGTGCGGTAATGCTGCCCAAGGTGTTTCATGGTCTGCTGCCACAAACCCCAAGAGCCTAGCCACCCATGAAGCAACAAAACCGGACGTCCTCGTCCGTATACCTCATAATGCAATATCCCTTGATCAGTCGTTATAGAAGACACAATATTAAATAATGCATTGCCTTACTTGTCTCCAGCTTCCATTTCATCCAAAATGCTGTAGAGCAGCTCTAGCAGAACCTCTTTGACTGTACCTTTATTCAGAGCGACACATGGAAGCAACTTAATTTTCGGGTCTAGCCGCAAGGCGATACGCATATCGCCAACTGACCAGGCGTCGTCTAGGTCTTGCTTATTGGCAGCGACCACATAGGGGGTTGGCGCATATGCCCGGAAGGTCTCTAGAATGCTTCTGGCCTCGCGAAACGTCTCAGGACGACTACTATCGACGAGGACAATAAACCCAAGCATACCCTCGGAGAGAATCTCCCACATGAAATCAAAACGTCTCTGCCCGGGCGTGCCAAACAGATAAAGCACCAAATCATCATCAACCGTGATACGGCCAAAATCCATGGCGACCGTTGTTGTTTCCTTGATCCGTTCCGCCTCACTGGATATTTTTCGTTCAGTAGCGACGACATCGATCTCACTGACAGTTTGGATAAATTCAGTTTTGCCTGCACTAAAAGGGCCGGTGACTACCATTTTTACTGTTTGCATAAGGCCTGCCTCAAAAATAGAATTACGAAAAAAGATAACTGAGCTATATGTGACTCAACGAAAAAAGGTAGTTCAAGGGTCTTTCTCAGGTCGATCGTCGCCTCCATTCTTGGAATGGGGTTTCTTTCAACTGGGCCACATCAAATGGAACGAATCCGCTTGATAAGACGGTTGACCAACGATCTCTGTTCCTCGGTGGTTTTGCCGGGCAAAGCGGGTTTCTTGGGTTTCGGCGTAGAAACTCCCTCCGGGCGAATCAACTCAACCAGCCCTGCTTGTAACAGGCCATAAACAACTTTTCGAATTTCCAACTCATTCATTTTTGTTGTTTTGGCGATTTGCCGGAGGGAATTCTTTGGACTGATGTAAGAAACAACCCGCCATTCCTCAACACTAAGATTGACCTTGCGTAAATCAGCGCCAGGACGATCGGTAAATTTCAAAGCTATATCAAGGCTAGGAAGCTCGTCCTGAAGTTGCTCCCACTCACGGAGGCGCCTCGAGCCCTCCATGATGATATTCTCCAACCCAATTTTAAGGATGATCTTTCCATCAGGAGGCAGGATGCCATCATCAAAGCGAAACAAACCCTCAACCCAGGTAAAGATACGCTGGATCACACTGATAAATTCAGACCGCAAGCTCTCTAAAATGTCTTCTTGAGAAAGATAATCGGCGTTAATAAGCAAGAGGCCCAGCTCTTTATCGCTCATATTATTCGCTCGCGTTTTTATCGTTTTGTACTGAGCCTTTGAAAGTTTTTTAGATCGAAAAAGCACGGACGCCAGATCATCCTCGTTGGCGCCCATTCTTGAATAGGCCAATTGCCCTTCTCGAAAACTCACCCAAGCTGTTTCACTGGGGCCTTCGACCACGAGTGTTCCAGTCTTGCGAGCTAAATTAACGAGATTCAATAATTGGGTAATTGAAAAATTTCGGAGGTTTCCTTTTAGAGCCATGAATCTCTTTTTGTAAGCGTTCAGGGGGGTGTCATTCTGAACCGCCGATGCTTTTCCGGCGGTGAAGAATTTCCCCGATGACACCTGGGAGATTCTTCGGGTTGCCGTAGGCACGCACGGCGAAAAACACCCTCAGAATGACACTCTTGGAGCTTTGTTCTGCTTTTGGAAGATACGGAAAACGAGTGTAAAACCGCGAAGTTGTTTTTGGACAAATCCTTAGAACATAGCGATTATACATGCAAGCAAAAAAAGCGTCAATTTGAGCGCTTCACATTTTTGTCATTTTACTGTGTCATCTC
>CAZJBA010000022.1:8503-24051 GCA_964544065.1 uncultured Anaerolineales bacterium | reverse complement strand
TAATGGGATGCTACTGAGGAGTTATTCTATGTTAG
Organism: uncultured Anaerolineales bacterium; assembly: GCA_964544065.1. Taxonomy (GTDB): domain Bacteria; phylum Chloroflexota; class Anaerolineae; order Anaerolineales; family UBA11858; genus JAYELX01. The sequence continues at coordinate 24,016 of CAZJBA010000022.1, read as the reverse complement.
AAGTAGAAGATGTGCATGAGTGGTTGTTCCACGATGAAAGAAGTTTTTTGGGGTCGACCGTAAAGAAAGCTGTCGAGGAAATGCAATCTGCAAATACGAATGGAAATAAAAAAATAGTGTGGTCGTTTATCGATTGTATCCCTGGTTTATGTGATGAATATGGGGCGTTTTATGAAATGGCTGAAGCCCGCGTTGCCTGTGCATGTGCTGCCTATAAGATGGGCAATTTGAAGAGAGCGAGTGAACTGTTTCATGAAGCAGCTTATCATTACCGCCCTTCTGATTACCACCGGGGAGTAGTTCTCTGTTTGGTGGGGGTCGTTTTTAGTGAAATGCGTGGTCGCGAGGAAGATGCGCTTGATGCTTGGCGGCAGAGTAAGAGATTTTTAAAAGACTTTATTAACTATAACTGGCTTCATCGAAAGCGGATTGATTCGTGCGAAACAAAGCGAGAAAAAATCGATGAAGCTATAAAGGAAGTGATTCAGCGTTTGAATGGTGACTGATTTTTAGTCTAGTTTTTGTGGGGGAAACACCTTGTGAGTTCCAATTAGCTGGGGTAGTATCAGGAGGAAATTGAATCTGGCAAGTTAGGAGAGCGTGTATGAAACATATTCCCAAACACTTCCACATCACCCCCGAAGTGGCGCAAGCCAAAAGTATGGGCAAACCGTTAGTCGCTTTGGAAACCACCGTTCTGACCCACGGCTTGCCTTACCCGCAAAACCTTGAGTTGGCCCAACGAATGGAGAAAATCGTTCGCAGCGAGGGCGCAACCCCGGCCACGATCGGCGTTTTGGAGGGGAACGTTTGCATCGGCATGGAGCCGGAACAAGTTGAAACAATGGTAGCAAGCTCCAACTTGCGCAAGATCAGCCGCCGCGATTTCGGTCCTGCCATCGCCCAGTCGGCCAGTGGGGGCACGACCGTGGCCGGAACGCTGATCGCCGCTCATGCGGCCGGCATCCAGGTCTTCGCCACCGGCGGAATCGGCGGCGTGCACCGCCATCCCCCCTTCGATATTTCGGCGGATTTGCCCCAACTTTCCCGCACTCCCGTCGTGGTCGTCTGCGCTGGGGCCAAAGCGATCTTGGATTTGCCCGCCACTCTGGAATATCTTGAAACCATGGGTGTCCCCGTGGTCGGCTACCGGACCGATGCGTTCCCCGCCTTTTACTCGTCCGAAAGTGGATTGCCCGTCAGCGCCCGGGCCGATTCAGCCAAGGAAGTCGCGGCCATCGCCCGCGCCCATTGGGGCTTGGGGCTGGAAAGCGCTGTTTTGGTGGTAGCCCCACCCCCCGAAGATGTCGCTCTTCCCGCCGCGGAGGTCAGCAGCGCCATCGAGCAAGCAGTGACCGAAGCCCAAGAGGAGCAAATTCGTGGTCAAGCCGTCACCCCTTTCTTGCTGGCCCGGGTCAGCGAGTTGACCGGCGAAGCCAGCCTGAGAGCTAATCTGGGATTATTGCACAACAATGCCCGTGTGGCTGCAAAAGTGGCCGCAGCGCTGTCAAAAGGGAAATCCCTGCAAACGGCGTAATCTCACCGTGATTTCAGAATACGTGATATAGGTCTGCGCTTATGGGATTTCCCCGTATTGCGACGTCTTTTTTGTGGGGGTGGGCCAGCGTGTGATCGTCGCGGTGGGTGTGATCGGCGTTGCCAGGGGCCGCCGCGTGATCGTCGGCGTTTTGGAAGGCGGGGGCGGATAGGTTGGCTTGGGCGTTGATGTGGCAGAAGCTGTCAGGGTGGGAGCTGGCGTTCGCGATGGTGTTGACGAGGGAGTCGATGTGGGTTGTGGTGTGGATGAGGCTGTCTCGGTGGGAGAGGGTCTCAACGTGGGTGTGGAGGTACTTATGAGCGTGCTCGTGGTTGTTTCCGTTGGCGTGGCCGAAGGCGTAACCGTGGGCCAGGGGCTTGGCGTGAACGTCTTTGTTCCCGTGGGGGTGGGCGAGGGAGTCCGGGAAGCTGTCGGCGTCGATGTGGGTGGATCGCCCTCCACGGTGAAGGAACCTACCCTGATCCAGTCCAGCCCCAAGAAAATCTGAACCTCGTACTCGCTGGGTTTCCAGGCTTCGGCGTCGGGGGCCCACTCCGAGAACCCGGCCCCACCCGTGCCACCCTCCCAGGGGCTGGTCTCGAAGTTGACCAACTCGCCATCTCGATACCAGAGAGCGGTCCATTGAACGTTATCGACCAGGCCGTCGTAAGTGAAATAGGCGTACATCTCCCCCACGGGGTTGGTAAAGGTCTCGGCGGGTTGAATCGGTCGATAAAGCGAGTCGACGCCTTGGTTGGTAAATTGTAATTTGCTGATGACTGCATCCGCGGGCGGCGTCAGATTGCCCTCGAACTGGGCCTCGATCGCCATGGGCACGTGCGGGGTGGATGTAATGGTGGGCGTGTTCGTAATGGCTGGTGTATCCGTGATGGTTGGCGTTGATGTGATCGAGGGGGTCAGCGAGATGGTCGCGGTCGGGCTGATGGTTGGGCTTAGCGTGGGCGTGATCGATGGCGGGAAGAAACCGTAAATGGCCGGTTCGGCATAACTGTTGAGCACATAAGTCAGCACGCCCAGCGACACGAACAGAAACAGAAGTTTCCAGCCCTGCACCATTTGATCGCGGCGGATGCGAAAATAGGGACTCTTTCTTCCCTTTCTGATGGCTTTGATTCCGTTGATCAGGCTGATGACCCCAAAGAGGGCAGCCAGGACCATGGCTGTTACAACGCCGGTGTGAACATCAAGGTTGATAGGCATGACTCACTTGTTTCCGATTAGCCTTGAACGGGGGAGCTTGATTCCGTGACAACAGGGTTACGAAGTGTCCCGATTCCTTCGATGCTAATTTCAACCCTATCCCCAGCCGAGAGGGGGCTTACGCCCGCGGGCGTTCCCGTTAAGATCAAGTCGCCGGGCTCCAGGGTCATAATCGAGGAGGCAAAGGCGATCAATTGGTGAACCCGAAAGACCATATCCCGCGTTGAGGCCATTTGGCGCATTTCGCCGTTGATGTGGCAGGTGATCAGGCCGTCGGCTGGGTCGAAGTCGGTTTCAACCCAGGGGCCCAGGGGGCAGAAGGTGTCGAAGCCTTTGGCCCGCGTCCATTGCGAATCGCTGCGCTGCAAATCGCGGGCGGTGACATCGTTGGCGGCAGTATATCCCAAGACGTGGGAGATGGCGTCCTCGGTGGTGATGCCTCGCCCGCGCCGCCCGATGACCACGGCCAGTTCCGCCTCTTGTTCGACTTGCTGCGATTGGGGCGGCAGCACGATCGGTTCATCCGGGCCAATCAGGGCAGAAGGCGGCTTGAAGAAGAGCAAGGGAACTTTGGGCACCTCGGCGCCATGCTCCTGGGCGTGGGCGGCGTAATTGCGCCCCACACAGATGATCTTGCTCGGTTGAACCGGCGGCAAGAGTTTGGCCTTGTTGATCGGAATCCTGGCCTCACCGCGCTGAAACTCCGAATAGATGTCGCCATCAATGGGGCCAATCTGGTCGTCCAAAACCCAACCCATGCGGGGGGGCTCGTCTTTGATCTGGTAACGGATAAAACGCATGTTTGAGATGTAATCCTTGCTTGTTTAAATGGCGATGTGATCCTGTCGATACTTTAGAGTCTATCACAAGCCTGGGTCTGTGTGCAAACGGAATTGTGAATGGCGCGTTTCCGCTTCTTGCCCTAGCCCCTTGCTTCATTTGGCTTGCAAAGAAGCGTTTTTTTGCGGTATAATCCCCTCCGCTTGGGCGGATAGCTCAGTTGGTTAGAGCGCTTCCCTTACAAGGAAGAGGTCGCAAGTTCGAGTCTTGTTCCGCCCACTTGAAAACCCTCTAGCTATGGAGATTCATTGTAGGCCCAATTATAGGGGTGTTGAGAACCTGGATTTCTCCCCCTAATCAAATTTAAATCGATTCAACGTCTTTCGGTGCTTTTCCAATCTGAAATGTACCGCGGAATTCCTCGCGCGGTTCGCCGGAATCCAGACTGTGGTATCATCTTAATTTGGATAGTCTCACATCATGGTTGGATTTAGCATCCTTTGCATGCTATCGGTGAGGCTTTTTCCGAGTTTTAGTGGTAGGTAGCCTTACGCTGCCATGAACCCTTCAAAAAGAGACTCTAATGACTGACAAGGCATTTTTCATTATCCTATTCTCACTTGGACTGGTTGCTTCCTCGCTGGGCGTTTTGCTGACGAAACGGTTGATCGTCATGATCACGGCGCTTGGATTGGGCAGCCTGTTGCTATCGATCGTATTCTTTCTCTTCGATGCTCCCTTCGCGGGGGCGTTTGAAGTCAGTGTTGGGGCAGGTTTAATCAGTGTGTTGTTCGTGATTGCTACCAGCCTGACCAGGGAAACGGGAGGGTCCGACAAAGATGTCCCGTAAACGTTGGGCAAGTCTGCTCGGAATTCTCATCCTGCTTCTCGTTGGGTGGGGTGCATTCCATCTGCTTAATCCTGGGCCTGTTGAGGCCAAAGCTTCGGCTTTCAAAGAGTGGATGTGGGAGTACCGCAGCCTGGATATATTGGTCCAGATGGTCTTGGTTTTTGCAGGGGCCCTTGGCATTGCCGCGATTTTACCTGTAGAGAATGAAGATGAATGATCTCATGCTTCCTTCGGATGTTGTTTTCTTTCTGCACAGTTGTGCCGTGCTGGTCTTTTTGATCGGCTTACTGTGCTTCTTTCTCCGTCGTGATTATGTCCGTCAGATCGTTGGACTTAAACTTATGCTCCAGGGTGTCTCTTTGGGCTTGATCATTACGGGTTGGGAAAAGAGCGCAATGGAACTTCCCCAATCCGTTGTCGTTTCGGCGTTGATCATTGAGGCTGTTGTGATTGGTATGGCTTTGACGATGATCATTCATATTGCCCACCATCCGGAAGGTGAAAAAGATTTCTTTGCTCCCCTAAAGGGGCTTCGACCCAAGGATGATGGATAACTTGACAGTTCTTACAGCCTCCCTACTTTTCTTTTTACCAATGGCACTTGGAATAGTCCTTATTGTTAAGAGCCATCAAGGCAAGTCGTTTTTTCTAGTACTGCTGTCCGTTATCATTCTCTGCCTGCTTTATGTATCTTTAGTAGGGCCGTTTACGGTCAGAACCCGATTGGTCTTTCTGGGGGAACCACTCTGGTTGAGTTTCTCCCAGACTCCAACAGTATTATTCCTGGTCACCACCCTGACGCTTTGGTTGCTTCTATTCGCAGAACAGCCGCAGCAAGAAGAATTTTCGCGTTTTGATGCTGTTCTTCTTGCCTTCTCGTTGGCCTTTGGCTACGCAGCCTTTTTCAGTGGTCAATTTCTAATGCGGTATATCTCATTGGAAATTGTTGGGTTGATCGCCGCGCTCAGCGCCCTGGATTGGGCTAGCGATCAATTCCCCTTTGGCCGTTTTTGTGTTGTCTTCATCTTTCTGCGTTTGGGGGATCTCGGTTTGTTGGTTTCTATTTTGCTCCTTCGCTCATATAGCGGCACGCTCAATATCGATGAGATGATCAAGACAGCCGTGGAATTGCCGGCAGATCAGCAGATCTGGATTCTGGTGGGCGCTCTGGTGGCTGTGGCAATAAAGCTGGCTGTCTGGCCCTTCTCGATGTGGCTGCGCTGTGCGGAGGACAAAAAACAACGCCCGGCATACTGGATTTTGGCGATCCTTGTGCCCTCGCTGGGCATGTATCTTCTCTATCGTTTTGTGCCCATCATTCAAACTCAGGTGGTTTATCAGATATCGCTGGCGGTGTTGGCTGTAGGCATCTTGATCGTGGCATGGATTTCGCGGCGTGCCAAAATGAAACAACACTCCCGGTTTTTGATGATCGGCAACATGTTCGGAGCGATGCTGTTTTTCGGTGCGGCTTCCGGTTCATCCAAAGCGTTGATGATTTATTCCTCGGGTTTGATCATCTTCCGGTTGATCCTGGTTCTCCAAGACCGCGGCTATATCCGCCTCTCGCAGCGCGGCGCTTTGTGGCTATTGCTGATCGTCCACGCCCTTCCTTTGCTTTTTCTACTTCGGGAAGATTCTCTGCTTTTTGCATTCGGATGGATAGTATCAACTGGGGTGATCGTTGTCGCGCTCAAACGTCTGGGTTTGTTATCGGCCGATGACGTCAGCGTGAAAGATCATCAAGCGGGCCGTCAGGATGCACCCCTGACCGGAAACCGAACAGAGGTGCCGATGACCAAACTTGCCCGCTGGATGAATCGGAACCTTGAGATCGGATTGATAAACCGGTGTGTCAGCGGCCTTACCGTTGCCCTCAGGCACACAGCGGCCTGGCTCTATTCACATGTGGAGCAGATGCTCGATCATCTTTGGCAGGGTGTCGAACGATTGATGATGGGTATTTCCAGGTTGACCCTGGGCCAGGTTGAGCAGGCAGGGGTTGACAGCGCTGATGCCTTGCTTCGCGATCTGATTCATCATGTTGAAGATCGTGAAAAAAGAGGCAGAGAAAACCCATTCCGCTGGGACCTGCTTTGGATCCCGTTCATGGTAGCTGTTGTTCTCGTTTTTCTATTGACCTAGCAGATCGGAGAAGCCGATGAACTTTACTGGACTTTTGTTGACAGGAATCATTCTTCTTCCCATATCAGGAATCATTCTACTCCTGCTTTGGCGCACCGCTTCTAAAACGCAGGCAGCCATCGTTGCCATCATCAGCGAGGGGTTTGCCTTATTCATTCCCTTGATTTTGTTGGCACAACTGAAAGCAGGCCAGCCCGTATCGTTTTCTGTTCCCTGGATCCCGACATTGGGCATCTCCTTCAGCCTGGAGTTGAATTGGCTATCTCTGATCTTTCTGCTCACGGAAGTTCTCGTCACGCTGGCGGCCATGGTTTATTCGCTGGGCGAAAAAACGGGAGAAAAGGCCAGCAGTTACTACTATTCCCTGCTGCTCCTTTTCAGCCTGGGGATGTCCGGAACAACCTTGGCGGATGATGTCTTCCTCTTCTATGTGTTCTGGGAATTGATGCTGATTGCCTCTGTCTTGCTGATCCTGATCTGGGGCAGCGGCGATGACAGGCCCCGTGTCGCCTTGAAGTACTTCATCATCACCCATATTGGCTCCCTGCTGGTGTTGGTCTGTCTGATAACCTTACAAGTCCAAACCGGCACGGCCAGCCTGGCAGAACTGACCCAGAGGGCAGGTTCACTTCCAATCGGCATGCAAACGTTCCTGACATTGTTTTTCTTGATCGGTTTCTGTATAAAAATGGCGATTTTCCCTTTGCACATTTGGCTGCCGGATGCGCATACGGTCGCCCCTATGCCGGTTACGATTGTGCTCGCAGCGGCCATGCTTGCCATGGGTACCTACGGTATTCTCCGGTTTCCCATCGCTCTTTTCCCTCTCGAAACCATTCAAAAATTCGCCATCTGGATGATGGTAGCCGGTGTCGTCTCAGAAATTTATGGCGCTTTGATGGCGCTGGCTGAAAATCACATTAAACGGATCATCGCTTACAGTTCGGTCAGCCAGATGGGGTATATTCTCTTTGGCTTGGGTTCGCTGACAGAACAGGGGATGATGGGAGGCATCATGCACGTTGTCTATCACGCCATCGTAAAAACCCTGCTGTTCATGGTAGTTGGGATCATATTGAATGCCACCCGAGAGAAATATATCCACAAGCTGGGAGGCCTGGCCAAGCTGCTGCCGGTAACCTGTGCATGTGCAGCCATTGGGGTGTTGGGGATATCCGGCATGCCTCCCCTGGGGATTTTCAACAGTGAATGGATGATTTTTGCAGGCGGATTTGAATCTGGCTATCCGGTGTTTCTCACTGTGATTTCCTTGATCGGGTCTTTGTTTACGGTTTTCTATGGCCTGAGGTTCTTTGGCAAAATTTTCTTTGGTGACTTAAAACCGATCGATTCAACAGGGGATCCAAAGAAAGCGCTCTTGGTGCCCACAATTGCTGTGACTGTGTTTCTGCTTATCGAGGGGCTGGTGCCTGCTCCGCTGCTCAATTGGGTGATGCAAGGCTTGGCCACTGTCTTTGGGGGTATGTCCTGATGACTGGATCGTTCAGCGTTGTGCTGCCAATTGCGATCATGATTGCTGGAGCCTTCGGGATTACCCTCGTCACCATCCTTTTCAGACTCCGGAATAGACTTGAGGCTGTTCTCACAGCTTTGGTATTGCTGATAGCTCTGACCGCGCTGATCAAGTTACCAGTTCCAAATCAATCAACTTCGCTATTCTATGGGATTGATCATTCAGATGGCATTCTCTTCGAGATGGATTACCTCGGTGTATTTCTTGTCGCTACGGCGATCCTGGTTGCGATATTCATCACCATCTATTCAGGCGAATATCTTTCCCGCGATCACCGGTTTGTCTTATACTATCCACTGATCCTGCTGACTATGTCTGGCTTGTTAGGCCTGTTTTTTTCCACAGATCTCTTTAACATCTTTTTGCTGGTAGAGTTGACCACGATAACAATCAGCGCTCTGATCGCTTTTCGCTATAAGCGGGAAGATTCGGTCAAGGCAGGATTCAAGTATCTGATCATGAGCACGCTGGGGGCCATGATCATCATGTTGGGTGTCTATTTCACCTACCGCAGCAGCGGAAGTTTGGCCCTTTCGGTGATATCCGCTGGGCCCGATTTGTTTACAAGGATTGGTGCAGGTTGTTTTCTGATTGGGTTGTGGATAAAAGCCGGGGTGGTGCCGCTGCACACCTGGGTGCCAGATGTGTACACGAAAGCGCCCAGCGCGATAAGTGGTTTATTGGCAGGCGTGATGTCGAAGGCGATGTTGTTCCTGGCTCCCCATTTTTGTCTTCAGTTGGGGATGACCTATTCAGAACTAGGCCTGTTTTATATCCTCTTTGCGTTCATGAACATGCTGCTCGGCTCGATTCGTTCCCTTAAGCAGGATAACCTTCGACGGTTTCTTGCCTATTCCTCGATTGCCCAAACCGGATACCTGATGTTCACGCTGGGGGTCGGCTTCTTCTATCGCCTGGAGGCTGCTTTTGCCGCTGGCCTGTTTCTTTTCGTTTCCGTTGCGGCGATGAAGAGCCTGGCTTTCCTGGCAATCGGTGTCTATGAATATTATCTCCATTCGAGCGATGTTGAGGACTTAAAAGGTGTCTACCGCTGGATGTCTCTCCCGGCAGTTACCACGAGTATTGCGCTGGCCGGGTTAGCAGGGATTCCTCTTTTAGCGGGCTTCAACGGGAAGTGGCTGATCTTCTCGGCTGTACTCGCCTTGAGTGATCCACTTGCATTGGTGGGGTTGGCATGTTTCCTTTTGAGCTCGGTGATTGGCCTGGGTGGCTATTTGCCCATGCTTGCAGTCCAGTTTCGATCGTCAAAGGCAGATCGATCTGCGATTGCCGCCGCCCATACAAAGGATAGCATTTCAGTGTGGATGGCGTTCCCTCTTATCAGTCTCGCCGCGTTGGTCGTGCTTCTTGGTGTTTACCCCTCACCATGGTTGCGCCTAATCGATTGGATCATGGATTGGGTCACAGTGTTATGAAGAATTTGTTCCTAAGTATTCCGGCAGCGTTTTTGTTCTTTGTTGTACTTTTTACGCTTTTATATAGTTTTCTGATCCGATTCTCTGCTAAAGGGAAGGATCATCCTGAGAAATATCTGCCTTATTCGGGCGGTCAGCAACTCCCTCCAAGACAAGTGCGGCTTTCCTACCAGGCATTCTTTAGAATTGGTTTGTTGTTTGGAATTCTGCATGTGTCAGCCCTGATGATTTCGACACTACCTCTGAAATCAAGTACGATGGGCATTGGTATACTTTACCTCGCAGGCATTTCGATCAGCGCCTTTGTGTTAGCAAAAACTGATTATTCCTAAATCCGGAGATAGCTATGTTCACGAAAGTCATCGATAGAGTCTACAAATGGGCCCAGAAGAATTCTATCTGGGTTATGAAATTCAATACTGGTGGATGTAACGGTTGCGATATTGAAATCCTTGATCTTCTTACCCCCAGGTATGATGTCGAGCGGCTGGGAATTTTGGCTGAGGCCTCACCCAGGCATGCGGATGTGCTCTTATGCACCGGCCCGGTCACCCGACAAGCGCGATCGGGATTATGGCAGATCTATTCTCAGATGCCCTCGCCAAAATGGGTGGTAGCCATTGGTAGTTGCAGCAATACCGGTGGAGTCTTTTTGGAAAGCGAGACAGTCTTAGGGGGCGTGGATAGCGTTCTTCCGGTCGATATCTATATTCCGGGATGTCCATGCCGGCCCGAAGCGATCATCGAAGGGCTGCTCAACTTAATTGAAGGGATTTGACTATTATGAATACGATTGATATGGATGCATTGTGTCAAGCTCTTGAGCTCGAGGTCAATCAAGCCTGCATTCGCCAGGATACAATTAAAAATGAAGTCGTCATCGAAATCCCTGCCGAGAAGCTTCATCAAGTCTGCGCCGTTCTTCTGAACCAATTCGATCTGTACCACCTCACTACGATCACAGCCCAGCAACGGGCAGATGCCCCCGACTATCTTGAAGTTCAGTACAACTTTTGGAAAAAGGGAGGCTTCACGATTCTGACGAAGCTAGAAAAGGTGTCACCGGTGTTAAGGTCCCTCACGGATCTAATCCCAGGCGCGGATTTTTATGAGCGAGAGGTGGCCGAAATGTTTGGCGTCCAGTTCACCCATCGCGTCGAGACGCCGCCTTTGCTGCTCCCCGATGATTGGGACGCTGACCCGCCCATGCTGCAAAGAGAGGAAACGTCAAATGGATAAGATTACAATCCCTATTGGCCCCCAACATCCCTTGCTGAAAGAACCATTGAGATTGAATATCGATATTTCTGGAGAGCAGGTTCTCAGTGGTGTCTTACGCCTCGGTTATGTCCATCGGGGAATTGAGAAACTGGCGCAGAACCGGAATTACAATCAGAATGTTTCGCTGATCGAACGAGTCTGTGGCATCTGTTCTCATGTGCATACGACAACCTTTTGTCGAGCTGTTGAGGCCTTGCTGGGCCTCGAGATTCCTGAACGGGCAAATTACATCCGCGCTCTCATGTGTGAGCTTGAGCGCATCCACAGCCATTTGCTATGGTTGGGGATTTTGGCAAAGCATATCGGGCTGGACATGGTGTTTATGCATACCTGGCACGATCGCGAGTTGGTTCTGGATATGATGGAGGAATTATCCGGCGGCAGAGTTGCCCATGCTACCAATCAAATCGGTGGTGTCAGATTCGACCTTGACGAGGAGCATGCCCCGATGATCGAAGCCACAGTCCAAAAATTGCACGGCCAATACGAGCAGCTTTTGGATATTCTTGCCCATGAAACCACACTAAAGGCAAGGACGCAGGGCGTGGCGCCGCTCTCGGCCGAGGAGATGAAAAAGTACTGTGTCGTTGGGCCGGTTGCCAGGGCTTCCGGGGTGGATATTGATTTGAGACGAGATGACCCCATGCCGCCCTACGATAAACTTGATTTTCAGGTTATCACCCACCCTGATGGAGATGCCTGGTCCCGGACGTACGTCCGCCTTCAGGAGGTTCAACAGAGCCTGCATTTATGCGAACAGATCATCGATGACATTCCGGAAGGCCAGGTTTCCGTCCGCGCTCGCCGTAAAGTGCCGGCCGGGGAGGTTGTTATGCGTTCGGAAGCACCGCGTGGAGAAGTGTTTTATTATTTGCGCAGTGATGGCAGTGAACATCCGGCGCGTTTAAAAATCCGAACCCCGACGTTACCGGCGTTGGCCATTCTGCCGAGACAGTTGTCGGAAATTCATATTGCGGACATCCCGGTCGTCTTGGCCGGGGTCGATTTGTGTATCGCTTGTGCTGATAGATAAAGGGATCCCGTGGCAGAATCTTTATTTTCTTTACTACTATTTCCCGGCTTAGTCTTCCAGTTGGTTTACAGCTGGTTCTTTGAGTGGTTTGACCGCAAGCTACAGGCACGATTTCAGCGCCGGGTCGGGCCGCGCTGGTTCCAACCCCTGGCAGATCTGCTCAAGCTTTTCAGCAAGGAAGACCTGCTGCCCTCCGGCGCCAACGAATTTGCTGCCGCTGCCCTGCCATTGGTCTCGCTGGGGGCGGTCCTTACAGCCGGAATCTACGTGCCGATAGCCGGATTTAGCCCGGCTTCCTTCCAGGGCGATCTGATCGTGATTGTATTCCTCTTGAGTGTTCCTACACTTGCTTATTACCTTGCTGGGGTTATCTCCGTAGGAATTTACAGCGTGTTGGGGGGTGGGCGATCCCTGCTGCAGTTCTTTTCTTATGAAGTCCCCCTCCTGCTTGCTCTCAGCGGTACTGCTTTGATGGCTGGCTCCTGGTCGATCCAGGGAATTGCTTCAGCCCAGCTTGAGATGGGTCCATTTGTTTTGTTTCAGCCTTTAGGATTTATCCTCGCTGTGGTTGGCCTGATCGGGAAATTAAAGCGCGACCCACTCGACATTCCGAAAGCCAAATCAGAAGTGATAGCAGGTTCGCTCACCGAGTTTACCGGTGTGAAACTGGCATTTTGGAATATGGTCGTCAATATTCAGGCTGTTATAGGGATATTTCTGCTGGTTAATCTCTATTTTGGCTGGTCTGATATCGCCGCCCCCGTTCTTGCCATTTCGGTTTTCTTCCTGGAAAGCATCCTCATGATGGTTGTATTGAGTACTGCCAGTGCAGTGTTTGCCCGCCTGCGGATTGACCAGTTGGCCAGTTTTGGATGGAAAGTCCTCGTCCCCTTGGCGCTGATCCAACTTTTGGCCGTCATTTTGATGGGAGCGTGACATGGAGTGGCTGAAAAAACGTCTAGCGCTTCTGTTATCGCTGCTGGATGCATTGATCGGAGGAGCAGAGACGGTCAGCTATCCTGAAACCGAATTAGAGCTTCCCAACGGCTTTCGTGGAGCCATTCAACTGGATCCGGAAAAATGCACCGGCTGTGGCTTATGTGCCCGGGACTGCCCGGCGAGCGCACTGGAATTGGTCAAAGAATCAAAGTCCAATTATAAATTAATCTACAATCCGGCCCGCTGCGCCTACTGCGGTCAGTGTGAGCTATCCTGCCATCGCGATGCGATTTCTCATTCAAACCAGCTTACCGGTTCGACAAGAGATCCCCATTCCATTGTTGTGGTTCTCAAAGACCAAAAGGAGTAAATCTCACCCGCTGATCAAGAGTTGAAAAACACACAATGTAAATTAGACGCTGAAACTTTGTGAGGCCCACGCTTTTAGAAAAGTCGAATCTGCGGTTCTGTGTACGTCAGCGGGTCTAGAGCCAATTGATCATCTAAATTGCCTGGCGACAGGAATGGGTTTTCGAGCAGGTGGCGCAGATGGCGGTATTTGACAAATTGATAATGATCCTCGGCCTGCTGCCTCAGGAGGGGATTGTGCTTCCGTTTGTAGGCGACCAGGTTGGCGCGCCCGCCGGGAAGGATGATGATGGCTTTGCTGAGGGGCGGTTTTTCATAGGGGATGATTTTACCCAGCACGGCAGAGGCGGTCAGGTAAAGCAGATATTCAATCTCGCCATTGGTGTTGTACCATTGCAGGCAGAGCGGATCGTCTGACTTTTTTGCGGTTGCGAAGTCGAGCTTTTTTCCCAGAGCGTCGATATGCTCGCTCGTGATTTCCAGGTCTTCCCGGCGGGCGGCGGGTTGATCCTCGGGCCGGATGCGCCAGGCATCGTCTTGGTTGGGGTCTGGGCTGCCGTAGGATTCGAGACAGACCTGAACCAATTCCCGTGAGGGGGTCATCAGGCCGGGGAGCGCTTCACATACAGCTTCATCGATGCTTTCGAAGGGGCAACCCGGCTGTTGTAGCAGGAAACGGACCAGGGCCATCTCGGTTTGGTCGGCGAGCGGGAGTCCTTTCCGGTCATCATCTTGCAGCCACCAGAATCCGCTTTGGCGTGATTTTCCCGCCGCGCCCAAGCGCAAGAATCCGCCCCGGTACGAAATGGCCGCTTCGATCTCGTCTTGCAAGTTCTGAAAAGTTTGGCTGGGTTTGTCAGCAGGGACTTTGGTTTGACTGTAAGTCCTCAAGCCCGCTGCCAGCACGGGCAGATAGGGGCTGGGTTCGCCGCGTTTCTTTAAATAAGCTTTTGCGCCGGATTGAATCGCGGTTTTTGAATCAGAATCTCCCCCCAGTAGCGTTTGACCGATTTTCCAGGTGAGCTGCGCTTGACCAACCTCGGGGCGGAGTGCTATGCCTTGGGACGTTAACCCGGCTTGATGGGCCGCGATCGTGGCGGCGGAAAGGAAGCCGGGCTCAGCCTCGCCGATCAGGCTGAAGATGGGCGTTTCGGGGGGGAGCGATGGCGCCAGGCTGGCGAGGACGCTGTGGAGCGCGCTGGCGTGCCAGCGCCAGCTATAGCGCGCCCGCCGCAGCACGGCCTTGATGGGTTGGACTGCCTCCGCTCCCCAGAGCCAACCGGCCCACAGCGCCGAAAGAGTCCAGAAGGCCTGATTGGGGCGCGGCAAGGCGGTCACCACGGCCTCGACGGGAAGCTCGCCGAGATCGCGGGCCAAGTCTTTGGCCCGGCCATCGAAAACGGCGACGCTTCCTCGGGCGGGAAGATTGCCATCGTGCTGAAGGACGGGGATGGATGCCTCGGGAGAAGCCCACACCTCAACGGCGCGTTCCAAGGCCAGCCATAGATTCTTCTCGCCATATTTGGGTGGAATGGTCAATTGTTTGGGACGCTCGCGGCCAACGGGATGGGGCCAGAGCGTGTTGGCTTGATCAAAAGCAGTCAGCGCCAGTGCGGCCAGTAAATCGCCTTCTTCAACCGGGAGCGATAACCCCTCGAGTTTGTTGATCAAGGTGCTGAGGATGTGCAACGCCCGATTTGGATAAGTGTCTAGCGCTTCTTCAACATAGGTTCGATCCGGATCGTGGAGGGGGGCGACGCGCTCCAAGGCCCGGGAACGGTGCAGCCCGCTTTGGCCGTACCGTTCGGCCTGTGCTTTATCGCCAGCGTTGGTTGGGTATTCGCCTGTGTCTTGGCAATGGGGGCAGGTATATGTGGCGTTGTAAGGGGCTGGGGCATCTCTTTCCCACAGGAAAGCGTCCGCCATGATCTCCCGGTTGCATTGGCGGCATCGGGTTCGGTACTGGGAGCGGATGTAAGGCTCGAGGCGCGTGTCCCGCAACCGGGCTGCGCTGAGTTTGGCCAGCGCGGCTTTCAAGTCGTCCTGATGCGGCGACCGGCCTTTCATTTTCAAGAGGAAAGCGAGTACCGGGTTGTTCACCGCCGCGAGCAGACGGTATCCGCTGCGGGCGCATTCGATCGCCAGGGAGGGAGCAGCCCCAAACGGGTCCAGAATCAACCCGCCCCTGGGGACGTTTTTCTCCAGCCAGGAGGCAGCCACCCCCTGGGGAATGGGGGGAAGGTATCTCTCCAGCGGCCTGGAAAGATCATCCGGTCGTCCGGGCAGAAAAGCTGGGGGAGTCGATTGCGTATTCATCCTATTCTCAGTATAAACAGGATGGGCGCACAAATCAATTGGTACGCCGGTCTTAGGGATCAGGGAATCAGG
>CAZJBA010000022.1:0-8403 GCA_964544065.1 uncultured Anaerolineales bacterium | reverse complement strand
GGGAATCAGGCATGACTGAACGCCTCCTGCCTCTTTTCTCCCTGATCCCCGAGGCCTGATGCACTGTCTCTTAATCCCCGATACCCGATATCCTGCCCCCTGATGCCTAATCTTCTTCTTACTCGATCGTTTCGAGGAACTGCTGGGCCATCGCGGCCACATCGCTGTCCGTGGTGATCCCCGTCCAGGGGTCGCTCGGACGGACCAGGTTGGCCACCACGATGTTGGCCCCGTTGAAAATGGCGCTGCGGGCCTCCTTGATGTCCACGCCGCCCGCCGCCGAGATGAGCACGTTGAACTTGCTGCGGATGCGGGTGACGTGCCGGTATTGGATCAGTTTGCCCCGCGTGCCCTCCTCGTCCCGGCCGCGGTGGAGCACGACCACGTCGGGCGGCTGCCGCAAGCGCCGCATCACGTCGAGGGGCTCCTCCACGCCGAGTGTATCGATCATCGAGATCATCCCTAATTTCTGGCAGCGCTCGATGAACATGTTCAGCGATTCGGTCGGCGAGTTGCCCAACACGGTCACCGCGTTGGCCCCCGCCGATCGGGCCATGTCGACCTCGCCGAGGGCGCCATCGACGGTCTTCAAATCCGCCACGATCTTGCCCCGCCACAAACGCCGAATCAGGCGCACGCCGTCCATGCCCTCGCGCTTGATGTAAGGCGTCCCGGCCTCGATGAAGATGCGGTCGCTCCCCACGATGGACGGCAGAATCCTGCGCACCATCCCGGCATCGTAGTTGAAGGCAATCTGCAGATAACGGACCTTGTGGTCAAGCATCGTGTTGGCTAGCCTTCCTGGCTGTCGCTCAACGATTTCGCCAGGCTGCCAATGTCCGACGGCAAGAAGAGAATGATCTTCTCGGACGGGTCAGCGGCGATCGCCCGGATCGTTTGCAGGGTGCGCAGGTGTAGGGCGCCCTCGCTCTCGCTCAGGTTGCGGGCCGCCTCCTGCAATTTCTTGGAGGCCTCCAACTCACCCTGAGAATTGATGATCACGGCGCGTCGCTCGCGCTCGGCCTCGGCCTGTTGGGCCATCGCCCGTTTCATCTCGGCGGGCAGCTCGACCTCCTGAATCTTGATTGACTCGACGTCGATGCCCCAGCCGTCGGTTTCCGAATCGACGATCTCTTTGATGCTTTCTGCGATTTGCTCCCGCTCGGTGAGCACAAAGTCCATCTCGCTGTTGCCGATCACGTCACGCAAGGCGGCCTGGGTGTACTGGCGGATGGCGAAGGCGTAATCTTCGATCTTGATGATCGCGTCTTCGGGTTTGACCACCTTGAAATAGACCACCGCATTGACCAGCATGGGGATATTGTCCTTGGTCATCACCTCCTGGCGGGGGATCTCGGCCGTCTTGATGCGCATGTCCACCTTTTGCATCGCCTGAGCGATGGGGATCACGAAAGTCAGCCCGGGGTCGCGGGTGCTGCTATATTTCCCCAGGGTGAAAACGATGCCCCGCTCGTACTCGTAGAGCAGCCGGATGCTGCGCACGGCCAGGAAAAAGATGACGATCAGACCAGCAACGATGATACAACCGCCTAAACCTATCAAGCCTTCCATAGTGATCTCCTTTTTGTGGTTATGATTTAGCGAATGGGATGATTTTCCCTTGGGTAGATTATATCATTGAATCCGCTGCTCTTAACCAAACCTCAACCTTGATGGTGGTGGTTAGATCTTAGACGAAAATGCTCTAGCCGCCGTCCTCGGCGGCGGGGACGCCGCCGAGAGCATTTTGGGAGGCAACCATCACTCACTTGTGACCACTATCAGCTTGATTCTCAGCCTCAACCTTAGCCTTAACCTGATTGAGAGTCTCTTTCGCACGTTGTAACTGGGTCGCCACCGATTGTGGCGCGGTACCGCCTCGCGACGCCCGCGCCGCCACCGAACGGCGCAGATCGAAGACCTCGTAGACATCCTCCTCGAAGGCGGGGTGGATCGCCCGATACGCATCCAGGGCCAGCTCATTCAGCGGAATCCCCGCTTGCTCGGCCCGCCGGACGGCCTGCCCGACCAGGTGATGGCTCTGCCGGAAAGGCACCCCCCGCTTGACGAGATAGTCGGCCAGGTCGGTGGCCAGCATCCCCATCGACAGGGCCGCTTCCATCCGTTCCCGGTTCACGCCCAGCGTCGCCACGACGCCCGCCGCGATGGCCAGTTCCATCTTCAGCGTGTCGATCACGTCGAAGAGCGCTTCCTTGTCCTCCTGCAAATCCTTGTTGTAGGCGCTGGGCAGCCCTTTCAGGGTCGTCAGCGTGCCGGTCAGGTGGCCGATCACCCGCCCGCTCTTGCCGCGGATTAATTCCATTGAATCGGGATTCTTCTTTTGCGGCATCAGGCTGGAACCGGTCGCATAGGCGGAATCGATCTCGACGAAGCCGAACTCGCGGCTGGCATAGATGACCAGGTCTTCGGCCAGGTTGCTCAGGTGCACCTGGGTCAGCGCGGCCCAGCTCAAGCACTCGACCACGTAGTCGCGGTCGTTGACCGCGTCGATGCTGTTCTCGCAGACGCGCTCGAAGCCCAGATCGGCTGCCAGCGCTTCCCGGTCGATGGGGAAGGGGTTCCCGGCCAGGGCGCCCGATCCCAGCGGGCAAGCGGCAGCGCGTCCTTCCAGGTCGGCGAGCCTCTCCCGGTCCCGGTCGAACTTCCAGAAAAAGGCCATCAGCCAATGGCTGAACAAGATCGGCTGGGCCTGTTGTAAATGCGTGTAGCCAGGCATGATCGCGTCGATCTCCGCTTCGCTCTTCTCCACGATCACCGCTTGCAGGTGGCGCAATCTCTCTCGCAGGGTCTCGATTTCGCCGAGCAGGTACAGCCGCAAATCGGTGGCGACCTGATCATTGCGCGACCGTCCGGTGTGCAGCTTCCCGGCCACCTCGCCGACCAGGTCGCCCAGCCGCCGCTCGACGGCGGTGTGAATGTCCTCGTCGTCGGGCTGAATCTCGAACTCGCCCGCCTCGAACTCGGCTTTCACGCTGGCCAGGCCGTCGAGCAGGGAGTCGCGCTCTTGTTCGCTGAGCAGGCCCGCCCGCGCCAGGGCGCTGGCGTAAGCCTGGCTGCCCCGGATATCGGCGGCGTACATCCGCCGGTCGAAATGGATCGAGTCGTTGAACTGCCGCATGGTCTCGTCCGTCCCCCGCTCGAATCGTCCGCCCCACAAGGTCATGATTTTCTCTCCTGTAATAACTTACCTATCGACAAAGTAGCAAAAATAGAACACGGATCGCCAAAGGCGTGCCTCCGGCAACGCGGATTTTACGGATTTGCACGGATTTTTCGGGATGGTTCATGTACTAAGAAAATTAAGGTTACGCTTTCTTCGAAGGAACACACTTCAAGTAATGGAGCAAACGCTGGTCGAGTGTCCTGAGCGAAACGTAGCTTGCGAAGTGAAGTCGAAGGATGTATCGAGACCAAGTTTGCGGGTTTCTGAAGCGAATATGACTGTATAAGGCCACTTGGTCTCGACGCCGTACTGAATAGCCGAAGGCATATCGAAGTATGCCCTCTCATGGGATTTGGGAGACCCTTCGGTCGCAGAACACGCTCCCTTGCCAGCGGCACGCCTTGCCCAAAGGGCACGCAAAGCGCGGCGAGGGTGACATGCCTGAACGCTTACCTACAGCGAATGCTTCGCTTTGCGTACCTTTGGTATTGCAAGCCTTCGGCGACACTCGACCGGCGTTAAGGTATTTTGCAAAAAGTGTTACCTTTTTTGACAAAAAAGCATGAGAAAGAAACCGGGTTTCTCAACAGAAAGCCAGCCTCCATCTGAAGACTGGCTAGGGAAATCTGTGTGGCTAAACGACTTATTCGCCATTTTCGATGAAACATAAAAATGCTTAACGCAGAGTTGGGGAGATGCGCACGGTGTCGCCCCGCCAAAGGTGCGCAGGGCGAGGGCGTGCACAGCATCCCTGGCGGGACGAGGGGGAGTTTTTAAATTGCGACGCTGCTACTCTGCGTCTCTGCGTTAAATCGTGTCTATTCCGCCATGGATGTGAGATTATAACCCAAACGCTCTGCCCAGGAAGTCCAGGATCAACGCCATCGGGTTGGGTTCAAGGTCGGGGCGCAGTAGCGCCATACCGTGTGTGCCGTCGATCCATTCAAAGGTTTGGTAATGGTCTCCGTCCGCAGATTGGCAGGTTTGGGCCGCTTTTGAATCGTTTGGATCGAAGAAGCAGTCTACGGGCTTGGGCGGGGATTCTTCGCCCAACGCTTGCACGGCGTCGGCGTAGGGCACGGTCAGGTACGAGCCGGGAGAGAGCGAGAGCGCTCCCAGACAAGATTTTACGGTTTCTTGATTGAGCCAGAAGCAGCCGTCGGGCGCCCCATCCGCGCCGATGCTGGCGCCAATGGCGACGATTTGGTTGGGGTCAATGCTCTCCAACCTGCTGGCATGGTACATTGCCGATTGGGCGTCAATCAGCCAGCCGCTCTCGTCGATGGTTGAACAGCCGCCCTTGCATCCGCGAAAGGTGAAGGTGAACACGGCAAAGGATTGGCCCTCCAGCATCGCTGGGAACCAGCTTGGGTCCAGCCAAGGAGCCTCTCCCATGTTGGGGCTGCTGCCACTCAGGCCGCGGTTTTGCAGCCATAAGGCGATTTCATTCCAATCCTCTTGATCGCCGGGGGCCCAGTGCATCAGCACGACCAGAGGGGCGGGGTTGCTGGCTCCGGGATAGTAGCGGCCCTCCAGCGTTTGGCCATCTGATGTTTTGAAAGTCAGTTCTTGTGGCTTGGCGGGTAGCGCTTCCACTTCGGGCGTTTCGGTCGGTGCTGGCGTTGGCGTGGATATAGGGGGCGGTTCCGTCGGCGTGTTTGTCGGTGGGGGTGGCTCCGTAGGAGCGGGTTCTGTGGGCGGCGCCTCGGTCGGCGGCGGGGGTGAGGTAGGCTCAGCCATTGGCTGGGCGCCGGTTGCACAGGCCGTCAGAGCCAAACCTAGTAAAATCAAAAAGGCAAGGAAAATCCATTTTCTCATCGTCTTCCTCCTGGAGTCCGAGGTAAAGGGTGGGTGTTCTTATTATACTTGAGATTTGCGTAAAAAGGCTCGCTGTTTTATCCCGTCGAACGCTTTTTTCTAGTGTTCGACCTCGAAGCCCGGGCCGGACTCTTTGGTTAGATCAACGATAATTTCTTCTCCGCCAAAGCCGTCGACGATGTCGTGAGCGCGGACGCGCACCTCGGTGATCCCTTCGGGGATCTCGATACCGCGCTGGCTGCGGGTGAAGGGCTGCTCGTTTTCGTGGGGATGGAGCAGCAACCGGGTGAACGGGTCGTCCGGGTTGGGCTTGAGCACGGTGCTATCCGGTGTGACCACGTCCCAGCCATCGGCGTAATCCTCCCAGCCGGTGTCGGGATGCTCGACGGTGACGTGAAACGTCCACGTGCCATCATCCGCTTTCACGGCGCGCACATGGGTGACATCGGCATTTGCCGCTCTCTTTGGTCCCTCTGTGGCGGTTGCGTCAGGGGGCGTTTCTTCTGGTTGGCAGGCGCTCAATATCAAAAGGGTCAGCAGGGTGAGTCCAAGAATGATCGTTTTCATCGCTTGTTTCTCCTTAAAGTTGACAAGATCGTCTTTTGCGAGTACGCTCTATTTTGTATGGAGATTTGGGAAAATATCCGTAGTTTGACAATGTCATATTTTCGCATAGACCACAGCGGAGCCGCCGATTGAGTAGCGCAGCGTATCGAAATCTAGGCGGAGCGGCTCTGATCAGCCCCGTTCTTGGTTTCGATACGGCAAAAAACGCCTACTCAACCGGCGAACTACCTTCACTTCGCTAGAACAAACGTTTAATGTGACATTGTCAAAGTAGACACCATGAAGGTTTCATGCCTGTGAATGTTCTTTCGATCAGCGATAAAGTCGTCCCCTTTATTTATAGCACATCGATAAAAAGTAGATACGCGCACATCGATTTTGTCCTGGCTTGTGGGGATTTGCCCTATTATTACCAGGAATTTATCATCAGCATGCTCGATGTACCCCTCTTCTTTGTGCGCGGCAATCATGACCCCGAAGTGGAGTATGGCAAGGCGGGGGAGCGCTGCCACCCGCATGGAGGCATCGATTTGCACCGCCGCGTGGTCTGCCACCGGGGTATTTTGTTGGCCGGGGTGGAGGGGAGTGTCCGTTACAAGCCGAGGGGCAAGTTTCAATACACCCAGAATCAAATGTGGCGAAACGTGCTTTCGCTGGTTCCTCGACTATTGCTTAATCGGCTTTGGCATGGTCGTTATCTCGATATTTTTATTTCTCATGCGCCCCCTTGGACGATTCATGACCAGCCCGACGGCGTCCATCAAGGGATCAAAGCCTTCCGCTGGTTGATCAGAACGTTCAAGCCCCGTTACCACATTCATGGTCATGTCCATGTTTACGACCCCCGCACGATCACCGAGACGCAGGTGGGCGATACGCTGGTGATCAACACCTATAAGAGCCGCCAGATGACCTTGGCGTTAGACCCCGATCAATGTGCTCGCGAGGTGACCAAGCCGAGGATCAAATTGGACAACAGATCCCAGTGCGGCAAGGACGAGCCACCAAGATTGTAATCCCAACGATTATCGGCAGATCAACAGGGGGACCGAGGTTTTGCGCAAAACCTCGTCGACCACGCTGCCCAACACCACCTCGACGAGCGGTTTCGCTTTGTACCCGCCCATCAGGATGAAGTCGCACTCGTTTTCTTGCGCCGTTTCGATGATGATTTCGGCGCGATTGCCGGGTTTGTGGATCGAAATGTGCGCTTCGGCGTTGTGATTGTGCAGATATTGTTGGGCGCGGAGTTTCAGTTTCTTGACGTCGAGATTCTCTTCGGCGATGATCAGCACGC
Source organism: uncultured Anaerolineales bacterium (assembly GCA_964544065.1). Taxonomy (GTDB): domain Bacteria; phylum Chloroflexota; class Anaerolineae; order Anaerolineales; family UBA11858; genus JAYELX01. The sequence continues at coordinate 1,537 of CAZJBA010000022.1, read as the reverse complement.
AGAGTTGAATCTTCCATTTGGCGGCCAGATAGGCGGCCACAAAAAGGGCCTCTTCTGCCTTTGGGGCGCCATTGTAGGCCAGCAGGGCATGGCGCATCGGCGTGACCCGGTTGGGAACGACGAGAATCGGGCGCGGGCAACGCCGAATCATGGTCCGGAATCCGGAACTTAACCTGCCGATCGGATCGTCGCTGGGGGGATAGGTTAACTTGCTGACGATCAGATCGGTCCAGAAAGCGCGCTCGCAGATCACCCGGGCTACGGGCCCCGATTCAACGACAAGATGGCCTTCCACGTCAGCTTGTTGGCATTTCTGTTCGAAGGACGCGGTCAAAGCTTGGGCCGTATCGCTTTCCGGCTCACCGATATGCAAACCCTGGATTTGACTTGATTCATGCTTTGCCATTACCAGGGCCTGGTCCAAACTAAGTAATTCTTCGTCCGTCTGGTTGACCGTGACGAGCAGATTGGAAAACAGGTTGTCGCCGTTGTGGAATTTCTCCGTTTCCTGGCGCCAGGTTCCGGGAGGAGGACCCTCTTCGAGGGGGTCTGGTGTGACCAGGTCGTAAATTTTGGCGAACAAACGTGAAATCCGTTTGGACAGTTCCGGGCTGAATCGTTCGATCAGATCAGCGGCAGCCACATCACGGGAGACTCGCCATTCCAGACATTCTTCCAGTTCAGCCTGATGTCGAGAAATCCACAAGTAGAGATCGGCCTCTGTGCGCTTGGGGAAATATCGCAAAATGCCTTGATCACGGATTATTTGCACCACAGGCTTGTAGACCGTGTCGTACCAATGGGTGACGGCTTCTTCGTAGTCGATGTCGCGTTCTTGATCCAGCCCCATGAAATAACGATGTACGTTGATATGCTCGAGCAGAATCGGGTACTGGCCCGGATTGGTGAAGATGATCTCGGCCTCGGGGCGAAGCGCGTCCAATTGGGTGGTTTCAAGAAATTCGAGGTATTCTGCTTTGATGATAAGGTCGTCCGGTTGGGTTTCGGGTGTAATGTTGACCTTGGTTTTGACTTCTGTGACATAGGCCTCGATCATGGGCGCGCCCACCTTGCGAGCCACCGAGACGCGATGGTTGCCGTCACGCACAAAATAAGCTTCTCCGAGTTGGTAAACCTCGATGGGGGGCAGTCCTTTTAACCCTGAGGCTTCTTTCATGATCCGGGCCCAGCGGTGTTTGTCGATCTTCTCTCGGGGCAGGAAATCGCGGGTGAAATCGGTGTAACGTCCCACGCTGCCGACAATGGCATCGAGGGGGATTTCGCGCAATTCGGTTTTGCTGCCTTCTCTTGCGTGTAGTTTTTTACGAACCTCTTCGTAGGAGAGCAGTCGATTGTCTTTTCCAGTTAATCGCGCCAAAATTTCTTGCAAAGCCGCTTCGCGGCGCGCATCTTTGAAGTCTTGAAGTGCTTTTAGATAGTAACTTTCTTGCATGATTATTTGTCCTTCACTGGTTAGGGAGCATTCCTTCTGCGGTAAAATATGTTCTTGGCCGCTGTCACCACCCTTTTTTATTTT
>CAZJBA010000021.1:0-24080 GCA_964544065.1 uncultured Anaerolineales bacterium | reverse complement strand
GGTAACAAACGAGGGTTTGTTTGGTGTGCCCTCAAATGTTGTCAGGCAATAATTTGCCGCTCGCCAAGGGCGGCAACGGGGACGTTGCCTCGATCGATTTAGCCAACGTACCCCCATGCCCAAAGGGCATACCAGATGGGTACACACCGTGCGGCAGAGCGACGGCATGCTTCGCGATCATCGTTGGCGTTTTACTATGCGCCGAGGCATGCCGTCTGACAACTCTTGCGCGCACACTTTATTTGAGAGCTTGAGATGTGCGCGTCTCCCGACCGCACATTTGGCGTGACCGCAGGTCTCCGATTGTAAAAAACACAGCGATACGAACATGAGACTGAAAAATGGGCGCACAATTTGTGGTAAACTCGTTTAGTTCAAAAGGTTGTAACTGTTAAAGGGCATGGATAAAAGAACCCGAAATGGAACGCGGATCGCCGTGCTTTGCATGCCCGTTGGGCAAGGCGTGCCTCCGGCAACGCGAATCAAGCGGATTTTCGTAGATCGCTCTGCGTGCCATTGGCAAAAATAAAAAATATCCGTGAAAATCTGCCCAATCCGTGTCATCCGCGTTCTATTTAGCGAGGGGTGTGGACGCCTACATCCTTTTTAGATTCAAAGAGAGGATTTCATGATTTCGAAACAAGAAGCGCTAGAAATATTGCACCAGAACATCGCCAACAAGAACCTGCGCAAGCATCACTATGGCGTCGCCGCGGCGATGCGGGCGCTGGCCGAGGAGTTTGGCGGCGACCCCGACCAATGGGAGATCGTCGGCCTGTTGCATGACGCTGACTACGAGGAAACCAAAGATGACCCCGACCGCCATGCCCGGCTCATCGCCGAGAAGCTCCGGGCTCGCGGCGTTGATGAGACCATCGTCCGGGCGATCGAGGCGCACAATTACGAGCACCTCGACGTGATGCCGGAGTCGACCATGGAGTGGGCCCTGGTTACCTGCGACGACCTGACCGGCTTGATCGTCGCCGTCGCCCTGGTGCATCCCAACAAGCTAGCCGGCGTCTCGGTCGAATCGGTGATGAAGAAATTTGGCTCCAAGTCATTCGCCTCCGGCGCCGACCGGGAGCGGATCAAGCTCTGTGAGGAGAAGTTGGATACCCCCTTGGAAGAATTTGTCGGGGTTGTCTTGGGCGCGATGAAGGGAGCTTTGGATCAGTTGGGGTTGTAGCTTTTCGTCTGAAGACGTGCCACAGTGTATGTTAGTCGATGCAAAAGGCCATTTGGAATGAGTATGGGCAGTGAAAAAGTTCAACTTTTCCGCAATTACTCGTTGCTTGGCGCTACGACCAACATGGGGACAGACGCGCTTACCGTTTCGGCCTCGTTCTGAGATTCGTCCCCGGTGTAGGTGATCACGTTTACAGGTCCGGCCACTTCCGGGGGCAGAGAGGCGCCCTCCCACAGAGCGTAGACGCTACGGCCATCGGGAAGGTCAAAACGTACAGCGTTATTGGCAAGCAGGGTTGCCGCGGTAAAATCGGGAATCGTGCGGGCCATCAGCAGAAAGGTCTGATCCGATAGTTCCCCCGGGCCGCCGGTGGGATCGTGCCCGCCGACATTGAAGATTACCTCCGCACCGTGAGCAAAAGCGCTAGCATAGCCGGTAAGCGTGAGTTGGGCCAGTTCATCATCGCTGGGCTGGGGGTCTTCCGGCGGTACCATGCGACCGACCAGCGCTTCGGTGATCCAATACGGTGTGCTTTCGTAGCCTAACTCGTCCAACCAGGCCCGGTATTCCGGTGCGAAGAAAACGTCCGACAGGGCAATCGAGTGGATATTGCCTATGTCGAAGTACCCCTTTCCGTTCGTGAGAACCGGCTCCCAATAGTCTGTGAAATCCGGAAGCATACCGGCTTGCCCGGCCGCGAGCACCACTGCGTTCGGATCGGTAGCTTTCACCGTTTGGTAGGATTGCTTCAAGATTTCCAAATAAGCCTCGGGACTCTCTTGAAAGAAGGTCAGCTCGGGGCCTTGCATCGCCGGTTCGTTGAGGATTTCCCAATGCCGAAGGGGGTAAGCTAACCCTGGCATATCTTTCACGCCGTCGCCATCGTAGCGCTCGACCAGCGCGTTAAACCAGGCAGTATAGGCCTCCATGTCGCAAGGGGCATACAATCGATTCCCAAACTCGGGAAACGCGCCCTGGGCCACCGGTTGGCCCTCGTGACAGGATTCTTGGTCCCAAGGTGCAAACGGCCACACCGTGGCCAGGATGGCAAGCTGTTGTTGTTGCGCGTTTGTGACAAGCATGTCCACGCGCTCCCAGTTGTACTCACCGGGTCGGACTTCGATTTCTCCCCAAATGAACGGGCCAGGATGGGGGCGAATCCAGGCGCCGTCAAATTCCACTTGAGGCCTGTCGCCGACCAATTGCCCGAAGTGGGAATAGCCGACCTCATCGGGCCATTCCAGCGGCCGCGGGGCTGTTTCGGTAACTGTGGGAGATTCCGTCGCTGGCGCCTCGGTGGGTGGGGCCGTTTCGGTTGGGGATGGAATGGTGGTTTTCGTCGCGGCGGAGACTTCAGGAGAAGCAGATGGTGTGGCGGGTGGCTCGCAGGCAGTCAGGGTAAGAAGACAGATTAGAAAAACGGTCAGGTAACGCATATATTCCTCCTTAGTGGGTCTCTGGGATTTCACGGGGTGAGACCCTAAAGGTTTCCAAAACCTTTGGGGTCTTGGCTTCTTATCTATTTTTATTTTACCCTAACTCCGGGTTACCAATTGCTTTGGTGCGGATGCGGAAGCTGTTGGCACCGTCGGCGATCTGCTCAAGCTCGATATGAGCATCGACCGCGCCGGCAGTTTGTGCTTGGGCCAAGGCTTTCTCTTGGGTGGTTTCTTTGGCGAAGGCCAAGGCTTGGTCCATCTTTGAGAATCGTGCTCGCTCGCCACTGGATTGGACGTAGTAGCCGACCACGTGTTTGCCGCGCGTTTGAGGGAAGACCCAGGCCTCCTCGTAGGTCATCACGCTGCCGGCCACGGCGCCGACCGCGTTGGCAACCTGGAAATGAGGCGGGATGATCAGTTCGGTGTTCAATATCTCGGCCACGGGCGGGAGGAAAATTTCCGCCGGGGCACCGATGCCGATGATGGGAATTTTCATCGCGATGGTTGCTCCTAGATAAGGATGCTGCTTGTAGAGACTCTCCTCGAACAGCCACAGACCGAGATCGTCGGGGTGGACGTAATCGGGGACGCGCTCCAGGGTCTGGCCGCTGACGAACGAAATCACCTCGGCGGCGATGCGCTCGGCCATGGATGTCATCACGTTATCGATCAGTTCATCAACGCTCAGGCCTTTGAGGCGGGCAAACAGGGTGGCCGCGGTTTCGGCCGCCTGCCTGTTCCAGGGGGCGAATTGGCCGCTCACGTGGAGCAGATCAGTGGGGGTCAGGGCAGCGCGCCCGATGATTTCTTCTTTGATCAGGCTTTGGCCGCCGAATTGGAGCGGATGGAACAATTCCATCTGTTCGAGGATGTCGGGCAGCGCCATGGGATGTTTTTCCAGCATGGCGAGCACTTTTCTGGCCCTGTCGTTGTTGACCGTGTGGTTGGGGGCGCGTTGGAGATACCAGAATTCAATCTGGTCAGGGCTGCGTTTTCCGCCGCCACGGAGCAGGTTCCTGACTTTTTCAGCCACATACGGGTTGGTATCGGCTAAGTAGGAGAGGGGCGTGACGCGCGCGGGCCCAATTTTGAGTTGATTTTCTACATCGAGGCTGATGATGCTGTCGCCGCCCAACCCAATCGAGCGGATGTGGGCTGCCCGTACGGCGGTTTGATAGTCGCCGACGGAGGTGCCTTCCTCGCGCACGTTGACCTGGCCGCCGTCGATGATGGCGATGTCGGTGGTGGTGCCGCCAATGTCGATCACCAGGGCTTTGTCTCGCTCGGCCAGAAAACGGGCTCCAATGGCGCTGGCTGCCGGGCCGGAGTGGACCGTCTCGACGGGGCGCTTTTCGGCGATGGCGCTGCTCATCAGGGCGCCATCACCGCGCACGACCATCAGGGGGGCGTTGATGTCGCGTTCATCCAATGAATTGCGCATAGCCAATATAAAATCTTGCAAAATGGAAAGCAGCGAGGCGTTCAAGGTCGCTGTGGTGGCGCGTTGGACCGAGTCTAGTTTCCTGGCCAGTTGGTGCCCGAGCACGATCGGGCGGCCGGTGGCTTCGGTGATGGCGGCAAAGGAACGCTCTTCGTGCTCGTTGTTGAAGGGGCTGAAGTAACCAGAAACGGCAAATGCTTCAACCTCGTCTTGGAGGGCGGTAGCATGTTCCAAAAGGGTAGCGACATCCAAGGGAGTCTGCTCTTCGCCATTCAGTGTGTGGCCTCCCTCCACGTAATGAAATGTCGAGGTAGCGAAATTTCCCTCCAGGTTGAATTTTCTGACCAGGTCGCGGTCGTATCCCAGCAAGAAAAGGGCCACAGGGCGGCCCTTTCCCTCCGCTATTGCATTGGTCGCCAGAGTCGTCGAGATGGTCACCAGGCGAATTTGGTCGGGGCCGTTGGGAATGTTCTCAGCCAGATCATCCAGGGCAGTCAAGATGCACTCGGTCAGGTCGTGGCGGGTGGTCAGCGTTTTGGTGGTTGCCACGACTTCTCGGGTTTGATAGTCTAACAGTACGCCGTCGGTGTAGGTTCCGCCGGTGTCGATTCCAAGGACAAGTTCAGTCATATTCTTTCCGTTACGAGTATTGGGGTGATGTCGAATTTTTCTTTTTCTTGTTTGTCAGCGAGACCAGGATGACGCCTGCCACGATGAGAAAGGAGCCGATGATTTGCCACGTGTCCAGGCGTTCTCCCAAAAAGATATAGGCCAGGACTCCAGCGAAGACGACCTCGGTTGTGGAGGTGATCGAAGCGATGCTGGCCTGAAGTTTGCCCAACCCGGTTGTGTAGAGCCCGAATCCGGTGATGGTGGTGAACAGGACGAGGGCGATGAAGAAAATCACCATGTTGCCGGGGAGAGGCCAGGGGGCGGGTTGCCCAAATTGGAGCGGCAGCAAGATCAGGGTGGCAAAGCCGAAGACATATAGCAGAATCGTCCAGGAGCTGTAATCGCCGGTCAACTTTTTGCCGAACAAACTAAACGATCCGTAGGTGATTGCCGAGCCCAGGGCGATGATGATTCCCACGGTGGTCACCTGCATGCCGCCTGTGCCGCGAATGCCGGAGATGAAAATGATTCCCAGCGCGGCGAGCACCACTGCGGCGATTTTGCGTCCCGTCAGGGGCTCGTCGAAGAGTTTCCAGGCCATCAGGGTGACGAAGATGGGGGCGTTGCATTGGAGCACCGTCGAGATGGATGCGCCCACCCTCATCACGGCGGTGTTCCACATGACGTGAAACGAGCCGATGCTGATGGCGCCCATCGCCAAGAGCCAGGGAACGTCGCGCCGCTTGACCGACAGATAGGCTGGTCGAACGATGGCGATGCCAACCAGCAGGCACAAAAAGGTGGACAGATCGCGCCAAAAAGCGAGTCCGATGGGGGATATTTCGCTCCCTGTGATGATCCGGTTGATGAAGATCCCTGAGGTAGACCAGCAGACCGTCGCCAGGATGACGAGAATGAGCCCTTGGATGTTGACGGGAGGTTGTTGGGTTTTTTGGTTTGGCATTGAAACAGTTTGCTCCTAATGTCTTGTTTGGCACTTACGCACAGTGACCCAATCCTTGTTTAGGCTTGAGTCGGTGGGTTGATGGCGGCATTGCGGTCAGTCTAACATGGATGGGTCATTGCACAGTCCATGTCATTCTTCCACTAATCGGGTTGCGAAGGTTTTGCCGTTGGGCAAGGCACGCCTCTGGCGAACCGAGCAGGGTCGTTCGGTGCAGCCCATGGCGTGGAAACCCCGGCTACACATCTGTTTCCCCGAAATATTGAGAAGATCCCTACGAAGTTATTCACGGACAGTTTCTTTGTTCGGCGCCAGAGTCATTCCTTCGACGTAGAAACGGTTGAACTGGGGGTCGAGGTCCAAGTCCACTTGCTGGGCTTTTTGGGCCAATTTTTCGGCCAGGGCAAAGCCCTCGTCGGTCAGGAACATGGCCGCTCCAAGCCCGGCACCGTTGGCGATGGTTGCCACGGCCTGACGTCGCACGGGCGGGATCATCCCAATCTGGAGGATGGCATCGATATCCACTTGGCCGCCAAAAGAGCCGGTCAGGATGACCTTCTGCATGTCTTCCGGCTTCAAGTCGAGTCGGTTCATGAGCACATCGATGGCGGCTCGGATGGCGCCCTTGGCTTTCTGTAACTCGCGGATATCGAGCTGGGTCAGATAGAGTTCCTTGTCGGGCGTCAGTTGGATACGGCGCGTCCCATGATTGTCTTTGCTGATTTGATTGGCGAAACGTTCGCACTCCGGAGGCAAGGTTCCGCTGGTGAGGCTTGGTTGCTCGATTGAATCTTCGTCGCCGTTTTCGATCTTGTCGGAATATTGGTCGCACTCCGGGTTGATTCGCCCGCTTGGATCGATGATTTCGGCTTGGCGGAATTCAGCGATGGCGCTGAGCAAGCCAGAGCCGGTCAGCCCGACGGGTTCCGCGTCGGCGATGGTGGTCAACTCGAAGTGATCGTCGTTCAAGGAGACCTTGGTGATGGCGCCGTCCACGGCCCGTGAGCCACAGGAGATGTTGACACCCTCGAAGGCGGGTCCGGCCGCGGTCGAGGCGGTCAAGATTCTATCGCCATCGGTGACCATCACCTCGCCGTTGGTGCCCAGGTCGATCGCGACCATGGGCGCCTCGGCGTCGTCGAAGCCAAAATAAGCCAGACAGGCCAGGGCGTCGGAACCGACGAAGCCGCCGATCAGGGGGGGCAGCGAGACTTTTGTCTGTTGCGGGAAAATGCCTCCCATCAGAGGGTTGGCGTTCACGATCGAGTCGGCGCTGTGGGGCTGAAAGGGCATCACGGCCAATCGATCGAGCGGTTGTTTGGCCAGCAGGTGGTGCATGGCCACATTACCTACGATGGTGACCCGTTCGATCCGCTCGCGGATTCGGGAGGAAAGCTTGAGCGAATCAACGGCCTGGTTGATCGAGGCCAGGGCTAGGCGGTGCAACCGCTCGGCGTTGTTGGGGTTATCGACGGCTGCGGCCAGGCGAGAGATGACATCGGCGCCATAAACGGTTTGCTGGTTGAGTCCGCCGCCGGCGGCTTCCACTTCGCCATCGTCTAACATGGTCAGGAAAGCGGCCACGGTGGTCGTGCCCAGGTCGATGGCCAATCCCAGGGGGACATCTTTCTCTTTTCTGTAACGGTCACTGTGTTTGAAAATTTTGTTGGAGTAGACCACAATGGGGGAGAGCACAATGCGGGTTTCATCCTTGACACGGGCGCGGCAGGCCAGTCGGTTGTTCAAGGCTAGTTCGCCCGGGGTCAGATTTTTGAGTTCGATTTCATCGGGTTCAGCGATGCCTTTTTCGACCAGAACCTTGCATTTTCCACAGGTGCCGCGGCCGGCGCAAGGTTGCTCCAGGGGAAAGCCCGACTTGGCGATGACATCCCCAAGGATGGAATCATTCTCCGCTGTGACGGTTTTTTGCTGTTCACCGTAGATGATGGTTACTTCGGGCATAGTGGCTCCTTCGTATCTTCTCAAAAAGTGGTGATTCCGAAAACAGATGAGTGATGGACTTTAAGATTGTAACCGTCAGGAGAGGTAAAAGAACTCGAAATGGAACACGGAATTCATCTGACAATTGGTTAGATGCACTTTCGAAAGAAAAGGTTACCTCGATGTGATGCTCACGAAAACAAGTAGTGACGTAAATTATTTACGTCACTACTTGACTTAACGTGAGAGCATCCGTTGCTGACTAAGCTTTGAGAGGGTTTGGCCCCAGTTTTCGGACTCGTTTGGTCATCTCCTTGGCCGCATTGGCAAAGGTGAGCCCTTGACCACCGGACATAAAGTACATTTCCAGGCGTTCTGGCTCCAGGCCGATTTCGCCAAGGATGCCTTGGGTTCGTTTGACGCGGGCGTGGCCGCGTTCATTGCCGCGCACGTGATGGCAATTTCCGATCGGGCAAGCAACAATGTAGACGCCATCGGCGCCATCTTCAAAGGCTTTGAGAATGTAGCGCGGGTCCGTCTTGCCCGTGCAGGGCAATTTCACCAGTTTGACGTTAGGGGGATATTCAATGCGCAGGGCCGCGGCTGTATCGGCAGCCATATAGCCACAATAGATGCACATGAAAGCAGTGATTTCTGGCTCGAACGTTTTCTGGTTCATACGGTTTGCCACCTTCCTAAGACCGGATAGTCGGGTACCATGATTTGATCATCTGTGTAATTCATCAATTGGATCGCGTTGGCCGGACACTCGGCGGTGCATGTGCCGCAACCGTGGCACAGGCTCGGCTCGATGTATGCAGCGCCGCCCAGCTCGCCTACGCCCGTGTGTTGATCGTCGACACGGGGGATTTCGAAGGGACAGGTGCGCTCGCAGGTCAGACATCCGACGCACTTGTCGGGGTCGACCACGGCAACAGTGCCGCCATAATGGAAATCTTGCTTGGACAGGATCGTCGTCGCTCGTCCGGCTGTGGCCAAGGCTTGGCTGATGCTCTCTTCGATGAACTTGGGGTAATGGGCGATGCCGCAGATGAAGATGCCCTCCTCCATGAAATCCATTGGGCGCATCTTGATGTGCGCTTCCAAGAAGAAGCCCTCGTTGGAGAGGGGGACATCCAGAATTTTTGCTAACTTCTTCGTGCCCTGGGAGGGTTCGACCGCTGTGCTCAATACCAGCATGTCTGGCTTGATGGTCATGGGACGCCCTAGCATCGGTTCTTGGACCTTGATTTGAATATCGCCGTTCATGCTTTCTACCTGGGGCTTGTCCGTATCTTCGTAGCGAACGAAGATGACGCCGCGCTCTCGGGCCTCGGTGTAGTACTGCTCTCTGAACCCATAGGTGATGATGTCTTTATAGAGCACCGTGACGCGACAATTGGGTTTGAAGATCTTTAGCCTGATCGCGTTTTTGATCGTGCTGGTGCAGCAGATACGGGAGCAGTAATCATATTCTGCTCCTTCCGGGCGAACGCACTGGATCATGACCACGTCTTCAACCTCGTCGATCTTTTCGGGTTGATGGGTGATGATTTCTTCCAATTCCAGTTGGGTGATCACTCGGGGGTGTTCGCCGAGCATGTAATGGCTCCCGCGAGCTTCTTGTCCGCCGGTGGCGACGATGGTCACCCCGTGGGAGACAGATGTTTCGCGACCATCTTGATGACGCAGTAAAGCGTGATAAGCGCCTACGTGTCCATCGTGATCGATTAATTCGGTTCGAATGTGAACTTCGATGCGCTCGTGTGCCCGCACCCGGTTGACCAGATCGCGCAGCAGGCGTTGGGGGTTGTAGCCCTCCACGACGTATTGCACTTTGTGCAGGTTGCCGCCCAGGGCTTGCTCTCGCTCGACCAGGACGACGTTGAAGCCCGAATCGGCGATGGCCAACGCGGTGCTCATGCCCGAAACGCCGCCTCCAACCACCAGCGCTCTCTGGCTGGGCGCTACTGCGGATTTGTAAATGGGTTCCAGCGTATTGGCGCGGCCGATCGCAACCCGTACCATTTCGATGGCTTTGCGGGTCGCTTTTTCCGGCTCGTGGGGATGCACCCAGGCGCAGAAACCGCGGATGTTAGCCATTTCCAGCAGATAAGCGTTTAAGCCCGCCTCCCTGACGGTGCGCTGAAACAGGGATTCGTGCGTGCGGTGGCTACATCCGGCCACGACCACGCGGTTGAGATCATGTTTTTGAATGGCTGTTTTAATTGCGTCGGTTCCTTCGGGGAAACAACCATAGCCGATCTCCTCGGCGTGGACCACGTTGGGGAAGGTTTCAGCCTGGGAGACCAACCGCTCGAGGTCGATAACGCCTTCGATGGTGGGGTGGCAGCGACAAACGAAGACACCCACTCTGGGTTGCAACCCGCGAACGTCCCGCTCGGGGGGGAAGTCGCCCTTACTTAGGAAAGGGTATTCCCGGCTGTAGGGAAGTTCCCCCAGATGGTTGTGGAACATACGCATCACGTCGCCGGCAGCACCGGCCGAGTCGATGATCGTTTCGGCGATTTCTTTGGGCGTGGAGAAAGCTCCACAGACGTAAATGCCCGGTTGACTGGTTTCGAGAGGGTTGAATTTGTCCGTTTGGCAAAAACCGTGCTCGTTGAGGTCAAAGCCTAATTGCCGGGCGACGACCTCGGCGCCCGTTGGGGGCTGAACGCCGACGGAGAGCACGACCATGTCAAAGCGCTCCTCTTTCATCTTCCCGCTCTCCGGGTCCAGATAACGTACACTCAGGTCTTTGGTTTCGGCATCTTCGTGCAATTCGGAGATGCGGCAGCGGGTGTATTCGACGCCGTATTCTTCGTAGGATTGGTAGAAATAGGCGTTGTACTCTTTGTTGAAGGCGCGCTCGTCCATCATGAAGATTTGGCAGTGGACGTCGTCACCCAGCCGTTGTTTGGCCAGGACGGCCTCTTTGGTGGCGTACATACAGCATATCGATGAGCAATAGGGGTGTTCCTGATCGCGAGAGCCGATACATTGCAGCCAGGCGACGCGCTCGGGCGGGGTGTTGTCAGACGGGCGCAGCAGCAAACCCTCCGTGGGCCCGGAATGGCTCAAGTAGCGCTCATATTGCATGCTGTGAACCACGTTGAGGTAACGCCCGTAACCATATTCGGCTAATTCCCTCGGGTCTGCAAGTTTGTAACCCAGGGCTAAGATGATGGCGGAGACGTTGATGGTTTCTTGCCAGGGCTGCTCGTCGAGGTTGACCGCTCCGGTGGGGCAAACCTCCTCGCAGCGATGGCATGTGTCGCAGGCCTCAACCTTGTCGATGAAGTAGGTGTTGGGCAGCGAGCGCGGTGCGCTTTTGTGCACGGCCATGCGCGTGACCAGCGATTCTTGAAATTCGCTGGGCATGCGCTCGGGGCAAGCTGCCACGCACAGACCGCAGTTGGTGCAGCGATCAACGTCGATGTAGCGAGGCTCGTGGTTGAGGGTGATGGTGAAATCTCCGGACTGGCCGCTGGCATCGGCGATTTCTGTGCGCGTCAAGACTTCGATGTTGGGGTGCCGGTTATGATCCAGGAAGGCTGGCGAGATGGCCGGGCGCGTGCACCCGTAGCCGTGGTCGGACGTGCCTCGGCAAAGGACACAGTCATGAGTCGGGAACATGAACCCCAATTGGGCCACGCGCCCCCCCAGCCCTGCGTCCCGCTCGACCAAATAAACTTTCAATCCGGCTTCAGCCAAATCAATAGCGGCTCTCATGCCCCCAATTCCGCCGCCTACAACCATGACAGCTCCACCTGGGTGTTGGAAGGTCTTGTTCATTGGTCCTCCTCCCTTATCACGCGCAGGTCTTGAATACTTGTATCTTCTAATCGGTTAATTACCTCTTCCAGGTGTTCTACTTCCATGTTTTTCACTTTGCAGACAGAGACCCAGGACTCGGGATGGCTATCAGGATAGTATCCGACACACACGGAGAGATAGCCTCCCTCGTCGGCGATCGCGTTGGTCAGCCGGGCTACTTCGCCGACGCGGTCGGGTTGCAGCACGGAGACGCGAATGCCGGGAATTCGGGAGCCCAGCAATGAAACCATGATGTTGAACAGGTCATTGTCGGTGATGATCCCGACCAGGTCTCCATCCCGCATGACCGGTAGGCAGCCGATACGTTCATCGGCCATGACGCGAGATGCTTCTTCGATGGGAGTATCCTCATCGACGGTGATCAAGTCCTTGACCATTACGGTGTGAACTTTGATCTTGGCCAACGTGTAACTAATTTCGAAGCGGCTAAAGTTGCTGACATCGGATGGCAGCGCCTTCAGCAGCGATCGTTGGGTGATCAAGCCGACTAAGTTGTCCTCTTCGAGAATGGGGAGATGGCGTATACCTTTTTCTTGCATCAATGATTGGGCTTCGGTGACAGGCATTTCCGGATACCCACAGATGGGGTTGGGGGTCATGCGTTCCTTTACTAGCATAAAGTTCCTCCTGCTGTCTACGTCTGATGGTATTCTATTTATACCACCTTTTGCATAAACAATGGGTGAAACATAAGGTTAATGGCATATAGAAACATATGAGCGCTGAATTTGCTCTTGAGCCCTGTCCCCGGGGCGTTTTAGACAACGAGATACGCCCGAGGAAGGAACTTAGTACATCTCTTTGAGAATCTTGAAAACCTTGTCGTAGAAATCTTGAATGTGCTCTTTCATGATTTCTGCGGCGCGATCGGAATCGCCTGTTTTGATCGCCGCGACCATTTCCAGGTGGGTTTCGACAGCGTCCGGCAAAAACCCAAGGTGAGGCAGCGCCATGAACCAAAGCCGTTGCGAGAGCCCATAGAATTGCTCCAAAATTTGAGCCAGATATTTATTATCTGCGGCTTGGGCCAGGGCGTGATGAAATTTGTGATCAACTTCGAATAATTTGCGCGGTTCATCTTTGGGCACTTCGGCTTGTTCCTGGCAGAGCGCCTCTAAGATGACCAGGTCATCGGCGGTTGCGTGTTTGGCTGCCTCACGAGCGGTATAAGGCTCTAGCAAGAGACGGATATTGCTGATTTTTTGCAATTCATCCACCTTGACGTCGGTGACATATAATCCCCGCGGGGGGGCTTCTACCAAATGTTCGTGGATCAGTAATTTGAGCGCTTCTCGAACGGGAGTCAGGCCGGTATCGATTTCTTTGGCCAACCTGCTTTCATCGATGCTGGAACCGGGTTTTAGTTCCAGGGTTGTAATTTTCTCTCGAATCAGTTCGTAAGCGCGCTGTGTATCTACTCGAGCAAGTTCCATAGGGTATCTCCATTACCTTTTATTTCGACAGGCGCGGTTTTCCAACAGCTTGTACGCGCACGCGATAGGAATCTAATCCATCGTCTACTTGTTCGATGGTGACTTGGGGATTATCGGCCCCTGAGCGTAGGGCAGCATTTAGGGCCCGTTCTTGGCCTACCTCACGGGCGTGGTCAAGCGCGTCCTCTAGCTCTTCATACTCGCTGCGGCTGTCACGCGCCTGGACGTAATAGCTGATGATGTCCAGGCCGGAGGGCGACAAATGAGGGTAGATCAAGATTTCTTCCGATACCATGATACTTCCTGCAATGGCGCCAACAGCGTTGGCGACGTAGTGATAATCTGGCAGGATTAGGTCGGTGTTCAGGGACTTTCCCACCTCCTTCAACATGATTCCGGCGGGAGCGCCGATACCGATGATGGGCGTTTGTAGTCGAATGCTTGTCTCCAGATGGGGATGATTAGGATAGAGGCTGTTTTGGAAGAACCAGGCGCCGATCTCGTCCTTATCCGGATTGGCAGGGATCTTCTTCTCTGAAAGAAACTCGATGATCGTCTGTGTAATCATCTCGGTGATGCGCGACCAGATAAAATCAGCCAATTCGTCCTCATCCCAGGAGTAGTGATGGCTGAATACCGTTAGCCCGCATTGGGCCGCCTCGACGTTCCAGGGTGTGTAGCGACCATCAATGTGAAGCAAATCGGTTGAGGTCAAGCCTGACTTGGCAATGATTTCCTGGCGGAGAAGTTCTTTGGCATCAAGCTGGTTTTTATGTAATAATCCGGATTTTTCTACCAGCTCGTGGACAGGTTTGGGCCCGTCGCTGAGCAAATCGATCAAGAGTTGTTCTTGGCTGCTTTTGATGACGTGGTCATCGCTTGGCTCCCGTAGCAGGAACCAGTGCTCCAGCCTATGAGGGTGGGGAGCAGGCCAAGATTCGTGAGCCAATAATTTGAGGTAATTCTCGATCTGTGGGTATTGGTGGGCCAAGTAGGCCAAGGGCACCACTCTTTCTGGCCCAATGGTAAGGTTGTTTTTGCGATCGATGTTGATGTGGCTGTCTCCCCCAACCCCAATGGAAAGCAAGTTAGCTGCTTGGACGGCTGTTTTGTAATCGGAGACGGAGGCCCCTTCTTCGCTGATGGTTACTTCGCCGTCTTGGATCAAGGCGATATCGGTGGTCGTGCCGCCCACGTCTACGATCAGAGCGTTGTCACGGTTGGAAAGGAAACGGCCTCCAATGGCGCTGGCCGCGGGCCCGGAGTGGATCGTTTCTACCGGGGTGCGGGCGGCGAACTCGTCGCTCATCAAGGTGCCATCCCCGCGCACCACCATCAGGGGTGCGTCGATGCCGCGGTGTTCCATCGCCCGGCGAACGGCCACAATGAAATCTTGGAGAACAGAGATGAGCGAAGCGTTGAGCGCTGCCGTTGTGGCTCGTTCCACCGAACCTAGCTTGGTCGAAAGCTGGTGCCCCAACACAATGGGAAGATCGCATACTCGCGAAACGGCCTTGTAGGCGCGGCTTTCGTGCTCCGGATTAAGCGGGCTAAAATAACTGGAAATGGCAATGGCGTCAACTTGACTCTTGATTTCATTGGTCTTTGCAAGAATAGCGGATAAGTCTAGTTCTTCTTTTTCTTGCCCGTAGAGGTCGTGGCCACCGCGAAAGTAATGGAAATTTGGGGTCGCGAAGCGGCTTTCCATTTGAAACGAGGCCACCAAGTCGGGATCATATCCGATCAGGAAAAGGGCGACTCGTTTGCCCTTGCCTTCGGCGATAGCGTTGGTCGCCAATGTCGTCGAAATCGACACCATTTGTATGGCCTCAGGATTTTGAATATCGATAGCTTCAATCACATTTTCGATGCCGATAGAAAAGTTGCGTTTCGTTGTCAGGCTTTTGTGGGAGGCCAAAACTTGGTGCGAATTGTAGTTCAATAAAACGCCATCCGTATATGTGCCGCCAGTATCGATGCCTAAAACCAGGGTCTCAGAGGATTTGTTTTTGGTTACCAATTTGATGCCTCAATTTGGGGATCGTGCAGAAATTTGCTGGTTCTGATGTTTTTTGTGGTTATCCTGTATCTTCACAAAAAAGCGGGAAACATGTAGCCGAGATTCCCAAATCTCGCTTTCACGGGGTCGCTCTGCGCGCCCATGGCGTGGAAACCCCGGCTACATAATCGTTTCTCCAAAATATTGAGAAGATACTTTGTAAACGTTCAGGGTATGGATAAAAAAACCCGAAATGGAACGCGGATTGCTGTGCGTGCCCATGGCAACACGGATTGGGCAGATTTTCGCAGATTATAGATTGTATATCCGCGAAAATCAGTTGTATCCGCGTAATCTGCGTTCTATTAGCGAGGGGTGTGAACGCTTACATTTGCATTACTTGAAAACTGAAGGGGCGCGACTTGCAGACAGGCTCCTCGGGACTTTGACCAGGGGATTGCGTCCTGAGGGCGCATCTGGAGTCACGCCCCTATGGGGTGAAGATAGATAGATGAACGGAACGGTGTTTAGGGATTACCCAAACATGTCAAAGTCCAATTCCTCATCTTTGTGTCGTTCATCAGCCAACTCGCAGATGCGTCGCAGTTCTTTGTACATTTTGTCTTCCATGAGCGGTTCTTCTTCCTTCTCGAGGATTTCGATGACGCGCTCGTGGACGCGGTCGCGGTAGGCTTTGCTGCCAGCGGCTTCCCAGTTCTGCCAGTTGAGTCGATCGGTCAGGTCGGGGCGCCATATGTCTGTCTTGAAGCGGTTGTAGGTGTGGTCGTGATCGAGATAGTGACCACCAGGGCCGACTTCGTCCATGACATTTAGGCCGACTTCTTCAGCATTGACGGGGATGCCGCGCATGATGCGCTTGACCCGGTCGATGATCTCGTCGGAGGCGACTAGCATTTCGGGGGAGCTGGACAGGCCTTGCTCCAGGTAGCCCACGTCGTGGATCATGTTGCCGCCGATCAGCGCTGCGGTAGCAATGTTGATGGAGGCTTCCATGGCGGCTTGCTCGTCGAACATCTTGGCGTCGGAGCAGCCGGCGGTTTCGTACTCAGGCAGGCCCAGCCATTTGGTAATCTGGGTGTAGGCCGCGCTGAGCAGGGCCATCTCGGGCGAACCGTAGCAGTACACGGTGGTGCGCATGTCCATGTTGGACATCAGGCCACCGATGATCAGAGGGGCGCCCGGTTTGCGCGCCTGGCTCAGGAAGATGCCGAACAAGCTCTCGGTCAGGGCCTGAACAGCGGTGCCAGCCAACGTGGATGGAGCTGTTGCGCCTGCCAGGGGGCAGGGGGTGTAGACAAAGGGGATTTCGTGGTCCGTGGCGAAGAGCAATTTCTGGACAACCTCTTCGGAGTGGCTCAGCGGTGAAACCGGCTCGATGTACAGGGAGAAGATCGGTCCTTTTCTCCATTCATCTTTGCCGCCCAGTCGAATGTAAGCCATCTCGAGTTGGTCGTGGAGACCATCCAGGTCTACGGCCGTGATGTTGATCGGCTTGTTGGTGCCTTCCAGCATGGCCAGGTATTGCCAGCGGTCATAGGTGCCGACTGCCGTGTCCTGGACGATGCCCAAGGACATGTGGAAGTCGATGTTGGGTAAGGCTTCGGCGATGCGGGCTAAATTTTTAACGTCTTGGTACTTAGCCCGGCGTCGTTCTTGGGTGTAGGGGTCAATCGTGAAGGGGGTGTCGGAACCGGCACCGTAGTAGATGGCGTCTTTGTACAGTTCCATTTTGTGTTCACGTTCTGGCCCGTAGACGACGACCTTGCGGGGTACGGTGGACAGGGCTTTGTCGATCAACCAGGGTGGAACCTTTACCAGCGCGCTGTCATCGGTTTTATCTTCGACGATAGCCCCTGCATCATAGGCGACTTGGATGCCTTCTTCTTCGTATACGCGAACGCCGGTCTCGTACAGCACTGTCAGGGCTGAGAAATAAATTGCTTCGATTTCATCCTCGGTGAGCACCTCAAACGTAGGGGTGGCGTTCACGAGATAGTTCGTTTTCTTTACTTGCATGTTTGTTTCTCCTATTTTTCCTGGTGATTTGCATCCCTTGGTTGTTGATTTGGAGATTTGGAATCATCAGGGTGACTTTAAGCTGTTTGTCAACTTGTTAAGCTTTATCGGCGCATGAACATCATTTGAGTGACTTCTCCGTTGGGAGGCACAATCACAAAATCTTCGTCGTCGATTCGATCCGGCTTGAGGGATTTCTCCACCAAGCGGTGGATGTAATCGTCTGATCCGAGGATTTCTTCGTACCTCATGTTCCAACGTTGGCAGTAGTGAGCAACTTCTTGGGCTTGGGGGCGATATTTGTCCAGGTCTTCGTTGTCGTGGGCAATGAACGCCAACCGTTCGTAGTGTTGGTATTGTTGATCCATGATCCAAGTTGCATCCTCTTGGCCGTATTTTTCTTCGTACTCCCGATACTCTTTGAGTGGATCGCTGCCCGATTCCAACCAGCCTTTGGTCAGGTAGTAGGTTCCGGGCGTAGCGTCGAACTCTTGGATGTATTTTTGGTAAGAGCCCAGCAAAATTGCGATGCAGTCATCGGTGCGAGGGATTAACAGGGTATGTTCTCGAGATTTAATGCCTTTTAATCCGTTTCCGCATAACCCATAACCCAAGATGATCAGGCTGGGTTCTTCGACGGCATCGATGGCATCTTGAATGGTGTAGGTAAGTTGGTCCGGTACGCGATGAAGCCCATAATCCATGAAGGTGACCTGTTCGGCCATATCTTCTGGGATGAACTTTTCTAGCAAAGGTTGGAACACCTTGCAAGAAATCACGACGATGGGCAATTTGCTGGCAGAAGTCACGTTAGCGCCTCTAAATCCTTTTGCCTCAGGCGACAAGTTGCTGAGCGACTTCGGAGCCGTGGGCTGCGTTGGAGCCGTAGCCGTCCGCTCCGATTGCGTCGGCAAATTCTTTGTCAACGGGGGCGCCGCCAACCATGATATTGACCTGGTCGCGCAATCCGGCCTCTTCGATGGCTTTGATGGTGTGACTCATGGCGCGCATCGTCGTGGTCAACATGGCGGACATGCCGACAACATCGGGCTGGTGCTCTTTGATCGCCCCGATGAATTTTTCCGGTTCGGCGTTGAAGCCGATGTTGACGATCTCGAAGCCGGCGCCTTCGCACATCATGCTGACAAGGTTCTTGCCAATGTCGTGGAGGTCATCTTTTACGGTGCCCATCACGATGGTGCCGAGCAATTCGGCGCCACTTTCGACCAGCAACGGGCGCAAAATCTTCATGCTCGCGGCCATAGCGTCAGCGGACATCAGTACTTCGGGGACGAACATATCGCCGCGCTTGAAGCGGACGCCGACTTCGTCCATGCCTACAACCAGGCCGTTGTCGAGAATTTCTTTGGGGCTTAAATCATTGTCAAGCCCTTTTTCTACAAGCTTGGGGGCTTTTTCTTCATCGCCTTCTAAAATGGCGGTTGATAGTCTTTCTAAAATGCTGCTCATCTTATTTCTCCTCAGTTATTTTCTCTAGCTGTCATTCGGCTACGCGTTCTTCCGCTTTGGCCAAGACTTCTTCGATTACTTCTTCAGTCTCGGGTTTGATCGGAGTGGCTTCGTGGGTCGTGAGAATTTCTCGGACGCGGGCAACCGTGCGGTCTTTCATCGTTTTCTTGCCCATCATCTCCCACTCTTCGTAGTTGCGGCGGTCACATAGATTGGGATACCAGAACTCGTTCTTGTAGTATCGGCGGGTGTGTTTCTCGCGCAGATAGTGGCCGTTGGGGCCAACATTGTGAATGACGTCGACGGCCAGTGTATCCTCGTTGACCTCAATGCCGCGGGTGATGCGTCGGGAGTAGCCGATGGCTTCATCCATGGCGCAGAGTTGGAAGACCGAACCGGTCATGGCGCTCTCGGTGTAGCCGACATCGTGGGTCAGGTCGCCGCCGGTGAGAGCGGAGAAGAAAACTGATTGGGAACCTTCGATTAGAGCTTGTTCGTCAAAAGTCTTCGAGTCGGTGCAGCCGCCGGTTTGCCACAAGGGCAGGCCAGCGTAGTGGGCCAACTCGGTCAGGCCGGCCATCATCAAAGGTAGCTCGGGAGCGCCGTAAGCCAAGATCATATCGCTCATATCCATCACCGAGAAAACGCCGCCCATGAAGAAGGGCAAACCGGGTTGGAGTGTCTGCGCGATGACCAGGCCCATCCACGACTCAGCAGCACCTTGGGTGATGATTCCGGCGGGGGTTACCGGGGCAGTGCCTCCAGCAATGGGGCAGGGGGTGAAAATCAAAGGTACACGGTTATTAGCAGCGAAAACCAATTTGTCCAGTGCTTCTTCAGTGCTGACCAACGGCGATAGCGGTTCGCAGTAGTGGACGTAATTGGGGCGACGTTCGAATTCTTTTTGCCCACCGGCTTCTGCGACAGCGATTTCGTGAATGCCTGTTGAGTCGAACTTGTCATACGACCAAGCCACGATCGGTTTGCTGGTGTTGGGGAACATGCCCGCAAATTCGTACAACGCGCCAAGATCGTGGTGCACGTCGTCGACGGTACCCAGCGATTCGCAGAAGTCGATGTTGGGGAGCGCGTCGACGACGGTGGCGACTTTGGGAACGTCGGCCTTGACGTAGGGGCGTCGTTCCAAGGTTTCCGTGTCGATGAAGTTGGGACAGGTTGGCCCAGGACCAAAGTGAGCCCGTCCGGGGCCAATGTGAATATCATGTTCCGGATTCCCATCCCGGGCAAAGAGCTTGAAGCTGCGGGGTGCTTTGCTGAGCGCATCTTTGACAAGGTAGGATGGAATGCGAACCCTTAATCCATCTACCCAGGCGCCAGCCTGATGCAGGATATCGCGCGCTTCTTCGTGATGCACCTCAAGTCCGGTATATTCTAGCACGTGGAATACACTGTCGCGTAATTCTTCTAATTGATCTTCTGAGAGCATCCGGAACTGGGTGCCGGAGTTTACACGATAGTTCGTTCTCATAATCTCGTTCCTTTCTGGTAAGGAGTAGAGAAAGGAGCAGGGGTTGGGCAAGTTCTTCACTTGTCTTTCGGCCTACTCCTTTTTTTCTGTGCTCCTAAGGTTATGCACTAACAAACTTTTTAGCCGTTTCGGAGGCGGCGGCAGCATTGGACGCGTAGGCGTCAGCGCCAATTTGCTGGGCGAACTCATCGGTGACGGGGGCGCCGCCGATCATGATCTTGAGCTTGTCGCGCACACCAGCTTCTTCCAAAGCCTTGATGGTGTCGCCCATGGCGCGCATGGTGGTGGTCAGCAGGGCGGACATGCCTAGGATGTCAGGCTCATAGTCCTTGACGGCTTCGACGAACGCTTCGGGTTCGATGTCTTTGCCAATGTCTTTGACATCGAATCCGGCACCTTCGCACATCATGCCGACGAGGTTCTTGCCAATGTCGTGCAGGTCGCCCTTGACGGTGCCGAGCAAAATTTTGCCGGTCATTTCGACGCCGGTCTCGGCCAGCATGGGGCGAATGGTGATCATGGATTCTTGCATGGCGCGGGCGGAGCGCAAGACTTCGGGCACGAACATGTTGCCCGCTTTGAACTCAACACCAACGTGATCCATGCCAGGCATTAGACCTTGGTCAAGGATCTCTTTGGCTCCTAGGCCTTCATCTAGGGCGTCTTGGGTCAGGTCTTCCATAGCGCCAATGTTGCCTTCGATTACAGCAGTAGAAAGTTCTGAAAATATATCACTCATGGTACATCCTCCTAACAAGATTAAATATACTGCTTGATGATTTGGTGAAAATCGTGAACGTGCTTTCGCATTCTCTGATCAGCACTTTGCTCATCCTGAGACTTGATGGCTTCAAGCACTTCCAGATGAGCGCTCACATCGATATCTTCCGGCTTGGCATAGTTGATGGCTAGGTACCAAATCCGGATGGATAGATCATAGTAATACCCCACGATTTTATGCAAAAACTTGTTGTGCGCAGCTTCGGCGATCAGATTGTGAAAATCTGCATCCAGGTCGATTAACGTATCTTTTTCGGTGGGATGATTCTCTTGGTATTGCTGCGCTAATTTCTCTAATTTGATAAGTTGGTTGTTGGTGATGCGTTGGGTCGCCAGGCGGGCAGAGAGTGCTTCTAACTCGATGCGAACCTCAAAGAGTTGAGACAAGTCCGTAATGGATATATCTGTCACGAACATACCTCGGCGCGGCGTGACGGTGATGAAGTCTTCGGTCTGGAGTTGTTTGATGGCTTCACGAATGGGAGTTCGTCCCAGTTCGAGTTGTTTCATCAACTGGGCTTCGCTAATGACAACCCCAGGAGCAAGTCTGGTTGTGATGATTTGACGCTTGATTTGTTTGTAGGCTTTCTCCGCATCTGTTAGATTCATAGCTCGCCCTCTTTGCTGGGTTTGATTTAATCTTCTTTTTTCTGACGAGCGCGGTATTCCTTGAGCCAGGTCATGCCATATTCGTCGCGTCCCATGCTCAGGTCGGCAGCCAAGATAGCGATTCGTACATCCGTTTCGAGGGGGTTGGTGATCGGGCAGGTCAACCCGGCGTGGATGGACATGGCGATAAAGGTGGAGTTGATATGATGGCGTTCGGGCATGCCGAAGGAGATGTTGCTGGCGCCCATGGTGATGTTGACGCCGAATTCCTCGACAACCTTTTCGATTGTGTCCATGGCGACGATTCCGGCGGTGTGGTCGGCGCCCAGAGTCAAGGCCAGGGGATCAATGACGATGTCCTCAACCGGAATGCCCAGTTTGCCGGCGCGCTCGATGATTTTAGCTGCTACGTTGAAGCGGTCTTCAGCCGTCTTGGGAATGCCTTCTTCGTCCATGCACAGGCCAATGACAGCGGCCTCGTATTCTTTGACCAAGGGGAGAATAGCTTCCAGTGATCGTTCCTCGCCGTTGACGGAGTTGATCAATGGTTTGCCTTGGTATAGTTTCAGGGCAGCCTCTAGCGCCTGGGGGTCAGCCGTGTCGATGCACAGGGGGGTGTCCGTGACTTCCATAACGGTTTTGAGGGTTTTTTGAAGCAGCTCGACCTCGTCAACCCCGGGGACGCCTGCGTTCACGTCCAGAACGGTTGCGCCAGCTTCGACTTGGGCTTTGGCATCGTTGCGAACGACATCGAAATCGCCTGCCTTGAGTGCCTTTTGCATCGATTTTCGCCCGGTAGGGTTAATCCGTTCTCCAATGATGACGGTCGGTTTATCACGACTGATTTCAACAGTCTGAGACTTTGACGAAACAACAGTGGTAAGATTTTCAGCCATATTACACCTCTCTTTACAAAATGGTCTAAGTTACTATTTCTGAACCTACCTCTAGTATATTACAAATATATCAGTTTTAGTAGGCTATTTGTTTT
Source organism: uncultured Anaerolineales bacterium (assembly GCA_964544065.1). Taxonomy (GTDB): domain Bacteria; phylum Chloroflexota; class Anaerolineae; order Anaerolineales; family UBA11858; genus JAYELX01. Next base: position 1,849 of record CAZJBA010000021.1, on the reverse strand, counting down.
GGGTTTAGCGATTTGTAATCCAAACAGATGATATTTATCTTGTTCAAACCTCCTGGGTATCTTTCCGGAAGGGGAGAGAGACCAGGGAAATTGCATTTGGAGACACATCAAACTGATCTTGCTCTTGGGCCCCGTCCCCGAGGCGTTGTAGGTGGCGAGTAAGCGTTCACGGGGGTGTCATTCTTGCCGGAAGCATGCTGCGCAAGCCGCCAACGCTTTTCCGGCGGCGAAGAATCTCCTCTCATGTGGCTTGGGAGACCCTTCGTTCGCAAAATACGCTCCCTTGCCAGCGGCACGCCTACGGCGAGGGTGACATGCCTGAACGCTTACGGTGGCGAATTATGAGCGGGTAAGAGGGACATCTTTGTCCATATGCGATTAGCCTGGGGGAGAGACGGCCTCCGGTGGAGCGGACTACTCTGTAGCTTCTTTTTTGGCTTGGACGTAGGCTTTCAAATCTTTTTGGATGGCTTCGTCCAGGTCGGGGTCTTCGTGTTTTTCGACCAGGTCTTGCCAGCGCTGGTGAGCTCGAGTCGCGGTGTCCAGTTGCTCGCCGCCCCACCAGGCCTCGATTCCGCTGCGGTCGGAGAGATTCGGTTGCCAGAATTCCGTCCGGCAGCGGTCGAGGGTGTGGGGTTCTGCCAGGAAGTGGCCGCCAGCGCCAACCTTGGCGATGATGTCGTAAGCCAGTGTGTCGGCGGAGACCTCGATTTTCTTGCTATAGTGGCGCATCATCCCGCAGATTTCATCATCGACGACGAATTTCTCGTACGAGAAGGCCAGGAAAGAGCCAAGGATGCCGCCTGCGTGGAGGACGAAGTCAATGCCGCTGTTGACGGTGGTCAACATGCTGGCCATCGATTCGTAACCGGCTTGGGCGTCAACAACGCTGGAGTCCGTCAACGTGCCGCCGCCACGGGTCGGTAGCCCGTAAAAGTCAGCCAGAGCTGCGTGGGTCTTGATGTACAGGGAGCATTCTGGACCGCCAAGCGCCAGTGCGCCAGTGCGCATGTCAATGTTGGTTGATGTCGATCCATAGAGCAGGGGGGTGCCCGGGTTGACCAGTTGGGCCAGGGTGATGCCCGCTAGGAGTTCGGCGTTTTGCACGGCCACGACTCCAGGCATCGTGATCGGGCCTGTCGAGCCAGCCATAATCAGCGCGGCCAAAACAGCCGGTTGGCCAGCGCGAGCGTATTCAAGTAGAGCTTCGATCATTTCGGTTCCGTAACCCAAGGGGCTCAGGGAGTTGATCAGACAGATGGTGAATGGTTGCTCCATCTTCTTACCGAATAAGATTTCGCCCATTTCCATGGTGTGTTGGGCAGCTTCTTTGCCCTCAGCGCTGCCGATGAAGGGCTTGTCGGAGTGGAGGATGGAGGCGAGTAACATTTCCAGGTGGGCGGTCTCGCTGGGCACATCGCCAGGCTCAACGATCAGGTGCCCGCTCATATCCTGATTGGGCAACATGTGAGCTAGTTTGACCAGATTGTGATAGTCTTCCATCGTGGGGGCGCGCTTTCCCTCTTCATGATCGATCAGGAAAGGGGCTCCGTATCCGGGCGCAAAAACCGGTTCGCCGTCGCCGACGGTGACACTTTTTTCGGGGTCACGAGCCTGAATGGTGAATTGGGAGGGAACTTTTTTCACCGCAGCCATAATCTGCTCTTCCGTCAAGTGGACAGTCTGCCCATCGACTTTGACGCCGTTTTGTTTGAAGATTTCAAGGGCTTCGTCTTCGGGGAATTGAATGCCTACCTCGGCCAGCAGTTTCATGCTGGTATCGTGCAGGGCCTGAATATCTGAAGGGGAAAGAAACTCGTTTTGATGGTTTGACATTTTGTTTTCTCCA
>CAZJBA010000020.1:14473-24741 GCA_964544065.1 uncultured Anaerolineales bacterium | reverse complement strand
GGTTTGAAAAAACAGTATAATCATTGTGTTGGATTGAAGCTTGATTTCCGATCAACGGTATTTATAGAAGGGATTGTTCTCTACGAAGGAGAAACCATTATGGAAAAACCCGAATTTGCTTATTTCGAGGGGAAAGTTGTGCCTTATGCTCAGGCCAAAGTTGGCGTTTTGACGCATGCCCTCAATTACGGCACCGGCGCTTTTGGCGGTTTGAGGGGCTATTGGAGCCAGGAACAGGAACAAATGTATCTTTTCAGGCCTCGGGATCATTACCGCAGATTGTTGAATTCTGCCAAGATGTTGTGCATGGATTTCGAGCAGACCCCAGAGAGCCTGACTGACATCACGATAGAGTTGTTGCGCAAAGAAGATTTTCGAGAGAATGTCTATGTTCGCCCGTTGGTGTATAAAGCCAGTGAAGGTATCGGCGTCAAGTTGCACGGCCTGGATGACGAGATTAGCATCGTAGCGTTGCCTTTTGGCCGCTATGTTGCCAATGACACCGATGCACATGTCACCTTTTCGTCCTGGCGGCGGGTGGATGATAACGTCATTCCGGCGCGGGGCAAGATCACCGGAGCCTATGCTAATTCGGCCTTCATCAAGACCGACGCCCTCCGGGCTGGTTTTGACGAGGCCCTTGTCTTGACCCAGGCCGGCCATGTCTCCGAAGGCAGCGCTGAAAATATCTTCATGATCCGCGATGGTGCTCTGATTACCCCGCCGGTGACGGAAAACGTGCTCGAGGGGATCACCCGGCGTTCAGTGATGGTGCTGGCTGAAAAGGAACTCGGCCTCCCCGTTGTGGAACGGCCGATCGACCGTACCGAGGTGTATATCTGCGAAGAACTCTTCATGACCGGAACGGCCGCGCAGATCACCGCCATCACGCGGGTGGATTACCGTCCGGTTGGCAAGGGCTCGATGGGGCCAGTCACGGCACAATTAAGAACGCTCTTCCAAGATGTGGTTTGTGGGGAGGTGAAAGCCTATCAGGCCTGGAATACCCCCGTTTACGGGAAATGATCTTTTTATGGCTCGGCTACACGATCGATCGCGTTTTGGGCCGCGGTGGCCGGGTCGGTTTGTTCTTTGAGCACGTTGACGGTGCTTTGACTCAGGGCAGGCCCCAGGCGAGACAATAGCTCCCCTGATGGCGCTACCTGCGCCGCGGGACAAATTTTGATGACGAAATTGTAGATTGCTGGCGTGTCTTCCCAAAACGTCAACGAGCTAGAGCGCGGAGGCAAGTACCCCGAGGCTGCGTTCCATTTGGCCAGATAATCGCTGGTGGAGAGAAACTCTGCCAGTTCAGTGCTTAGGGTTTGGCGGGCCGAATCGGGGCTGGCCGAAGCCCAAACCCATCCGGTTGCTGTGGTATAGCTTTCACTTCCGGGGGTAGGAATAGTTGCTGCAGCGGAATCTTCCGGCAATGTTTGTAAATATCGAGAAGCCCAAGTGATGATCATGTCGGCTTGTTTCTCTTCGTAAGCGCCCCAGGCTTGTTCATCTGTTTCGTATTGAGTCAACCAGTAAGGAAAAACGTTATTCCTGCTTCCCTGGTAGTAAAACGTGAGCGTATCTGTCAGCGGCGCCATTTCGAAGATGGGTTGATCATCTTCATCAACAATCGCGCCTCCCGCGGCGCGATAGAACGTTAAAGTCAGGAGAGCGTCCGGGTCGGAGGCCGGAAAGATAATCGGTTCGGTGCTTTCTAGCACGTCGGACCAATTGGTTGGTGTTTCTTCGATCATCTCAGGTCGATACACTATCATCAAAGCGTCGCCTGCAAAGGGGATGCCAAAGGTGCTATTTTGCTCATGGGCAATTTGGCGAGCAAAATCATACCAATCGGGATCATCCATGATGTCCGTCAGGCCATCGAAAGGACGCACCAGTCCTTCACTAGCTGCAAGATGTAATCCATCGTAGGGTAGAGCGACCAAATCGGGCAAGGCCAGTGGAGCGGCGGCGCTGGCTGTTTTGAGTGTGTCGAGTAAACCGCCAGGTCCTTGTACGTCTTTAATCCGCGTTTCAACCCGTACATTAGGGCGGCGAGATGTGAATCCATCCAGACGTTCCTGAAATAATATCCCAGCCTGGGTACCATTATCGGGATCAAATTGAGGCGGAATCCAGATTTCGAGGGTGATGATCGTGTCGGCTGGATCAGCCGTTGCTTCTAGTTGCTCTACCGGAACGGGTGTGTTGGTTGGCGTCGAGGTTTGTTCATGGAGCGGGGCCGCTGTTTCTTCCAAGGGCATTTGGCAGCCTGTCATAAGGACGACCGCCCAAAAAAGAGAAAAACAGATCTTGCAAACATTTCGTGCGTTTTGCTTGGTCATAATCGATCTACTTCCATGGAATGGGTTCTTCTAGTAAACAAATCAACAGTCGGACCGCATTTTGCACGTCGTTGTAATCCACCATTTCGGAGGGGCTGTGAACGTAGCGGCAGGGGATCGAGAGACATCCCGCCGGAATACCGGCGCGGCTGATCTGCATGGCGCGCGCATCGGTGGAGCCGCCCTCCAGGACTTCTAGTTGGTAGGGAATATCAACCTCTTTGGCTTTCTTCACCATCCAATCGACCACGCGTGGATCGGCCAGCATGCCGCCATCCTTCACCTTGATGGCCGGCCCCTTGCCCAAACTGACATCCATGGTTTTGCTCTTGGGCGTGTCGCCCGTGCGGGTGACGTCGACGGCCAAGCCGACATCGGGATCGACGCCGTAGGCCGCTGCGGTGGCGCCGCGCACGCCGACTTCTTCCTGGCTGCTGAAGACAAAATAGATCTCGTGGGGGCTCGCTTCGAGTTGGCGTAGAGCTTCGATAGCGACGGCCACGCCAATGCGGTCATCCATCGCCTTGGAGACAAGCCGGTCTCCCATATCGGTGAAGGGCCGCTCGAAGGTTGCCACGTCGCCGACCTTGATCGGGCAGGCCTCTCGGTCGCTTGCTCCAACATCGATGAACATCTCATCAAGTGGCGGCACCTTGGACGCGCTGGTCAGACGCTCTGTGTTGATCACGCCGAGGGTGTCATCGAGAAAGCGCACCCGTCCGCCGGGTGTGTATCGGGCCGCGACGCCGCCGACTTTGGTGAAACGGATGAACCCATCCTTGTCGATGTGGGTGGCGATGATGCCGATTTCGTCCATGTGGGCCGAGATCATCACTGTCCGGCCTCCGTTTGTCCTTTCGTCTCGCCGGGCGATCAAGTTACCCAGATTATCGACGCGCAGTTCATCGACATGCGCTTCTATCTCGGCGCGGATCAGGTCGCGGACTTTGCTTTCATAGCCGGACGGGCCTTGTACTTGGGTCAATTTCTGGATGAGTGCTTTCATGTTGTTCCTGTGGTTTTTTTATCTGCGGAAATCCGCTTGATTAGCGTTATTCGCATTTTATTCAGCGATCTGTACTCAGAATATGCTCGTCTAAACGCGCTAGCGCGGCGTGGACCAGCGCCAGGGTGTTGCGCCAATCGTCGATTCTGGCGATGGATGCGGCCGTGTGTAAATAACGGCCCGGCACCGAGACGGAAACGCTGGGAACACCCGCTCGTTGCCGGTGGATCGCCCCTGCGTCGGTGCCGCCTCCGCCGGGCTGGCGTACTTGGTAGGGAATGCCTTCGCGCTTGGCTGTCTCTTTTAGGTGGCGGATCAAACGCGGGTCGGAGAGCGTGGCTCGGTCGGCCACGTAAATGGCTGGGCCCTCTCCCAGCTTGGTGTTGTAGCGGGTGTTTTCTTCTTCATCCCAGGTGGGGAGGTCATAGGCTGGTGTGCTGTCGAGCACGAAAGCGAGATCAGGATCGAGGGCGTAGGCGGCCACATAAGCGCCGCGCAAGCCGACTTCCTCCTGGACGGTGAACGCGGCCAGCAAGTCGATGTTCGGCGGCGCGTTTTTGACCAGTTCGATCAGGGTTGCCACGCCGATGCGGTCGTCGATCGCCTTGGCCCGAATGCTCTCGCCGATGCGGGTGAAGTTGGTCGCGAAGGCCGCTCGATCGCCGACGCTGACCCTCGATTTGTTTTCGGGGCCGACGTCGACCCGCAGCGAATCCAGCGAGATGGTCTTTTTGCGCTCCGCGGCTTTGGTCAGGTGGATCGGTTTGGCCCCGATCACGCCGGGAATGTGTTTCTCGCCAACCCAAACGGGCTTGCCCGCTAATTGGCGCGTATCCAATCCGCCGACTTTGTCGAAGCGGAAGAGGCCTTTATCGTCATCATAAGTGAGCATGAAGCCGACCTCGTCCATGTGGGCGGCGATCATCACTCGGAGGCGATCTTTGCCTGAACCTGTTTTGGTCACGAGCAGGTTGCCGAGTGCATCGGTATGAACGTCATCGGCGTGGTCTTCGATTTGCTCCAGGACGATCTGGCGGACTTCGCCCTCGTCGCCCGAGACGGCGCAGGCTTCGGTCAGCCGTCCTAGCAAGTCGAGTTGCGGGTCTTCAATCGTGGGGTGTTTGGTTTTCTTGGGCATAACTTATCGGTGTTCCAGTGAGAGCTTTTCGACGAAATCCGGCTCTAAATCGGTCACAAAATTGGCTAACAGGCGAGCGGCTCGGTGTACGTTTTTCAGCGAGAGCATTTCGACGGGAGTGTGCATATATCCCAACGGGATACTGACGACCATGGTCGGAATGCCCGCTCGGGCAATCTGCAAGGCCTGGGCATCGGTGCCGGAATGGCGCGGCATGGCTTCTTTTTGGGATGGGATTTCGAGGCGATCGGCCGTCTCTTTGAGGGCTTGATGCAGACCGGGGTGAATGTTCGGGCCCCACCCCAGGGCGATTCCTTTTTCGGAGGCGAAGCTCTTGTGCTTGGGAGAGCCCGGCCCCCGGGCGAAGGTTACATCAACGGCCACGGCTAATTTTGGCTCCAGTTGGTAGGCGGACGTCAGCGCCCCGGCGAGAGTCTCCTCTTCCTGAACGGTGGCCACAGCCCAGAGATCCCAGGCGTGGCTCCGGTTTTGGAGCAAGGCCAAACAATCGGTCAGGGCTGCCACCGAGGCGCGGTTATCCAGCGTGTGGCCGGCCAGGAAATCCTCGCCCATTTCGATCGGCTTCTGGGCAAAGGAAACCAGGTCGCCCGTGCGGACTTTTTGCTCCACCTCGTCGGGGAGCAAGCCGGTATCGACCAGCAAATGTCGCAGGGGGACCGGGCCTTTTTGAGCTCTCTTTGGTAGCAGACGAGCAGGGGGTTGCACGATCAAGCCAGGCAGGTCTTCGCGCCCGTGAACGGTCACGATTTGTCCCGGTAAGACGCGGTGATCCACGCCGCCGACCGCGGTCAGGTGCAAGAAGCCATCGACCACTTTGGTGACCATCAGGCCGATCGCGTCCATGTGCGTGGCCAACAAGATGCTGGGGCGTGGCTCCGACCCCTCGCCCTGCCGCAATCCGTGCAGGCTGCCGAGTCGACTGGTGTTGAGTTCGTCTGTGAGGGGCCTCCAGGCTTCTATGATCAGGTCTCGTGCCGGACCCTCATGTCCGGAGAGCCCCGGCGCGGAGATCAAGGTTTTGAGCAAGGTCCGTAAGTCTGTCATAGTTTTATTCGGTGGGGGTATATGTCGGCGTGAGAGATGGCGTTGTTGGGATTGTTTCTGTTGATGTTGCTGATGGCGCCAGCGTGTTGGTCGCTGATGGCGACGGCGTGACGGTAAACGTTGGCGTCAAGGTGTCCGTCGCGGTTGGGATCGGGGTCGACGTATCCGTCGGAGCGATGGTGGCTGTGTCTGGAGGTGGTTCCGTTGAGGTGGCGGTGGGTGTCAGCGTGAGCGTTGGTGTCAATGAAGCGGTTGGCGTCTCTGTTGCGGTGGGAGACGGCAGGGTGGGGAAGGGAGTCAGACTTGGATAGGGGGAGGGAGCATATGGCTCCGACGTGTGGGTGGCGGTATAGGCAGGGGTCGTCGTAGGTGTCGGCGTGGGACGATTATTGTAACGAGCGATGAGGTAGCCGCCACAATAGCACGGTAAAGTGGCTAGGGTAATGGCAAGCAGTAAAATGCGTAACCGCGTCCGAGAAGCAGGGGTTGATGTTTGCATACTGGTCTAGATGATAACACTAGCCTCTGACATAAGCAAGCTACGTTGCCCTTGAACACTCATGAAGTTCTAATCTGCTCTTCCCATTTGCTTGTTGAATCTGACTCCCGGGTTGTGTACAATCAAAACAAGAAGGAAATCGATCTTTCAAGGAGGTATGATGCACTATCGACGCTTAGGACGTTCAGGCTTGAAAGTCAGCGAGATTTCGCTCGGCGCCTGGGTAACGTTTGGAAAGCAACTCGATGAAAAAAAGGCCGGCGACTTGATCCACGAGGCTTATGACGCCGGGATCAATTACTTCGATAACGCCGACGCTTATGGAAATGGTGTGGCCGAAACGGTCATGGGCAAAGCGATCAAAGATTTGCCCCGGGAGGCGTTAGTTATTTCGAGCAAGGTGTTTTGGCCGACCATGCCCGGGCCGAACGGGCGCGGCCTCTCTCGCAAACACGTGATGGAATCGATCCACGCTTCGCTGCGCCACTTGGATACGGACTACATCGATCTCTATTTTTGCCACCGCTATGACCCCGACACGCCCGTTGAGGAAGTCGTCTACACGATGAACAACTTGATTCAACAGGGCAAAATCTTTTACTGGGGTACGTCCGAATGGGCCGCCTCTCAGATTGCCCGCGCTCACGGTGTTGCCCGGGAGCATAATTTGATTCCCCCTACGATGGAACAGTTGCAGTACAACATGCTCCGCCGGGAGCGTATGGAAACGGAGATCGCCCCGCTGGCCAAAGAGCTTGGGCTGGGATTAACCACCTTCAGCCCCTTGTATTCGGGCGTGCTGACCGGCAAATACAATGACGGCATCCCCGAGGGGAGCCGCGCTTCGCTGGAGAGCATGGCCTGGCTGCGTAATTATCTCACCTCGGAGCGTTTGGCCGTTGTTCAAGATTTGGGCGCCATCGCCGATGATTTGGGCATCACCCAGGCGCAGTTGGCGATTGCCTGGTTGCTGCGCCGCAAAGAGGTCAGCAGCGTGATCACCGGCGCGACCAGCCTGGATCAATTGCATGATAACTTGGGCGCTGCCCAGGCCGCCGAGTTGCTCAGCGAAGAAATCCTCGACGAAATCGACGCGGTTCTGGATAATGCCCCTGAGTAAATCTCGTAGCATGGAACTGCCGTGTGCGCTCCTATGGTGAGCTTCTGACTGCGCATCTAAAAAAAAGACCTCCGCGTTGTTTGCGAGGGTCTTTTTTTTGGGGGGGGAAATCTTGATTTCTACAGATCGTCGCCGGGGATGGGCTCCTCGACATCGACGACTTCAGTGACCTTTTTGTTTTTGAGGGTGAAGAAACCTACCACCACGGGCAGCACGATGAAAATGAGCCCCACACAAAGAATTGCGATTCCGGCGGCTGGAGGAATAGGAATCGCACCCGTCTCGGAACCTACGTCCCAGGTGCCCTCGCCCGCTGCCGAGGCAGCCCCGAAAATACACAGAAAGATTCCGGGACAGCCGCACAGGATTACTGTTGCTACCGTCGCGATGATGCCGATCGTTTTCTTGTCCATTGTCTATTCTCCTCAAGATTGTGTCAAGTTGGGTTGGTTACCAAAAGTCTAAGCGAAAACCCATCCGGATACAAGAGCCAAAAATCTTTATTTGCCGCGCAAATTGGCACCCAATTCCTTCTCCAGTCTGCGCACGATTTTGTTGCGTAATTTGGCGACTTCTTTGTCCGTCAGGGTGCGCTCGGCCGATTGATAGGTCAAGCTATAGGCCAGGCTCTTTTTGCCCGCACCGATTTGTTCGCCGCGGTAGATGTCGAACAGGCGGATGTCGGTCAGGGTCTCGCCGCCGGTTTGGCGAATCAGGAATGCGACCTCCTCCGCGGGGATGTCTTCGTCGACGATCAAAGCGATGTCTTCCAGCACCGGGGGCTGGTCGGGGATCGCGGAGACATCGAACAGGGCGGGCACGGCTGCCATGATCGCGGCCAAGTCGAATTCGCCTGCCATCAGGGCGGTTTCGGGCAAATCGTATTGTTCTTTGACCAGGGGATTCAGTTCGCCGAACGAGCCGATCTTTTCGTCACCGAGGTAAACGTCGGCACATTTGCCCGGGTGGAAGCTGGGATGCTGTCCGGGCTCGTAGCGCACATCGCCGAGGTGCAGGCCTGCGAGGACCGCCTCTAGCATTCCCTTCAGGTCGTAGAAATCCATCGCCGTTGTGTCGGTCTGTTGCCAATCGGGCAAATGGCGCGGCCCGGTTATCGCCAACGCCAGGCGTTTGACTTCCTCCGGAAGTTCGCTCGCCTCAGCCCGGAGGAAAACGGGGCCGATCTCGAAGATGGCGATGCGTTCGCGAATGCGGTGGTTGCGTTCGACGGTGTCGAGCACGCTGGCGAGCAGGCTGCGCCGCAGCACCGAGCGATCCGGGGAGATCGGGTTGAGCAGGGGATGATAATCCTCGCCCGGGGCTTCGCCTGGGGGGAAACGGCGGGATTCGGTCTCAACGGAGGTCAAGCGGTGGTTGACCACCTCTTGCAAGCCGAGGCTGACCAACAGGTCCCGGAGCCTGGCCTCGATGTTCAGCTCCCGATTGCCCCGTTGGGGAGGCAGCGCATCGGCAAGGTGCGTTTCCGGGACGCGATCGTAGCCGTAGACCCGGGCGATTTCTTCCATCAAGTCGGCTTTGCCGACCACGCCGGTGCCGATGTCGAGACGATCATCCGGCGTCTTGGCTGCAATCAACGGCGGGGACGTCGCTTTCAACTCACATTCGAATTCCAAGCCTTCCAAGATCTCGATGATCTCCTCGGCGCTGAGATCGATTCCCAGCCAGCGATGGACATCTTTGGTTGTGATCTCGACGACAGGGTCCTCGGGTGGCAGGGGATATTCGTCGACCAGCCCTTGGGCGATCGTGCCGCCCGTCCATTGGTGCATCAATTGCAGGCCGCGCAGGACGCCCTTGGGCGCAAGTTGGGGGTGGACGCCGCGGGAGAAGCGGTAGGCCGCCTCCGAGGGCAGGTTTTGGGACATGACCGTGCGGCGGGTGTTGATCATGTTCCAGGCCGCGCCTTCGAGGAGCACATTGGTGGTCTCGTCGTGAATCTCGGTCTCGTCGCCGCCCATCACGCCTGCCAGGGCAAGGGGTCCGCTCTGGTCGGTGACCAGAACGGTGAAGTCGTCCAGTTCTCGCTCGACATCATCAAGCGTGACCAGCGTCTCGCCCGGTTCGGCCAGGCGCGTGATGATCGTGGGGGCTTCCGCTTCGGCCTCCTCGGCGCGTTCTTGGAGAATGTCATAATCGAACGCGTGCAGCGGTTCGCCCAACTCGAGCATGGCGTAGTTGGTGGCGTCAACGAGGGCATCGATCGGCCGCACCCCGCAAAGTTTGAGACGCAGTTGCACTTTGTAAGGGCTGGGACGGGTTTTGACGTTCTCGATCAGACCGAAGACGAAGCGGGGATTAAGGGTTGCATCCGTGATTTCTACGTTGACCTTTCCCTGAATCGATTCGCCCTCCTGGGGCACGTCCAGATCGGGATAGCGCAGTTCTTCTCCGGTGATGGCGGCGATCTCCCGGGCGATGCCGATGATGTTGGCATCGCGGGCGAAGTTGGGCGTGATAGCAATGTCGAAAACGATGTCGCCAATGTAATCGACCAGGGGCGCGCCGGTGGGCGCGTCCTCATCGAGGAGGATGATCCCTTCATGGGCGTTGGAGATGCCCAATTCGCGCTCCGAGCAGGCCATCGAATAGGAATCGACCCCGCGGATCTTCCTGCGTTTGATCGTGGTGTATTCGGTCTCTTTGCTTTCGCTGTAAGCGTCGACGATGGTCGCACCCTCCCGGGCATAGGCCACCTTGAGAGGCGGGTCGAGTTCTCCCTCCCCAAGGTAGGGGAACAGGTTGGGCGCGCCGGTCAGCACAGTGTGGACTTTTTCTCCGTCGTCGAGTTTGCATAAGACCAGCCGGTCGGCGTTGGGGTGGGGCATGACCTCGTGGATCGCGCCGACAACGATGTCATCCGGATCCCAGGCAAAGCCGGTGATTTTCGCCACCCGGCGTTTGTCTTCCTCGGGCAGGGGATAGCCCACGTAGCAAATCTCTTCCACTTCCAGCCCGGCCAGGGTCATCCGGTGGGCCAGGTTTTCGACCGGCATATCAATGTCGACGTATTCTTTGAGCCAAGATAGGGGTGCTTTCATAACTTAATCCGGTGGTCTAGGTTTCGTTTGATTTGA
>CAZJBA010000020.1:0-14373 GCA_964544065.1 uncultured Anaerolineales bacterium | reverse complement strand
AAGATAGGGGTGCTTTCATAACTTAATCCGGTGGTCTAGGTTTCGTTTGATTTGAAGATTTGCCACAGATGAATAGGATCGCTGTGCGTGCCGATGGCAACACTAATTTTTCAATCTCTACATCCACTTTATCGGTGTTCATCTGTGGTTAATTGCCAAATGTACGGCAGAAACATACAGAAGGCGATGATGGCGTTGATTATCAGTTTTGCTGGCGTCCCATCGAGACCATCTTGAACAGGGTAGAGAGGATAAATCCTGCGGCGGTCAGCGCTGCCAGGGCGATCTTGGTGGGGTCGACGACGGGCTCGACGCGCACGCCTTCGTCGTCGGCGATGACCACGGCCACAGGGCGAGCCAGGGCTTTTCCGCCTCCGCCAGCGCCGCCTCCTACCCCGCCAGCATCGCTTTCATCGGGGCCTCCGGCGCCATATCCGGCGCCAAAGCCCATCCCGGCGACGACCTCCGCAGCGGGAATGACGATGGTTTCTCCGTGTTGAATCGGTTGGCCGTAGACACGCTTGACATCAGCGACGGCGATGAAGTTTTCCATCGAGCTTTGGACCATGTCGATGGCCTTGCCGGGGTCATCGATCTTCACACCTTGGGGGACGAGATTTTTATCTTCGGTCATTTTTTGCTCCTTCTAAGTCTATCTTTTTCGCAAACCCAGCCAGATCAGCAGGGAAACGAGCAGGCCGAGGCCTATGATAATCAACTGGGCGCGGCGGGTCACATTGCGGATAGGTAAAATTTCCTGATCGCCATTCTGCTTTCGGACGACCACGGCTTTGGGCCGCTGCCAGATCAGAGCCCAGCGGTACGAGGCGGGTTGGAAGCGCAAACTGCGGCTTAATAATTTGACGGTCGCATCACCGACCTCAAAGGGGTAACTTCTTTTTGTGACGATTGAGAGTCGTTTACTCATCTCGTTTCTCCGTTTTGGAGATCTGGTTGATCGCTTTTTCCAGTTCTTGATTGAGGGAACGCAGAACGTTGGAGATTTCGCTTCTGGCCTTGGCTTCAACCTCGCCGCTCTCGATGCGTTCCTTCAAATCTTGCGCCTCCGACTTGAGACGCTGACCCGCCTCGCTCTGCTCGAAGTCTTTGACCGCCTCATTGGTGGCTTGCCCCAGTTGGTTGAGGCCGTCTTTGACGTCCTGGCGCAACTTTTGGGCTTCTGCGCTTTCCCAGCTGCTTTGCAAAATGTTTTTGAGATTATCACCCAGCTTGCGAAATTCGGAAGCCAGATCGGGTTGGGTTTGATTCTTTTCAGGCATCGCTGCCTCCTTTTGGGCAGATGTATGGCTTGGTTCAGAACTGCTCCAGAAATCTGAGGTCGTTGGCCCAGAAATAGCGAATATCTTCAATGTGATGGCGCAGCATGGTGATTCGTTCGGGGCCCATGCCGAAGGCGAAACCGGTGTAGCGTTCGGGGTCGTAGCCGCCGTTGCTCAGCACGTTGGGATGAACCATCCCGCAGCCGAGAATTTCAAGCCAGCCGGTGTATTTACACACCGAACAGCCCGCTCCGCTGCATAAAAAGCATTCGATGTCCATCTCGGCGCTGGGTTCCGTGAAGGGGAAGTGGGAGGCGCGGAAACGTGAGTCAACGTTTTGGCCGAACATGCGCCGGGCGAAGTCGCTGAGGGTGCCCTTCAGATCGCTGAAGGTGATCTCTTCGCCGACGGCCAATCCCTCCACCTGGGTGAATTGTGTCTCCGAGCGGGCGCTGACCTGCTCGTAGCGGAAACACATCCCCGGCAGGATGATCCGCACGGGGGGGGGATTGTCGGGATTCTCGCGGGTGTATTCCCGCATTGCCCGAATCTGTCCCGGTGAGGTGTGCGTGCGCATCAAGACGGGATTCTCGCCGCGCTCTTCTTCGGTGTCCACGTAGAAGGAGTCTTGCATTTCGCGAGCGGGGTGATGGGGAGGGAAGTTGAGCAGTTGGAAGTTGTACTCGTCGGTTTCCACCTCCCGCGAGCGGTAGATTTGGAAGCCCATATCGGCGAAAACACTGTAAATCTCGCGCATCGTCTGAGTGACGGGGTGCCGGCGTCCGCGCCGGATGGCGCGCCCAGGCAGGGTCACGTCCAGTTGCTCCGCTTGCAGGGAGCGTTCAATCTCGGCTTGGTGCAGGGCCTCGGATTTCTCCGTCAGGGCGGCTTCCAATGATTGCTTGATCTGGTTTGCCGTCCGACCGACCGTGCCGCGCTGCTCCTTGGGTACGCTACCCATGTTCTTGAAGACATCCATGATCGCGGAACTGCGTCCCAGATGTTTGACCCGCCATGTTTCCAGTTCGTCTTGATCCTCGACGGAATCCAGCGCCTTGAGCGCCTCTGCTTTGATTTGTTCTAATTGTTCAAGCACGTCTACCTCCGAAAAGTTGCCTTAAATAAAAAGCCGTCCCACGAAAGGGACGGGATGTTGCTTTCCCGCGGTACCACCCTTGATTGGCCGCACCGGGCGGCCCTCTCTGGATGACAGCCGAAAAAGTTGGCGATCATTGTCTCCGCTAACGTTGAGAAGAACGGCTCACACTACTTGGCCTCTTGGGCTGTTCGCACGAGCGGCTCGGGAGGGAACTTCGGTCCGTTTTTGTTTGGCAGGGGTTTCAGCCCGTGCCCCATGCCTCTCTGAAAACGCTGCCAGACCTACTTTTCTCCGTCGTTGCCTTTGCTGGGTTTTTTCGATTGTAGTCTAATTATCTGCAAAAAGACGTTTCTGTCAAGGATGATCCCGCTTCTAGATATCAAAATACAACGCCATCTCATAAGGATGTGGGCGGCTGTGGACGGGCTGGTACTCTTCTTCCCATTTGTGTTCAATCCAGTCCTGGAGCAGCTCCTCGCTGAAGACATTTCCCTTCAGCAAAAAGTCGTGATCGTCTTCCAGGGCGTGGAGGGCCGCGTCCAGGGAAATAGGTAAGGGCTTGATCGCGGCGCGCTGCTCCTCGCTCCAGGAGAAGATGTCGGCGTCGATGGGGCCGAAGCCTAGCTCGGTGGGGTCCATCTCGTTTTGGATGCCGTCGATCCCGGCCATCAGTTGGGCCGCCAGCGCTAAATAAGGATTGCAGGTCGCGTCCGGAGGGCGGAATTCGATCCGGGCGGTGTCGGGTTGTTTGGCATATTTGGGAATCCGGATCGCCGCGCTGCGGTTGCCCAGGGAATAAAACGCGTTGATCGGCGCCTCATAGCCTGGCACCAGCCGCCGGTACGAGTTGGTGCTCGGATTGGTTAGCGCCAGCAGCGCCGGGCCGTGGTGGAGCAGCCCGCCAATGTAGTAGTGCGCTGTCTCGCTGAGATAGCCGTAGCCGTCCGCGTCGTAGAAAAGATTCTCGCCGTGCTCCCAAAGATGCTGATGGAAGTGCATCCCGTTCCCGGCCTCGCCGAAGAGGGGTTTAGGCATGAACGTGACCGTCTTGTCGTGCTGGCGGGCTGTCATTTTGGCCGTGTACTTGATCAGCATCGCCGCGTCTCCAGCGGCGGTGATGCCCAGCAGGGGGATTTCGATCTCTAGCTGGCCGGGGCTGCCGACCTCGTGATGGTGATACTTGACCGGCACCCTCATCGAGGCGAGCTGCTCACATATTTCCTGGCGCAAATTGTAGTGACGATCTTTCGGCGGGGCCGCGTGGTAGCCGCCATGCAAGGGGATATGTGATCCGCTGCCCTCGCTGCCGCTGCTCCATGCCGCGCCTTCCGAATCGAAGGAATACCCCGCCTGGTTCATCTCGTTGAGATAATAGGCGCGATCGAAAACATAGAATTCGAACTCTGGCCCCCAGCGGCTTTCCGTGGCAATGCCGGTGCTTTGCAAGTAGCGCTCCGCGTTTTGGGCCAGGTTGCGGGGATCGTTGGCAAAGGTTTCGAAGGAGTCGGCGTTCACCGTGGTGCATAAGAAACTGAGCGTGGGACTAACCCAGAAGGGGTCCCGAAAGCCGGTAGCCAGATCGGGGACCATGATCATGTCTCCCGCTTTGACGTTTTTCAGTCCGACGGAGGAGCCATCGAAACCGATGCCGCGCTGCATCAGCTTGGGGGAGAATTGCTCCGCGGGGAGGGTCAGGTGGTGCCACCGCCCCCACAGATCGCTGTATTTCAGATCGATGGCCTGGATACCCTGCTCTTGAACGAATTGATCGGCTTGTTCGAACGTTTGAAACATGGCTGTTCCTCGGTAGATTGGTCAATTGGATCATTGGGGTTGGATCACAAGAATATTTTTGCGCGCTATGAGTGTAGATCGTTAAGCATCTTTGCTGCTAGAAGGTGCTCGGATCAATCCGATTAACCTCCTCGACGATATCGAAACCTATATCCACAGTGATGATGTCTTTGATATTGTGACGCAACATCACGCCCAGATGAATTAAATCGCGGGCCTCCAAGGAAGGGTATTGTTCAACTAGTTCTCTTGCTTGCCAGACATCCCCGTCTTCAACGGGAAGAATATGTCCCAGCATGATCCGGTGGAAGCGATCAAAAATTTCTAAACCCTTCTCGCGCTGGCCAATGTGAAGATAACGATAGAGAATCTCTTGAAATACTTCTGCGTTGGTAACGGCGTTGATTTCACCATTCACAATTCCAAGGATAACCCGTTGGGCGGGTTCTCTTTGCGGGTGTTCCCCGCCCGCAGCAAACATGGGAATGTTTGTATCGATGAAGATGCTATCCATCGGTTGCATCTTTCAGGTGACTTATTGTAATTTCATCTTTCATTTGTTTCCAATTGGCAACGGGCGCGCCTATCGAAAAAAGTTCATCAGCAGCCTGCATTTTGGCTTTTTGGTCTTGCTCCAGCAGCAAATCAATCGCCTCGCGAACCAATTGAGACATGGGCACATCACGTTTTTGAGACTCTCGTCGAAGTGTTTCCAGGGTATATGATGGCAAGCGAACTTCGAAACGTTCCGATAGTAATTCCATCTTGATCTCCAAATATGTACACTTATGTTACGGTACTGGCTTACGTAATTGATTGTACTCATTGGATTTTTTATTGTCAAGAAGAACCAGCTTCCGCTCTCGATTCACCTGCCACCTGATCCCTGCTACCTGATTCCCAGATCCCTGATCCCCTGCTCCCTAATCCCCCTGATCCCCCTCCCCATCAACGGAATCAACGAGGAGGGGGGATAACGTTCTCCTGCTGGGTGGGATTACTCTTCTGATGCTCGTTCCGCTCGTTCTGCCAGGATCTCGGCGAAGACATCCTCGGCTTCTTCGGGCAAGGACGGCACCTCGTGTTCTTCGAGGATTTCGCGGGCACGCTCGTTGGCGCGGGTGAACATGTCTCTGCTGCCCTGCTCCTTCCAGCTCTCGTAGTCGGCCCGGTCGATGATTTTGGGCATCCATTGGGCCGTGCGGAAGTTGTCCAGCGTGTGCCGATCGGCGATGTAGCCGCCACCGGGGCGGACCCGTTTGGTCGCTTCCAGGGCGAGGGTATTCTTGTCGACGGTCAGCCCACCGACGAAGTAGCGTGTCATCCGGATGATTTCATCGGCGATGACCAGCATTTCCATCGAGGAGGTCGAGCCGTATTCGATGTAGGCGACATCGTGCACCAGGGTGGTGCGGGACAAGAAGGCAGCCATGGTCGAGAAGGTCGCTTCGATCCCGGCCTGGGCGTCGACGACCTTGCTGTCCGTGGCAGCGCCGTAGCCCCACACGGGCAGATCGTAGTAGCGGCCCAGCGCTGTCCAACTGGCCATGCCCAAACTCCATTCGGGAGAGCCGTAGCTGACGATGGTGGACTTCATGTCCAGGGCGGCGGTGTTCATCCCGTAGATGAACGGTGTGCCCGGGCGGACCAATTGGGCGATGATCAGGCCGAGGAGACATTCGGCGTTGCCCAGGGCGACAGAGCCCGCCACGGTGATCGGGCCGCCTCCGCCGGGGTTGGGCGAGGGGATGTAACCGACGGGGACGCCTTTTTCCGCGCAGAAGATCACCTTCTGGAGCGATTCTTCGATGATGAAGAGCGGCGAAATCGGCTCGGCGTATTGCAAGAAGAACGGCTTGGCCTGAAGCTGCTCTTCTCCGCCCGCCACCGCCACGGCGATGCGGTAAATGTCTTCCATGTCTTTGAGGTCTTTGGCCGTGTACACGTTCGGCTTGACCGTGCCCCGCAACATGCGCATGAACGAGTGGATATAGAGGTCATCAGGTTCCACGTCGGAGGGGTTGCTCATCGACATGACAAAGTCGATGTTGTCGAGGGCGTCGCTCAAGCGGGCAAAATCTTCCACGTCCTGGGCCAGGGCGCGGCGCCGTTCGCCGCTCTCGATATCCAGCGTAAAAATCGTGTCGGATCCGGTTCCAAAGAACACTTTGCCCAACTCCAGCGGCATGGTCAGGTTGCCGAGGCGATCATACATCGGGATTCGCGCCGGGGCGCTGGCGATGGCATCGTTGACCATGTTTTCGGGAATCTTGATCCGTCCATCGGCCTCCCACGCGCCGGCTTCGAGCAACAGCTCGCGGCCTTGGGGGTCTTCCATCTTGACACCGGTGTCGCGCAGAATCTCCAGGGTGGCATAGTGAAGTTCGCGCACCTGCTCGCTGGATAAGATATCCAGGAAAGGATAGCGGGTAGGGATAGGGACTTGCTCAGTCATAAAACGTTCTCCTCCAAAAGTAAACTGGTTAACGGAAAAAATGGTGGTGGTTAGATAGTAAGTGACGCTTAAAAAGCAGGTAGACTAAAATGCTCTAGGCGGCGTCCCCGCCGCCGAGGACGGCGGCTAGAGCATTTTGGAAGGCAACCATCACTTATTTTGTTACCACCATCGAAAAAATTAAGCCGCCCGGCAAGATGGGCGGCTGGCGGTGATGTTGGTATCTTGACATGGAGCATTTATCGAAGCGATGAGCGTTCTTCGACGTTGCTTTCGTGTGATAGCGGACCATCCTTGATGAGGGATCATGGTCACATTGGCGCGAGAAGCTTTGATTTTCTCGTCAGTCGTCAGAATCGGATAAAACCAACGTGGATTGAAATTGTTCGCGAATCCAGGCGTCAACGTCGGGATCGATCGGATCGGGCTGGTGGCTGGCCAGCAGGTCGCGAGCGATTTCTTGGGCCCGGGTGCGGGCGTCTTTGCTGCCGTCGGCTTCCCATTCGTCGCGGCCCTGGCGGTTGATCACCTCCGAGGGGAAGTGGTGCTCCGTGCGCATGAACTTCATCGTGTGGGGGTCGGCGAGATAGTGGCTGCCCGGCCCCACCCGGTCGATCACGTCGAGGGCCAGAGTCTCGTCGTTGACCTCGATGCCGCGCACCGCCCGCATGGCCATGCCGAGCACGTCGTTGTCGATCACGAATTGTTCGTAGGCGATGGTGGACATGTCCTCGAGCATCCCGGCGGCGTGGTGGATGAAGTTGGCCCCTGCCAGGGCAACCTGGATGATCGATTGGGTTTCCTCGATGCCTGCTTGAATGTCCGGGAGCTTTGATTCCGTCATGCCGGCGCTGTTGTAGATCGGCACCTCGTAGAAGTGGGCCATTTGGGTGATCGCCGCGTTGGCGATGCCAAATTCGACTGCGCCGCCTAAATAGCTGCCCGTGCGCATATCGGCGGTCGCCGGGATCGGCCCGATCAAGACGGGGCATCCCGGGTTGACCAGTTGGGTTAGAGTCAAACCGGCCAGTTGCTCGGCGTTCAGTTGGGCCAGTGTTCCGGCCAGGGTGACCGGCGCGGTCGACCCGGCCATCGGCGCCGAGGAGAGCACCACGGGCATGCCCTGGCGGCAGACCTCGATCAGCAGGGTGGTCACATCGGTGGCAAACAGCAGCGGACTGACCATCCAACTGGTGATGAACGACACGATTGGGCGTTCTCGCAGGGCTTCTTCACCGCCCATGATCTTCTCGCTCATGGCGACGACATCATGAATGCCCCGGATCGTGTAAACGCCTCCCTGGACGTGTTTGGTCGTGTTGGCCAAAGCGGCGTAGTACTTGCTGATCTCGACCGTTTCTTCGGGGATATCGGTGGGATAGATGGGCAGCAAATAGAAGTGAATGTTGTCCAAAGCGTCGACGATGCGGGCCATCTCGGCGGCGTCTTTGAGCACAGCGGGTCGGATAATCTCCGTCTCCAGGTCCAGCACTTGCAGCGCCGCGCCGCCCGTGCCGATGTGGACGCGCGAACCCTCCAAGATCAAGTCGTTTTTGGGATCACGCCCGGCCAGCACAACGCGGGAGCGCTTTTTGGCCAGCGTTTCTTCGATCATCGCGGGGGGAATCCGCACCCGGTTGCCTTCGATTTCCGCGCCGGCAGAATCAAAAAGTTCCAGGGCTTGCGGCTCTTCGACCTGAACGCCGGTTCGCTTTAGAATGGACAAGGAGGCTTGATGGATTTTCTCTACTTGGGCTTCACTGAGTGGCTTGTACTGTCCGCCAGGGAGTCCCTTTTTGGGTTGGGCTATTTTTTTGGGCATAAGAAGGTTCCTCTAGGCTACGTTGAAGGCTTGGCGCGCTAAGGCCTGGACATCTTCCTCGCTGGCGGGGCGGGGATTGGTCTTGGCGTTGACGTTTTCGACCGCCCGCTTGGCCAGGAGCGGCAAATCGCTTTCGGCGACTTTGATTTCTGGGACGTCCAGCTCTGCGAACAGGGTCTCTGTTTGCGTGCGAACCTCTTCGACCAGGGGGCGAATTTGCTCGTATTTTTCGCCCGCCACAGGCATGTTGAAGTCCAGAACCGCGTTCATGCAGCGCATCAGCACCAGGCCGTGGGGCAACTCGTGATACAGCCCTCCGGTGACGTTGCCGATGGCGTGCATCAATCCCAACCCAGAATGCAACATCGCCGCGCCGGTGAGTAGGCTGCCTTGCAGCAAGGCGCTGCGGGCGTCCAGATCGTCGCCGTTTTCCACCGCGGTTTGCAGGTTGGCGGTGATCATCTCCATCCCTTTGCGTGCCAACCCATCGGTGATCGGGGTGGCCGCGCTGGCCATGTAAGCCTCCAGCCCGTGGATGAAGGCGTCGATGCCGGTGAAGAGCGTCGACTTCGCCGGGAGGCTGAGAGTCAGCTTGGGATCAAGCAGGGTGATGTCCGGCCATTTGGCGGTGACGCTGTCTTTTTGGCGGGTCTCGGTGTTGCTGATCACCGCCCAGGGGGAGATTTCGCCACCCGTGCCCGCGGTGGTGGGCACCGTGCAAAGGAATCCGGCCCCGCCGCGCTCGGCGATCACTTTGCCCGCATCCATGGCGCTGCCCCCGCCGATGGCGAGAACGGAATCAGCTTTCATGGCTTGAGCCCGCTTCACCCCCCGTTTGACCGTCTTCCAGGACGGGTTCGGCTCCACCTCGGCATAGGGTTCTACTTCCTGCCAGCCTGCTGCGGTTAATTGATCGCTGATCCGTTCCAACAATGGTTCCACCCAGGCTTCACCTGGCGCGACGATCAGCAATCGTTCAGCGTCCTCCGTTGGGATGATGTGCTCATCGAGGTGCTCAATCAAGCCCGGATCAAAAAGTGTCCGGGTAGGCCAATGGAATTCGTACATACGTTAACCTCTTTTGCTTTCTCTGCATTGAGCGTTGTTTGAATTCGTTTGTAAACGTTGGGGGGGGGAAGTAGTATAGGAGCCTGTGGCCATGAGACCAGGGAGCTTCATCAAGGATTTTGTTGATGAATGTATGGTTAGGACCGTTGTCTTTTCCGTTTCTGTCGTCCTGCGATCCAGGCCAGGAAGACCCCCAGGAAATAGAGCAACAAGAGAGGCCCCATCACCAGCATCATGTTGAAGGGGTCGGGCGTGGGCGTGATTCCCGCGGCCAGAACGGCGATGACGATCGTAGCAATTCGCCATCCTTTTAACAAAGCCTTGGCGTTGACAATTCCCAGCCAGGCCAGGAAATAGCACAATAACGGGGCTTCAAAGCTAACCCCCACCCAGAAGACCAGCGAGGTCACAAAGGGGATATACTCATCGATCATCCAGGTTGGTTCCACCACGTCGGAAAGAAACCCCAAGAGAAAGGGGATCGCGGCGGGCACCATCACGAAATAGGCAAAAGCCGCCCCTCCCAGGAAAGAAATCGTGATTCCGGGGATGATCCAGAGCAGGGAGCGCCGTTCCCGGCGGGTCAGGCCAGGGGTGATAAAGCGCAGAAATTGATAGGTGATGAAGGGAGTCGCCAGGATCACGCCCATCAACAGCGAGATTTTCATAAAGATGCTGATCGATGTGGTCGGGCGCGGCGCGATGACAGGATAGTCGCCCATCGGAGAGAGCAGAAAGACCAGGATTTGTTTCGAAAAGAAAAAACTGGCCAAACTGCACAGAATCAGCGCGATGACAGCCCTGGTCAGGCGCTGCCGAAATTCTTGAAGATGTTCGAGGACGGACATCATTTGTTGATTTTGGGCAGAAACTTGCTCGGCCATAAATCTATTTGTCCTCTTCTTCGATTTGCGCCAATTCTTTTTTCAAGCTGTTCAACTGTTGTTCCAAATCCTGGACGCGTTGAGATAACACTTGCTGCTTCGGTTCCACAGCTTCCTTTTTTGTCTCAGGTTGCGGCTCTGGTTCTTGGTTGGAGTCCGTGCCCATAACGGCTGAGTTCAAGGTTTTCAAGCTGGGTTTGGTCGCGGCTGAAACCGCTTTTCCGACCGGTTGAATGGTATTCTTGATCTCGTCGGCCGTACCTCGCAAGGTGTCAGCGACATCTTTGCCATCGCCATCATCAAGACCAACTTCTTGTCGCCATTGTTCCATGATCTGGGCGGAGACCTGCTGCAACGTGCGCATATATCCCCCCAATTTTGCGCCGATAGCGGGCAACCTCTCAGGGCCAAAAATGATCAACCCTAAGACCAGGATGAAAACGATTTCCAGCCCATTGAAATTCGAGATGAAATCCATGTGGGCCTAAGCGTTCTCTTCTTCCTCTTCTTCTGCGTTGGCCTCTTCTTCCCCTTTGTTGACCGCATTTTTGAACTCGGTGATCGCACCGCCCAGGCCTTTGCCGATTTCCGTCAGTCGGCCTGCACCGAAGATTAACAGAACAATCACCAAAATGATGACCCATTCCCATACGCCAAAAGTTGCCATTTTCTTCTCCTTTTTCAAGATGTACTTGTATTAGCTAAAGACTCGGGTTTCGTGCAGCAATTCTCATTATAGATGTCATCGCTGTGCGTGCATCCGCATTGCGAGCGTCTTTTGGCGAAGCAATCTTTAACTTGACCCGAAAGAGACTGCCACGTCGCTGCCAACGGCACGCAGAGCGAAAACGCTCCTCGCAGTGACACATTTAGAATTGCTGGGTTTCGTGGTGAGATTATAGATTGGACTTAGGGGCGTGTCAAGAATTCGACCCCTTATTTCAGGGCAATCGCATTGAGAAGTTAAAAGTCTAAAAATAAGCATCCTCGCTTTGCGTCCCCTACGGGGAAACCCTGTTGAAGGATGCGAATCTGGCAAAATCGCACACTCGCCAAGGCGCGCATGCGAAGCACGCAACACCGAAGGTGCGCATACCGAAGGTACGCAGAGCGAGCGAAGCGAGCGCAACGCTGTTCAGTGCGTTGATTATGTGCAAATGCGATTGCCCTGGCCCTTATTTGATCTCCAAAATATAATCGATCTCATCTTGAACGGAGTCAGGCAACGGCTCCGGCTGATGCTCTTCGATGATGGCGACGGTTTTCTCCCGCAGGCGATCGCCCAACCGTTTGCTGCCCTCGGCGATCCATTCCTCTGCACGTTGGCGGGTGAACAAGGTCGGCTCCCACATCTCTTGGAAGTGCTCGTAGGTGTGATCCACGCTGAGAAAATCACCCCCGGGGCCGACCTGGTCGATCACATTCACGGCCAGGGATTCGACATCGAGATTGAATCCGTCCATGAAGCGCCGCATCATCGCGATGGTCTCGGCGCTGAAGACGATCATCTCCGGCGAGGTGGTCAAGCCCGCTTCCAGATAACCGACATCGTGAACGAGGTTGTTGCCCCCCAGCAGGGCGACCAGCACCGAGAAGGTCGCGTCGGCGGCGGCTTGTTCGTCCATCACGCAGCTATCCGAGTGGCCGGCGTAGCCCCAGGTGGGCAGATTGTAGAAGCGTCCCAACTCGGCCACGGCGACGCGGGCCAGTTGGAATTCCGGGGCGCCGCCGTACACGCTGATGGTCGTTTTCATGTCCATGTGGTGCAGCCCGCTGCCATAGACGAAGGGCGCGCCGGGATTGCGGAGTTGGTGCATCACCAGGCTGGAGAGCGCCTCGGCATTGCCGATTGCCAATCCACCCGCCAGGGTGACCGGGGCAGTGCCGCCCATCATCGGAGCCGGAGAGTGAACAATAGGCAAAGATTGTTCCGCCATGTAGAGCAGCTTGCTCGTGGCCGTGTCCGAATGCTGCAATGGCGTTGAAGGCTCGGAGTAGAGCAGCAAGGTCGGGTTGATCCGCAGTTCTTCCATGCCCCCGGCGGCGGCCGCTGCCATCGCGGCGATGGCCTCACAATCGGCCTTGTCGTCGCAAACGAAGACGATCGGCTTGACCGTGTTGGCCAGCATCAGGGCGAATTGTTCCCGGTAAGCGTTGTTGGTTTCTAGATCAGAAGGGATGCCCATCGACATGCAGAAATCTAGCTCGGGCAGGGCATCGACGACGTGGATGGCGTCGATCACGTCCTCCGTGGTGAAGCGGCGGCGTTCGCCTGTGCGCGGGTCGAGATAATTTAAACAGTCAGAGCCGGTACCGAAGTTGACCGTGCGCCCTTCCAACGGCGCGGCCACCTCGGATGTGCCCCGGCGGCAAAGGGCAATCCGGGAGGGAGCTTGATCCAGGGCCCATTCGACCAGCCCCGGCGGGAAGCGGACCAGGTTCTCGTCGCTGATCATCGCTTCGGTCTCGCGGAGCAAATCCAGGGCTTCAGGGTGAAAGACCCTCACCCCGGTGCGGCGGAGAATTTCCAGCGAAGTTCGGTGGATGATTTCGGCTTGTTCCTTGTTCAACATGCTCATTTGGGGGAAGGCAAGTATATTGTTCGTCATCTTAGTTCTCCTCGATAGTTGATGGTTTATAAAGTCATGATTCGGCGGTCGCTCGTTGAGCAGCTTGGTGCAAGGCTTCGCTGACCAAGGTGGGAATAAGCTGGAGGCGATATCCACGCGAAGCGCGCATCACGCTGCTGCGGGGATTGGCTTCTTTTTGAGCCAGGTTGGCCGCTTGCCGGATGATCTCGTCTGTGAGGGGATTTTCGTTCAGCCATGTTTCGGCCTTGCGCATCCGCTGCGGGCGTGGAGCGACAGGACCCAGGGCGATGGTGGCGCGGTTTCCTTGGGGCGTGATCTCCAGCTTGACGGCACAATTCAAGATCGGCAGCACCAGGGCGGGGCGTCGTCCCACCCGCCGCCAGGCCGTCCCGGTTTGAACGTTGGGACGGGGAAAGCGCAGGTGTGATACGACCTGACGGGTGGAGTCGATTGTCGAGACGCCCGGCCCCTGGAACAAGGAATCGACCGGCTGCCAGCGGGAGCCTTGTTGGTCGACAATCCGAGCTTCAGCTTCGAGCGCCAGGGCGACGACCGCGCCGTCGGCGGCGGGCATGGCCTGGACGATGTTGCCCACCCATGTGGCCGCGTTCTGGATGGATGCCGCGCCGACGCAACCGGCCGCCTCGACCAGAGCGTGGACATGCTGGCGTAAAAATAGGTGTTGTTGAATCTCGGCAAAGGTTATCGCCGCCCCCACCGTCACGAATGAATCGGATACTTCGATCTTGTCCAGTCCGGGGATGCGGGTCATATCGACCAGGCAACGAGGTGATATTTTGCCCTCGCGCAGGTCTGGCATCACGTCTGTTCCGCCAGCGATGAGGCGGGCGCTGCCGGCGTGTTGTTCTAATATTTGAACCGTTTCTTCAACGGAGGTTGGGTAAATGTATTTGGTCATGCTTTTTGATAGGTGATCTTTTGTTGGCTAAAAATTACCACAGATGAATAGTTCGTAGTAAGCCACGAAGCGTACTCCAGCGGAGTGGCGTTGAATCCAACTACCCGACATTAATTTCAAAAAGCATCCTTTGGCTGAGTTGACAGTGTATTTTGCCGTATGGATAGTGAAGGTGTCCCCACCGAACGGTGTTGTGGCAAATTGCCCCGCTCGGTTGCAAACCTTCGCTATCTCCGCAATTTGTGTCGGGTAACTAAGTAAGTCTTTGAAAATTTGATAGTGGTCACAAAGTAAGTGATGGTTGCCTTCCTAGTGCTCTAGGCGGCGTCCCCGCCGCCGAGGACGGCGGCTAGAGCACTAGCGTCTCGTCTGCTTCTTAAGCATCACTTACTATCTAACCACCACCGAAAATTTCTTTATATTTCCAGACTACATCACTTATCTTTGTTGTGCGAAGCGTC
>CAZJBA010000019.1:13221-26695 GCA_964544065.1 uncultured Anaerolineales bacterium | reverse complement strand
ACCTAACCCCCTAATGTTAACCATTTTCTCCACCCCCAAACCCTTCACCAATCCCCACATCAACATCATCCAGCGCAATGCGATTCAGTCCTGGCTGCATCTAGGTGACGATGTCCATGTCATCCTCATCGGTGAGGAGGATGGGCTTGACGACGTTGCTGTTGAGTTGGGTGTTAACGTTCTTCCCGATGTGGCCCGCAATCAATGGGGTACACCTCTGGTCAGTTCGATCTTCTCCCTGGCTCGCGACAACAGCGACACCCCCTTGCTGGCCTACGTCAACGCCGATATTTTGCTGATGCCCGATTTCGTCACCGTCGCTCGCCAGGTGGCCGCCCAGGCGGATCAATTCCTGGTCGTGGGGCAGCGCTGGGATTTGGATGTCACCGCAGAGCTTGATTTTGGCCCCGGCTGGGCTGCCGACCTCCGCTCCGATGTCCTTGCTCGCGGCGGCTTGCACGCGCCCGGTGGCAGCGATTTTTTTATTTTTCCCGGCGATATTTTCACCCAGATCCCTGATTTTGCCATCGGCCGCGCCGGTTGGGACAACTGGATGATCTATCATGCCCTCCAGCAGGGCTGGCCAGTTGTGGATGCGACCAGTGATTTGATCATTGTGCACCAGAATCACGATTACGCTCATCTCCCGGAGGGTCAGATGCACTACGATCTCGAAGAGACGAGCATCAACGCCGAACTGGGCGGTGGGATGCGCAACATGTATTGGGTTCTGGATGCCAGCCACGAATTGAAGAACGGAAAACTGCGTCCTGCGCGTCCCCGCCTGGCGCGCATGCTCCGCAGGTTGGAGCGTTGGGTTCAGCCGGAAGAACAGCAGGGATTTCGTTGGGCGCTGACGCGGCGATTGCGTCACCTACGCCGGAGGGTCGTTCAAGATGCCGATTGATGTCAAACACTGCCCGCTTTGCGGCGCTTCTAAGAGCCAACTGTTGGATCAGCGGGAATTCCGCGGCGAGGAGATCCGCAACCGGGTTTGTTCGGGTTGTGGCCTGGTGTTCCAATCCCCGCGCATGACCGCGGCTGAACTGGATCGATTCTACGCTCAGGCCTACCGCCAGGTCTATCAGGGCGAAGCCGGGCCGACGCAAAAGGACCTCTTTGTCCAGACTGGACGCGCCGAGGCCCTGCTTGCTTTTCTGGAAAAACAAGAGGTCAAGCCGTCCCGGTATCTGGATATCGGTTGTTCCAGCGGGATTTTGCTCCAACGTTTTCGGGATCACTTCGATTGTGACACTGTCGGCGTCGAACCGGGCGATGCTTACCGCGCCTATGCCCAGGGGCAGGGATTGGACGTGTATCCCGAACTGGAATCGCTTCAAGCTGCCGGGGAAGAACGTTTCGATTTGATCAGCATGGCCCACGTCTTGGAGCATATTCCCGACCCGGTGGATTACTTGGCCGACCTGCGGGAGCATCATCTCACCCCCTCCGGTTTGATCCTGCTCGAGGTGCCCAATCTGTACGCCCATGACAGCTTCGAGATCGCCCATATGACCAGCTTCAGCGCCCACACGCTGCGACAAGTGATTCAGCAAGCCGGGTTCAATCTCATCGCCCTGAAACGGCACGGTCAGCCCCGCTCTGCAATCTTGCCCTTGTATTTGACCGTCCTGGCCCGACCGAGCGCTCATCCCGATGAGCAAACAGCCGTAGTGCCCGAAAGAAATGTCGCCCTGAAACGCCGCTTGGGTATGCTCTGGCGGCGGGTGCTCCAGCGACTCTTCCCCCACCGGGCCTGGATCGCCATACCCGAAGCATAGCAACCCGCTCCCCGACCCCTGATCCCAGAACCCTGATTCCTGATTTCCCATCCCCATGCGCATAGGCCAAAATCCTGCCAAATCTGTTCAATCCGTCCCCCAACCCGAAGATGTAACTGTCGCGGTTGTCACCTATATCCCCACCCTGGGTGGTTATTACGCCCAGAGTCTGGATATTCTGAAAACGTGTTTGGGCAGCATTTGGGAGAACACACACACGCCCTACGACTTGCTCGTTTTCGATAACGGCAGTTGCGCGCCCGTGCGGGACTATCTCTCCGAGGCGCGGGAAGCGGGCAAAATCCAATATCTGGTTTTCTCGGAGAAAAACATCGGCAAAGCCGGCGCTTGGAACTTCATCTTTGGGGCGGTACCGGGTGCGTATCTTGCCTATGCCGACAGCGATGTGTACCATTATCCCGGCTGGCTAGGCGCTCAACTTGAGGTGCTCAAGGCGTTCCCTCAGGCGGGCATGGTCACGGGGATGCCCATGTGGACGCCGGAGAAATTTTCCACCAGCACGGTGACGTGGGCACAGTCGCATGCCGAGATTCGCCTGGAGCGGGGTCGCTTTCTCGCCTGGGAAGATTATTGGCGCCATTCCCAAAGCCTGGGCGCCGATGAAGCAGAGGCGCGGGCGCATTACGACGCCAATGAGACCACCTGTATTTTCCGCGGCGAGGAACAATATTATGTTGGTGCGGCCCATTTTCAGTTTGTGGCGCCGAAGGAAGCCTTGCAAGCGGTGCTGCCCATACCTTCCCGGCGGCCCATGGGTGAAGTCCGTTTGCTGGATATTGCCCTCAACGAGCGCGGTTACTTGCGTCTGACGACTCTCGATTGGTGGGTCGAGCACATGGGCAACGTCCTGGCGGACCGGTTTAAAGCGCGGGAAACGGGAGCAAGTTCGAGGGCGGTAGAGGCTCCCCGCGGCGGAATCTGGAAATCCAAGCCGGTTCAGAAACTTGCCCGCTGGCTCTATCACCTCAGTTTTGAAATCTTATATCGAGAGTAATTATTCAGCGATGATTGAATAGAACGCGAATAACACGAATCTGGCGGATTCACGCGGATAAAAACAAAAAATCCGTGTAAATCCGCAAAATCAGCGTAATCCGTGTTCCATTCTGGTTTTGGTTATCGTTCGAACATTACGAGGTTAGGTTTGTCGATGAAACGAGTTTTTATCAGCGCCGATCACGGCCTGGCTATCGTGTATTTCGTCCAGAGTGACATCATCCCCCATTTGCTCGAGGGGGGAGTCGAAGTGGTTCTGTTGGTCGATGATGCCATCCAAGAAAAGATTGCGCAGGAATTCGAGCAGGATGGCGTTTTCGTCGAAGGGCTGCGCTTTGATCAGGCCCGCGATTATGAAAACAAGGTGCGGCCTTCGCTGCAATGGTGGCTGCATTTTTTGCGGCGGGCGGGCGCGTCTCGGCGGATCAATTTGGAAGCAGTCAAAGGTTATGTCAATCAGGTCGAAGACGAGGCCGAAGGCAAGCGCAAGTTGCTCTTCCCCTTGATGCGTGTGTTTGTCAGTTTGATGCGCCGCTCGCGCCTGCTCCGGAAGCTGGTCACGAAGTTGCAAAACCGCTTCACCCCTGAAATTTACGCCGATTTGTTTGACCGCTACCAGCCTGATCTGGTCGTGGCGGCGTCGCCGGGTTGGCGGTTGGATCGCTACTTGCTGCGTGAGGCCGCTGCTCGAGGCGTTGAAACGGCCACGGTGATCATGGGCTGGGATAATTCCAGTAGTTATAGTTTGCCCGGCGCGCCGGTCGATTGGGCCGTTTGCTGGTCTGAGACCCAAAAGGAGGAGATGACCCTCGGGGCCGATTGGCAGCCTGGGCACGTTCATGTGGGCGGGATTCCCTCCTACGATGGCTATTTTCGGCGCCAATGGCTGATCCCGAGAGACGAGTATTTCCGGCTGCATGGGCTTGATCCCCAGCGAAAATTGATCTCCTACGCCAGCAGCTTTGTCACCTTTTCGCCCAATATTCAAAATGTGGAGGCGTTGGCAGCGTTGATTTCGTCCGGGCAATTGGCGCAGCCGTCCCAATTGTTGATTCGCCTGCACCCGACTCATTTTTCCGATGTTCCCCGCTTTGCCGGGGAACGGGAACGGATTCGAGCGTTGGCTCGGGAGCATCCTCACGTGCATGTGGTTGAGCCTGTGGCTCTGGGCGGCGAGATGGGCCATTATTCCGGCGAGGACATGCCCGAAAAATCATCCATGATGGCTTATTCGGACGTGATGGTGACGGTCTATTCGACCATGGTGGTGGAGGCTTCCATTCATGGCATCCCGGTGGTGAGCCTGTGCATCGACTCATCCGAGGGTTGGCCGGGGCGATTCACCCTCCCGTTGTCAGAGATCGGCGGCTGGCCCACCCATTTGCGCTTCCGCCAATCCGGCGCCGGGCAAGAAGCCTTGGATCAGGCTGGGCTGCGCGCGGCCATCAACCGCTATTTGGAGCAGCCCGGCATCGATCAGGACGCCCGCGATGCTTTCATCGCCCGCGAGTGCACCTACACCGATGGCAATGCTGCCAAGCATACGGCTGAGTTTCTGCTTTCGTTGCTTGATGAATGAGTTATTATGTTTTCGCGCCCTTCGTGACCTTGGTGGATCCGATCTGAAATGACATCCCTTCCCAAATCAAACCGCTTGCTACGAATTCAACTCATCGCTGTGCTGGTGGAAGCTGGCCTCGGCTTGCTGGCGCTGTTCCTGATTCCATCCGATCCCCAGAATGCCTGGTTCGTGGGCTTGTCGAAGACCAGGCTCCTGATGGTGTTTGCGTGGATGATGCTGGCGAGCGTAGTCATCTTTTTGGTAGTCAGGACTCTCAGAAACGAGACTTGGTTTGATCAGCTCGACGAGTGGATTGAACGAACACTCGGAGCGGACGGCCACCTGACGAGTGGGCTTGTGCTCTCACTGGCTGGCCTTGTCGGTGGAACCTATTTTTTGGTTGTCGCTTTCACCACCACCGATCTCCACCTCAAGGGTTATTTCATCCGCCTGGCGCCGTGGGTGTTTTGGCTGACGGCTCTTTGCGCCCAGACACTATTGCTTTTGATTTTCACGGATACCAAGCGTTTCTGGTTTTATCTGCGCACCCACGGGCTGACTCTGCTGGTCCTTTTCGCCGTTTTGGTCGCCGGTTTGATTGTCCATCTCAATCTCGCCAATATCGATCACGCCGAACTGGCGGTCTACTCTCCCAACGACCAGATCGACTACGACATCAAGGAGCAGGACATCTACCTCGTCTACAAGGAAGGCCTCAACCTGCTCAACGGTGAGAATCCTTACGCACGGGCATCGAAGATCAAAGACAATCGTTGGAACGCGGCCTTGCCGACCTACTTGCCGGGGATGTATTATGGTTCCTGGCTGACGCACCTGGCCGGTATCAACGCCCTCGAAGATTGGCTCAGCGTTTGGAAGGGGATTTTCCTGTTCTTCAACCTGGCGATTGCCTATCTCGTTTTTTATGCGCCCACCCATCGTTTCGATGCGCCCGTTTTAGGCCTCGTCGCCGCGGCTTTGTGGCTGTTCAACCGCTGGACTCTCCATGTCACCACGGTCACCCATTTCAATTTCATCCCGATTTTCTTTTTTGTGCTCTCCTTGACCTTGCTGCCCAAACGGTCGATCTGGTCGTATCTTTTCTTTGGTCTCTCGCTCAGCTTGAAGCATAACGCCATTTTCATGGGGCCAATTTACTTGATCTGGGCGTGGAAACTGGAGGACGAAAACAGGCTCCGCAATCTCTTGGCCGCAGGCGTTGCCATCGCCGCCGTTCCCCTGTTGCTCTCGTTTCCCTTCTTGATCCAAGACTTGCTCGGCTTCATCAAATCACTGTCGATTTCGTTGACCCGCTACCCGGAGACTCACATCGGCGTCTTGTCGTTGGACGCCCTGTTTGGCTGGGTCGGGCTTCCGGCCAAGATTCCCCTGCTCTTGATGATCCTGGCTTCCTACGTCGTTGCCTGGCGGTCCAAACTCCGCCCCTTCGCCGCCGGGTTGCTGATTATGTCCATCTTCGTGGATTTTCACTCGGTCTTGTTCCGCCATTACATGGCCTGGATTGTGCCCCTGGCCTTACTGACCATCTCGGAAACGCTCCTGTCTCCCCAAACGGAATCATGAAAACGTTGATCGCCGGATTCGGCTCGATTGGCCGCCGCCATTTTCGCAATTTGCTCGCCCTCGGTGAGGATGATATTCTCTTCCTGCGCAGCCATCGCAGCACGTTGGAGGATGAGGAGATCGCCGATTTCCCCGTGGAGACGGATTTGCAAGCCGCCCTGGCGCACGAACCGGACGCGGTGATCGTCTCCAACCCGACCGCGCTGCACCTGGATGTGGCTATCCCCGCTGCGGAGTTGGGCTGTCACCTGCTGCTGGAGAAACCGATCTCTCACTCGATGAGGCGACTCGACCTGTTACGGGATGCCGTCGAGCGGGGCGGCGGGCGCGTGCTGGTCGGCTTTCAATATCGCTATCACCCCCAGTTGCGCCAGATCGCAGCCTCTCTCGCCGGTGGGGCCATTGGCCGCCCCGTGGCCGCCCGCGTCCACTGGGGGGAATATCTACCCGCCTGGCATCCCTGGGAGGATTATCGCGAAGGCTATAGCGCCCGCAAAGATTTGGGCGGAGGCGTCATCTTGACCTTGTCGCACCCCTTGGATTATCTCCGGTGGCTGCTCGGCGATGTGACTGCCCTGTGGGCCTTTACGGGCCAGGCCGAAGCCCTCGAGATCGAGGTCGAGTCCCATGCCGAAATCGGTCTGGAATTTGCTAACGGCGTTTTGGCCAGCGTGCATTTGGATTACATCCAACGCCCGCACACCCATCGCTTGGAAATCGTCGGCACAGGAGGTACGATCCGCTGGGACTACCTTCATGGAGATTTGCGCATCTTCCGCGCCTCGGAGGGGCGATGGCAGTCCCATCCGCTGCCGGATGACTTCGAGCGTAACGATTTGTTCCGTGAGGAGATGGCCCATTTCTTGGCGGTAGCGCGCGGCGAAGAGGTGCCCCGGTGCACGCTGGAGGACGGCATCTGGGCGCAGAAGCTGGCTATGGCGGCGCACGATTCGGCCGCCTCGGGCCGAATCATCCGTTGGGGGGACGGGACCAGCTTACGGGCTTGAGTCCAGTTTCTCCCACAGGATTTCGTCGGAGTCGCTCCGGGCGGAGAAATCCATCCCATCCACTTCCACCACGGTGTAATATTTTTCGATGTAGGCGTAGGCGGTTTCTTTCTCCCCCCAAAGTTGCAGGATCATATCGGGTTTGAGTTCGCCGATGGCATAATCGTAATCCCACTTCATGTGTCCGGGGCGGACGTCGGCGAGATTGTTGGGGATGTGGCCGGGTTGGTCGGCGATGTAGGCGTCGTTTTTGCCCAGGAGGTCGATGGCCGGGCGCTCGCTGAAATAGGGGATCGAGCCCGCCGTGACGACGGCGATTCGGGCCTCGGGCGTGGTGACCTTTTCGACCGCGTGGACGATGTCGAGATAATATTTATTCGCTTCGACGAAAAGCGGTTGGCGTTGGAGCAGCCAGCGCTCGAGGTTGCGGGGATTGTTCTGGACGAAGTTGAAATTGACCATGCTGACCAGCACGAGGGCAATCAAGCCGATCGGGCCGAGGGGTTTTGTCAGCAGGGGATTATCCTTGACGCGGGCGCGCAGGGCCTGGATGATCTGATCCCAGGCATAGACGAACAGGATGAAAAATTGGGAGATGGAGACGGCAATGTAACGGTTGGCGCCCCCTTTGTGCTCCCAGGCATCGCCGCCAACGTAGACGCTGTAGGCCACCTGGCCCAGAAAGACCAGCGCCAGCAAGAGCGCCTGTCGATCGAAGCGAAAGACCAGCACGACAAACGGCAGAACGAACAAGACCCAGTTGAAGTCCCAGACGAACTCGTAGAGCACGAAGACGCCGCGCTTGATCCGGGTGAGCAGGGGGAAGCCGCTCATTTTTAGGTAGTAGGTATTGGGCAACGGTTCGCCGTAGTAGAGCAATCGGAACAGGGTTTGGCCGAGCAAGAAGAAGGCCAGTGAGCCCACGCCCCAGAGCAGATGCTGCTTGCGGTGCTTGGAATCGAAGAGCCAGGAAAAGCCAATCACGACCAGAAAAGGCACGGTCATGTCGATGCGCACGAGCGTGCTGATTCCCAAGATCAGGTAGGGCCAGGGAGAGAATTGATCTTCTTTGAGTGTATCCAAGGTTTTTAAGATCGCCGCGCTGAGCATCAAGGCGAGAACGCCGACCTCCATGCCTTGCAAGCCCCAGTTGAGCAGCGGGATGTAGAAGGCGGTCAGTGTCACGGCCAACAGCGGGATCAAGGCGTTGTCAGAGAGCGTTTCGGCGATTCGTTTGACGAAATAGAGATTGAGCAGCAGGAAAATGGCTCCGCTGATTTGGATCGCCAGGCTGATTTTGGGAGCGGGGATTGGAAAGAGATGAAAGAAAGCCATGAACACCACCCAGAGCGGATTGGTGTAACCCTCCACGGGTGTCCCGCCCGGGTTCCAGACCAGGCCATGCCCCTCGGCCAGGTTTTTGGCGTAGCGCATTGAGATCATCGCATCGTCGAAAAGGACGAAGTAGCGGGTGCCGGCGGAGATGAAGCTGGTTTTGTGGATGTATACGCCCATGTAAACTGCGCTGATGATAAGCAGCAGGGCGAACATCCAATTGGTTTTGATTTTTTTCATCGGCTCTCTTTTTATTCTTCTGCTAATGGCAGGGCAATTCGTTGGGACACGGAATGGCACGGATTTGCACGGAGATTTTAGGGCGTGTTCTCTCAAAGTTTCTGATTCTGACGGAATTTGTGGTGGCCCCAAATACTTTTAAACGTGTTTCAACACGTTTCGGGTATCAGCAGATGAATTCATTCATCTGCTTTCTTTCGGGATCGCTTTTAAATAATGTCCGTGTAGGTTTTGACCACCTACAAAGACGCTTGTAGATTATACTATGGGATAACTTTCTTTGGTGAGGTGAAGAGATATGTTACAACCTTTACACCGTACTGAATGCTTTTTGATCGCCATCACGGTGGCTGTTCTTTTGACCGGATGCACACTGACCGCGGCTCAACCGACTCCGACCGCTACCCAGCCGCCCCCCACGGCAACAGTCACGGAGCCTGCACCCACGGAGACTCCCGTTCCGCCCACGCCGACATGGACGCCTAGCCCCTCGGCTACGGAGGTTCCTACGGAAACATTTACCCCGACGCCTGTGCCCCCTTTGGTGGAGATCACCCAGAACGCGGTTTGTCGCACCGGGCCAGGGCTTGTTTACAAGGTTATCGAATATTTCACCCCCGGGGATCAGGCTTCTCCCTCAGGGTTTGTGGATACCGATCCCCGCTGGTGGTTCATCACCTGGGAGACCGAAGATGGTGAGAAAGCCTGCTGGATTTCGGATGAGGTCGTCACGGCTTCGGGCAGTGTAGACAGCTTGCCCACCTTGACGCCACCACCCCTGCCGACCGCCTCGCCCACGCCGACGTTTGCACAGGGAGGGATTTATTATTTCCTGGTCGCCGAAAATACAGGCGGTCCCTTTGGCTGTGGCGACGGGCTTGTCAGGATTTATCCCGGCATCCCTCGGACGGGGAAATTCAGCCAGGATATAACCGCTGCTTTGAACGCCCTCTTTTCCAATCATCGTGAGTATTACAACGGTTTCTATAATCCCATGCACGCTTCTTCGCTGCGGGTGGGCGATGTCGATCCGCCCGCCTCGTCAGGCGGCGATACCAACATCCACCTGTCAGGCGATTTGGTCAGGCCGGAAGACAAGTGTGAAAGCAAACGGATGCACGATCAGGTTTGGGAGACTATTTATCAACAATTTTCCGACACGAATCATGTTGTCATTCGAGTCAATCGCGGTCTTTTGGATGATTTGTTGGTAGTTACAAAGTAGAGGGGATCGCTGCAGTGAAGAAAACAGGCTCGACTAATCACCCTACAAAGCTAAACAATCTATGTTATCATTCAGGGTCGCCGGCTGCTAGTCGGTGTTTTCTTTGTCTTCGTGTTATCAATGCGCGTCGATTTTTAGCGCATAAGTGAAACTATCTCGTCGAGAACGAATCTCGTTTTTCGGGATAAAGCAAATAATAAAGGAGTTTTTTCGCAATGAGTAAAGATGTTTTGATCCCCCCATACGGTGGAGAGCTTGTCAATCTGTTGGTTCCTGAAGGGGAACGGCAGCAGTTGCTTGAGCAAGTGGGACATTATCCCGACTTGCAACTTTCTGATCGGGCTTTGCACGACCTCGAGCTTTTGGCCGTGGGCGGATTCTCACCCTTGGATCGCTTCATGGGCGAAGATGATTACCAACGTGTCCTCACCGAGATGCGCCTGGACGATGGCACTTTGTTCCCCATTCCCATCACCCTGACCATCAACAAGGATGATCTGCCCACCCGGGGTGAGTGGATCACCTTGCGCGATTCGCGCAACTATATCATCGCCGTGATGCGCATCGAAGAGGTCTTCCGCTGGGATCCCCATCGTGAAGCCCGTCTGGTGTTGGGGACGACCGATCACCGCCACCCGCTGGTCTCCGAAATGGAGCAATGGGGCGACTTGTGCATCTCCGGTGAGCTGAAAGTGATCAATCTGCCGGTCTATTATGATTTCAAAGAAATCCGTCGCACACCTGCCCAGGTGCGAGAATTGTTCAAAGAGATTGGCAACGAGAACGTGACCGCCTTTCAAACTCGCAACCCGATGCACCGGGTTCACGAGGCCCTGACCAAGCGTGCCGTTGAACGGGTTGGCGGCAGTTTGCTCATCCACCCCGTTGTGGGCCTGACCAAGCCCGGCGACGTCGACCATTTCACCCGCGTGCGAGTGTACAAAGCGTTGGTCGAAAATTACTATGATGACTCTACCGTGCTGAGCTTGCTGCCTCTGGCCATGCGCATGGCCGGACCTCGCGAAGCGCTCTGGCACGCCATCATTCGCCGCAATTATGGCGCCAACCATTTCATCGTCGGCCGCGATCATGCTGGCCCCGGCAAGGACAGCAACGGAGAGCCTTTCTACGGCCCCTATGAAGCCCAGACGATGATGAAACAATATCGCGATGAGATCGGTGTCACCGCAGTGGCCTTCAACGAGTTGGTTTATCTCGAAGAAGAAGATAAATACATGGCTCGCGAAGAGGCTCCTGAAGGCGCCAAGACAGCCTACATCTCGGGGACACAGGTTCGCGAAGAGTATCTGGCCAAAGGAAAAACTCTCCCCGCTTGGTTCACCCGCAAAGAAACCGCTCAAATCTTGATGGACACCCATCCCCCGAGATACAAACAGGGATTGTGCATCTGGTTTACGGGCTTGAGCGGGTCGGGAAAATCGACCATTGCCAATGCCCTCACCCCCATGCTGCTTCAATATGGGCGTCAGGCCACCGTCTTGGATGGCGATGTCGTCCGCACGCACCTATCCAAAGGGCTTGGCTTCAGCAAAGAAGACCGTGACACCAACATTCTACGGATTGGTTTCGTCGCCGGAGAAATCGCCCGCCACACAGGTACCGTCGTCTGCGCAGCGATCAGCCCTTACCGCAAGACCCGCAACGAAGCCCGTAAAATGGTCGGAGTAGACCGTTTTGTCGAGGTGTATGTCAACACGCCGTTGGAAGTTTGCGAAGAGCGCGATGTCAAGGGACTCTATGCCCGCGCTCGCCGAGGCGAAATCAAAGGCTTTACCGGCATCGACGATCCCTACGAAGAACCGGTCGGCGCCGAAGTCGTCGTCAACACCGTCGATAAAACACCCGAAGATAACGCCCGCACCATCGTCGAATACTTGAAAGAGCGTGGTTTCCTCAAGGAAGATGGCTTAGGTGTCTAGAGAAAGAATCCAGGCACAATTTGATCTCACAGACCGCGTCGCCATTGTCACCGGCGGCGCTGGTCTGTTGGGGCGCCAGTTTTGCTTGACTCTGGCGCAGGCGGGCGCTGCTGTGATGGTGGCGGATATTGACGAGGATGCTTCCGCCGATGTGGCCGCTTCTCTATCTCGGAACGGCTACCCCGCCCAAAGTGCCCCGATGGACGTGACCCAACCTGATGCCGTTGAGGGCATGGTTTCTTCCGCCTTGGAAGCCTGGGGCCGCGTCGACATTCTGGTCAACAGCGCTGCCCTGGATCCCAAGGTCAGGAATCAGGAAACAGGGAATCAGGAATCAGGGGAGCGGGGAGCAGAAACGCCGCAGGATTCATTGTCTTTGCCGTTTGAAGAATACCCGCTTGCGTTGTGGCAGCGAGCTTTGGATGTTAACCTCACCGGCGCAATGCTTTGTTGCCAGGCGGTTGCCAAACCCATGCTGCAACAAGAGGGCGGTGTGATCATCAACATTGCCTCCATCTATGGCCTCACCGCTCCGGATCAGCGTTTGTACCAGCGCGAGGGGCAGCCCCCTCGCTACAAGCCCGCTTACTACACCGTCACCAAGGCGGGCATCTTGGGCTTGACCAAGTATTTAGCCGCCTACTACGCCGGAAAAAACATCCGCGTCAATGCTCTCACTCCTGGGGGCGTCTACAACGATCACGATGACGATTTTGTCCGGGCCTATGCCGCTCGTGCCGTCTTGGGCCGCATGGCCGAAAAAAGTGACATGAACGGCGCCCTGCTTTTCTTGGCGTCCGATGCCTCCCGTTACATGACCGGAGCCAACTTGGTCGTCGACGGTGGTTGGACAGTGTGGTGACATCTGGAGTTATCGATAAGGGGAGACAGGGCGAAACTTGCCTATTTGTAAAAGAGAAAGCTCATGACGAAACCAGCCCTTTTAGATACAATTGAGTTGCTTGTTGATTTCTCGGAAAAAGGGCTTGAAGCTGGGATACGGGGAGCTTAGGAATCTATGGAGGTTTGGACATGGTCGCTGAGGTTTTAACTGAAGAACTTAGCAATATTATGGCTTTACCAGAGTCAGAAGTTGTTCGTAAAGGCTTGCTTTCTCTTATAGCAAAAGAGATCCGTATTGCAGAGTTGGAGATTGCGGACATTCGCGAGCGGTACGAAGTTTTTTCATTGGACGAGTTGTATCGGGCTATTCAAGAAGGCCAGGTACCTGAACATCCTGCTTGGGAAGACTATATTATTTGGAAAAACAAGGTGTCATATATTGCTCACTTACGCCAACTTGTAGATGAGGAATAGATCGTGCGAATTCTTTACCAAAATCTTGCAGACTTGGCCTTAGATGCGTTTGGTGATGTTATTTCATCTTTCGATTTCATTGGAGGGACAGCAAGTAGCCCCAATAAACTGAGACTGACTGTGATTGATGGTTCGTTTCTAGATATATGGCTATCTGTTGATGGAGATTATGCTTATCATTGGGAACGGCGTCGTCAGGCAGATGAGATATTCGCTGGGACAATTCTCCACACCATCTTGATTTGAAGACCTTTCCTGATCATTTCCACAATGGCGATGAAAACTCGATCGTCGAGAGTCAGTTAGATAATGCCCCGGAAGGCGCGCTTAGACAGATACTCGAATTTATCCGGATACACCTTGCGGGGAACATGCGATGACCCAAACTGAGGTTCTTGCTCTCATCCCCGCGCGGGGAGGTTCCAAATCCATCCCCCGCAAAAATATCAAATCCTTCGCCGGTTATC
>CAZJBA010000019.1:0-13121 GCA_964544065.1 uncultured Anaerolineales bacterium | reverse complement strand
CGGGGAGGTTCCAAATCCATCCCCCGCAAAAATATCAAATCCTTCGCCGGTTATCCCTTGATCGCCTTCAGCATCGCTGCCGGGTTGGCATCTGAGACCGTCACCCGCGTGATCGTCTCCACCGATGACGAAGAAATCGCCGAGATTTCGCGCCGTTACGGCGCCGAGACGCCCTTCCTGCGCCCGGAGGAGCACGCCCGCGATCAAACCCCGGATTTGCCCGTTTTTCAACATGCCCTGGCATGGCTGGCCGAGGAACAGGATTATCATCCCGATATCGTCGTCCAGCTTCGGCCTACCTCACCGTTCCGCCGGGTTGGGCACATTGACGGCGCTGTATCGCAGTTGATCGAACATCCCGAAGCCGATGCTGTCCGCACGGTTTGTGTCCCCTTCCAGAATCCCTACAAGATGTGGCGCATCGACCCGGAAGGATACATGCGCCCGTTGATGCAAACGGAATTCGATGAACCCTACAATATGCCGCGGCAGGCGCTCCCCGATGTCTATTGGCAGACTGGTTACGTTGATGCGGCCTGGGCCGATACGATTACACAAAAAGAGAGCATGACCGGAGACTTGATTCTCCCCCTGATCATCGATCCTTCCGAGTGGGTTGACATTGATTCGCCCGCCGATTGGCTTCGGGCCGAGCGATTGATCACCAGCGGCGAAATCACCTTGGACGATTTGGGATTTGAAATTTCAGAAGCGGCAGCCTAAAACAGGGGGATTGTTATCGTAGATGGTTTATGCGGGGAGACTTCGGAAGTCTCCAAAATGGACTTGAAGGGCATACTTACCTTGCTCCTGCCCAGTAACTCATTGCCAGAGCCGCCTTTTCAGACTTCCGAAGTCTGAACCCTGTAAACCATGTAAATCCTACCAACTCTCAAGTACAAATTTCATGGAGATGACCATGCCCACCATTCGAATTGGCGATCGCCTCGTCGGCGATGGCCATCCAACTTATGTCATTGCTGAGATCGGTGTGAACCATAACGGTATCCTTGATTACGCCATTCAATTGATCGACGCGTCCGTTGACGCCGGCGTCGACGCGGTCAAATTTCAGAAGCGCAGCTTGGACAAGCTCTACCCGGAGAAATATTTGCGCGATTCCAACGTCGGCGAGAAAAACTTGAATTATCTCCTCCCCATCTTGCAGCGCGTTGAACTCTCCGACGTGGATTATTACAAGCTGGTCGATTATTGCGAAGAGAAGGGGGTCACCTTCATGTGTTCGGCCTTCGACGAAGAGAGCGCCGATTTCGTCGAATCGCTGGGCGTGCCCGCCTACAAGGTGGCCTCAGCCGACATGATCAATCTTCCCCTGATTGATTATCTGGTCCGCAAAGGCAAGCCGTTGATCGTTTCCACGGGCATGTCCCGGATGGAAGAAGTCGAAACCACAGTGGCGTTTCTCAAAGAGCGAGATGCCGAATTCGCTTTGCTGCATTGCAACAGCGCTTACCCGGCCGCGTTCGAAGACATCAACTTGAGTTTTATGGAGCAGTTGCGCCAATTTGGTGTCCCGGTGGGATATTCCGGCCACGAGCGCGGTATCGCCGTTTCAACGGTGGCCTCCGCGTTGGGCGCCTGCATCGTCGAGCGGCATATCACCCTCGACCGCACCATGGACGGGCCTGACCACGCCGCCAGCCTCGAGCCGCACGGCTTCGCCAAGATGGTGCGCGACATCCGCCAGGTATCGCAGGCCTTGGGCACCGGCGAAGAGAAATATTTCACCATGGGCGAAATCCTCAACCGCGAGGTGCTGGCCAAAAGCCTGGTTGCTACTCGCGATATCGAGCCGGGCGAAACGATCACCAGCGAGATGGTCACGGTCAAAGGGCCAGGGCAGGGACTTTCTCCCCAGCGTTATACCGACCTGATCGGTCAGGTGATCGAGCGCGCTATCGAAAAGGATGATCCCTTTCTGCCCACCGACATTGGCCGGAGAGTGACCCTGGATGTGGAACACACCATCCCGATGGCGTGGGGTTTTGTCGTCCGCTTCAACGATTTCCGTGATTCGCTTCAATACAATCCCAAGCTTTTCGAGTTCCACTTCACCGACAAGGATTTGCACGAACCGTATCCGGGCGATGACCTCGATATGCAACTGGTCGTCCACGCTCCGGAGTTTTGGACCAATCACCTGGTGGATTTGTGCACCTTTGATGAGGATCACCGCCGAGCGTCCCTGGCATTGATACAGGATGCCATTGATGTCACTCGTGACATGGCCCCCCACTTCTCCGGCAAGCCGAAGATCGTCGTGCACCCCGGCGCGGCCAGCCTCGACCAGCCGATCAAAGATCGTCAAGGCCTTTATGATAATTTGCGCCGCTCGGTTGAAGAGCTGGATTTTGACGGCGTTGAACTCTTGATCGAAAATTTGCCCCCGCGCCCCTGGTATTTCGGCGGCCAATGGTTGACCAACGCCTTCATGGATATGGGCGAGATTCGCGATTTCCTTGAATCCATGGATTTGATGACCTGTTATGACAGTTCTCATCATAAGCTGTATTGCAATTGGGCCGATGTTGATTTCTACGAGCAGGTTGAGATCATCTTGCCCTATATTTCCCATTTGCATCTCTCCGATGCCTCCGGTATCGATGGGGAGGGGTTGCAGGTTGGCGAGGGGGCGATCGATTGGGTCAGATTCTTCCAGGTTGCCAAGGATTATCACGGCACGATGATTCCCGAGATTTGGCGTGGCCATCAACGCGGCGGTGAGGGCTTTATCATCGCCATCAACCGACTTTCCGACGCCTATTTCCAAGCGATTGAATCCTAGATGAACCTTTCTTTTGGACGCTTGCAAACGGCTTGGCTGCGGCTGCTCCAGAATCGGCGCCTGGCGCGCCTTTCCCGCCAGGTTGCCCGGCATGCCCAGTCTGATCCTCAGCAAGAGCCGGTTGCTTTCTTCAACACCTCGTCGCGCTTGGGCGGCCTGAGCCAGAACGCCGCTTTTTCGCAATTGACTGCCTGGGGATTGCAACTCGCTGGCGTTCCTGTGATTCACTTTGCCTGCCGTGCCGGGATGAGCCGTTGCGTCCTCGGAACTGATCCCGATGATCATGCCGCTGACCCGCCTTGTCAGATGTGCATCGCCCAGTCCGAGCGTTTGCTCGCTTCCGCGCCGGTGGGTTGGTTTACGTATCAGCGCGATGAGTATCTCGCGGCCGCTCTCAAGGGCCTGGATTTCGATGCTCTATCGAAATTCCAATACCGAAGTGACAATTGGCAAGCTGCCATCCCCTTGGGGCGGCTTGTGCTCCCCTCGCTGCGTTGGGCCTTGCGCCGCCACCACTTGCCCGATGATGCGGCCACGCGCCACCAGATGCGGGCATATATTCTCTCGGCTTATCACGTCGCCGGGGAATTCGACCGCTTCTTGCAGCAAGAAAATCCTCACGCGGTCGTACTTTTCAACGGTTTGCAATTCCCCGAAGCCGCGGCGCGATGGGTAGCGCACCAAGGCGATATTCCTACCATCACCCACGAAGTCAGTTTTCGCCCCTTTTCGGCTTTCTTCACCCGCGGCGATGCCACCGCGTATCCCATCGAGATACCCGCTGATTTCAGTCTCACCGACGAGCAAAACGCCCGCCTGGATGCTTATCTCAGCCAGCGTTTTCAGGGCGAGTTCACCATGGCCGGGATTCGCTTCTGGCCGGAGATGGAGAAGCTGGACGGCGACTTTCTCGAGCAAGCTGATCAGTTCGAGCATATTGTTCCCGTTTTCACCAACGTGGTCTTCGACACCAGCCAGATTCATGCCAATGTCATCTTCAAGCAGATGTTTGCCTGGCTTGATTTGATCCTGGATGTTATCCGAGAACACCCGGAGACATTGTTCGTCATCCGGGCACACCCGGATGAGAAACGTCCCGGCACGCGCAAACAGAGCCGCGAGAGCGTCAGCGATTGGGTCGCCCGCAACCGCGTTGATCAACTCCCCAACGTCGTTTTCATCGAC
The DNA here is from genome assembly GCA_964544065.1 of uncultured Anaerolineales bacterium. GTDB lineage: Bacteria > Chloroflexota > Anaerolineae > Anaerolineales > UBA11858 > JAYELX01. The sequence goes on along the minus strand of CAZJBA010000019.1, from coordinate 9,130 downwards.
TCGCAGGAATATCTCAGTTCCTACGATCTCATTCGCCGGGCCAAGTTCGTGATGGTCTATAACTCCTCCATTGGATTGGAGTCAACCTTGTTGGGTGTGCCTGTTTTGTGCGGCGGGGAGGCGCGCTATACCCAATATCCCATTGTCCATTTCCCCCAAACGCAACAGGGTTACCGCCAAAAAGCGGAGGAATTTTTATCTGCTGCTTCCTTGGATGTTCCCGAAACTTTCCGCAAGAACGCACGCCGCTTTTATTATTATCAGCTTTACCGAGTCTCGCTGCCGTTGGATGATTTCATTCAGGCCCATCCCACACCTGGCTACGTCAGCCTGAAACGCTTCTCTTGGCGTGATCTGCTGTCTGAACATTCGACCACCATGCGCGTATTGGTCGAGGGGATCACCCAGGGTGAACCGTTCGTGTTACCGGAGGCCGGATGAACGCTTATTACGGCATCAAGCATTGGCTCAAGTTAATCCGCTGGCGGATGCGCCGGGCCAGAGCGGCTTTGCGCTGGGGGCCCGATGCGCTTGCTGCCGCCCCGATCGTGTTTGGCAATGCCATGCCCAAATCCGGTTCCCACCTGCTCACCCAGATTTTGCGGGGCCTGGTTCCCCTGGGACCCTTCGTCGATCCCGGATTCCCGCCGGCCAACCGCTCCGAGGCGAATCAGACCCTCCCGGAACAACGAATCCAGGCTGAAATTCGGGCGATGCGCCCCGGCGACATTCGGTATGGTTACATCAAGCCAAAGGAGCCCTATCTCAGCTTGCTCACCGGCCCCAACCGGGCGACGATCTTTCTTTACCGTGACCCCCGCGATATGCTGGTTTCCCACGTCTTCTACGCCACGGAGATGTATCCCGGCCACGGCATGCACGAGTATTACAACCAGACGCTGACCTCGATGGAAGAGCGCCTCAACGCAGCTATCCGAGGGGTGACCGAGCCGGGCTACGAACTTTCCAGCGTGATGCAGCGGTATCAATCCTATTGGGGCTGGTTCGACCATCCCGACATTTTGCGTTTGCGCTTCGAGGACTTGATCCTCGATCGGGATGCTGCTTTGGGCCGCCTGCTCGACTTTCTGGAAACGTTTGGGTTTACCCCGGATGTGCCGCGCTCTCAGGCGATCGGGATGATCAAGGCCAACATCGCGCCGCGCAAATCGGGCACTTTCCGTAAGGGAGAGCCGGGCAACTGGCGCGAGCATTTCACCGAGGCGAATAAAGTGTTGTTCAAGGAAGAAGCAGGCGATTTGCTCATCTATTTGGGGTACGAAGAGGATGATGGATGGTGAATTGGTAAACTCAATAGATCACGATTTAATCATTTTTGATGTCATTGCGAGGCGTTTTTTGCCGAAGCAATCCCCTCGCAAAGGAGAAGATTGCCACGCTATGCTCGCAATGACACAGAATCATGATCTACTGAAGCTGGTAGATTGGTAGGGTGGGAAATTGTCCCCTTATCCGGAGCGGTTCACAAATTGGTAGGGCGTGACGATCTGGATTTCCCCCACTTGCCCCAAAACGAGGATGTCTTTGTCCAGCGAGATTAAAAAATCAACTTTCCCCGCCACCGCGCAGGCCACAAACTTGTCGTCTTTGGGATCGCGGGTGAAGGAGGGGATGTCTCCCAGGTTGGGCAGAAACTCGGCTTTGATTTTCAAGAGAGCGAGCAATGTCTCGCCCTCATCCGGATGAATCAACGTTTCCATTTTGGGACGCGCCAATACATCCTTTAATTCAGCGATCAATTCAGGCGATGAAACGATCCAGATTTCATCATCAAGCCACAGATTTTCGAGAATATGGCGGATCGCCGCCCCAGGCCGGATCAAATAATGGATCAACACGCTGGTGTCAATCACCACGCGGGTCATAGGTCTACCCTTCGTGTGCTTCTTGCCGGGTTTCTTCGATTAAAGCCTCAACCTCTTCGTCGCTTAGATGAGCAGCCCGTGCCGAAGCCGCTGCGGATGCCTCTTGTAATTGTTTGCGTTGCAGCTCCTGTTCGGCATTGAGAAGTTGCTGGTACCGTTCGTGGCCGATGATCACCACACGAGGCTTTCCATATCGCTTGACCACCACGTCCTCTCCGCGCACGGCCTGTTCCATCACGTCTCCAAAACCCTGTTGAACTCGCGTGGATTGAATTTGTGAACTCATTTTTGCTCCATGTGTTGTCTATCTTGGATAACTTGGATAACATAAGTATAAAAGTAAAGGAATTTCTTGTCAATTAAATCCTTGCTTAAATATCTCTGTCATCGCTTTCGGCGCGCATTGGCCTTGCTCCATGATGGGGCTGCCTTGCGCCAATCTCCGATTCTCTTCGCCAACGGCTTCCCCAAAAGCGGCACCCATCTTTTGCACCAGGCCTTGCAGGGGATCGCTCAACTGGGCCCGGCTGTGGATAGCGGCTTGCCCGCCATTCTCACCTACGACGGCCCCACGGGAGAGCCGCGTTCGCTGGATGCCATTTTGGCTGATCTGAATCGTTTGCGCCCCGGCGATGTCGCTTACGGTCACCTGCACGCTCGCCCGCCCGTGGTCGAGGCGCTCTGCCGCCCTGGCGTGGCGCCCTATTTCATTTACCGTGACCCCCGCGATGTGGTCGTCTCTCACGTTCATTACGTCACCGAAATGGCGCCCGATCACGTTCATCACGCTTATTACCGACACGAACTGCAAAATTTCGACCAGCGATTGCGAGTCAGTATGTTGGGACGTCCCGATTTGGAGATCCCCTTCCCCGACATTCGCGCCCGCTTCGAGCCGTATCTCGGCTGGCTGGATCGACCCGAGGTGCTGGCCCTGCGCTTTGAGGATTTCGTTTCGGACCGGGACGAGACTCTCCTCCAGGTGCTGAATCAGGCGCGAGCTCGCGGGTTGGTCACCGCTGTGGGGCGGGATCACGCCTTGGAGGTGTTGAACGCGGCCATCCGACCAAGTCAGTCGCCCACCTTCCGCAGCGGCACGATCGGCAAATGGCGCCAGGCCTTCACCGAGGAGCATAAATCCATCTTCAAAGACGTCGCTGGAGATTTGCTCATCCGGCTGGGATACGAGAAGTCGCATGACTGGTAATCAGAAACCGCTCGTTTCGGTGGTAATCCGAGCCTACAACGAAGAAAAACACATTGGCCGCTTGTTGACTGGAATCACCCAACAGACAGTCGAAGATGTTGAAATTGTGCTGGTGGATTCGGGCTCAACCGATGCAACCGTTTCGATCGCCTCCCGTTACCCCGTCAACGTGGTCACCATCAGCCCGGAGCAATTCACCTTTGGCCGCGCCTTGAACGTTGGCATCCAGACCGCCCGCGGCGAGTTCATTGCCATCACCAGCGCGCATTGTTACCCCGTCTACCCCGACTGGCTGGAGCAGCTCTTGGAGCCGTTCGATGATCCCGCTGTGGGGCTGGCCTACGGCAAGCAGCGCGGCGGCGAGAGCAATCAATATTCCGAGCATCAATTCTTTCGCAAATATTTTCCCGATGTTTCCCAGCCGCGGCAGGGGCATCCTTACGCACATAATGCCAACGCGGCCATTCGTCGAGCGCTGTGGGAGCGGCAGCCGTATAACGAACATCTCACCGGCCTGGAAGATTTGGCCTGGAGCAGTTGGCTCAAAGCGGAGGGTTACGCCGTCGCCTATGTGGCCGACGCCGAGGTGATCCATCTCCATGATGAAAAGCCCACTCAGGTTTATAATCGTTATCGGCGCGAGGCGATTGCTTTGAAGCAAATCTTGCCGGACAGCCGGTTCAGCCTGTGGAATTTTTTGCGCTTGTGGCTGGGAACGACATTTTCCGATCTGTTGCAGGCTCGCCGGGACGGCGTCCTGGCGGATGAATGGCGCGGGGTCCTTTGGTTTCGGCTGATGCAATACTGGGGCACCTATCGCGGTTACTGTTATTCCGGCCGGATTGATGCCCAGCTTCACCGCCAGTTCTATTACCCGCCGGAGAGCCTGGACGAAAAGACTCCTGAGCCGCGCCGGGTACAGCCGATTGAGTACGGAGAGATCGAAGGTTAAAGTATAATCGAGATGCTTGGATGAGATGATGCAGGCAGGTGGATTATGGCTCAAGTATTTGAAATCGTTTCGATGAGAGAGATCCGTGATTTTTGTGAGCGGATTGTAGAAAACTTTCAGCCATCGAAAGTTATTCTCTTTGGTTCATACGCCCGTGGAAATCCCACGATAGATTCGGATGTGGATATGTTAGTTGTTTTGCCTTTTGAGGGAAAAAATCCCCAAAAAGCGACCGAAATCATGATGACAGTGGGGCATCCCGGTTTTCCTGTAGATCTGTTAGTGCGGACTCCGGAAACAGTTAAGCAGCGTCTTTCCATGGGCGATTTTTTCATCAAAGAAATCTTTGAGCGAGGCGAGGTTCTCTATGAAGCCGATTACGCTTGAATGGATAGAAAAAGCCGAAGGGGATTATGCTACTGCTGAACGGGAATGGCGAGCCCGAAAAAATCTTAACTATGATGCGGTTTGTTTCCATTGCCAGCAATGTATCGAAAAATATCTCAAAGCCCGGCTTCAAGAAGCAGAAATCCCATTTACGAAAACTCATGATTTGGTCTTGTTGCTCGATTTGGTCAAATCTGTTGAGCCCCTTTGGGAGCCTTTTCGAGAATCTTTCCAACTCTTGACAAATTATGCAGTGATTTATCGCTATCCTGGGGAAAGTGCAGACAAAAATGATGCCCATGACGCGGTGAAAATTTTCCACGAGGCGCGTCGGTCAATAAGAATATCTCTGGGGCTAGAAGCATGACCAAAATCGTTGCCCTTGTCCCCATGCGCCATCATTCTCAGCGCGTGCCGGGCAAAAATTATCGTCCCCTGGCGGGAAAGCTGCTCTTCCATCACATCATCGAGACATGCGACAACGTCTCGATGATTGATCAGATCGTTGTGGATACCGACAGCCCCGACATCACGGCCGGCTTGGAAGAGCATTTCCCCCATGTGCGCGTGATCGACCGCCCGAAACACCTGCGCGCCGACGAGATTCCCATGAACGAAATCCTGGCCTACGACACATCCCAGGTAGAGGCCGATTTCTACCTCCAGACGCATAGCACCAATCCCTTGCTTCGGGCTGAGACGATCAAGCGTGCTCTGGAAACTTTTTTAGATCAATATCCCGCTTATGATTCGCTTTTTTCGGTCACTCGCCTGCAAACTCGCCTGTGGGATCAACTCACTCGCCCCGTCAACCATAACCCCGACATTTTGCTCCAAACCCAAGATCTGCCGCCCATTTATGAAGAGAACTCTTGCATCTATATCTTTACCCGCGAGACGTTGATGCGGCAGCGCAATCGCCTGGGAGATCGCCCCATGATGTTCGAAATCCCCGCCGCCGAAGCCTGGGACATTGATGAACCTTTGGACTTTGAGATTGTAGACTTTTTGATGAAAGACAGGAATCAGTGAATCGGGGATCAGTGAATCAAGAAGTTAGATGACTTTGCAGTGTGAGATCAATCATCTTTGTGTGCTAAAATTAACAAACCGGTTGTCACGGTGAGATTGAGGCCGATGAATTCGGGAAAGCGTTGGACATTAACCGATAAAACAGGCGATGATGTTTATCTTACTCAAGAGCGATGGGACCACATCATTGAGCCGATCAACCATCCCGAAATGGCAGATTATGAGGAAGAGTTAAAAGCAACGATTCGGTTAGGCCAAAGAAAACAAGATTCGCTCAACCCACAAAAATTCCGTTATCGCATGGCCTTTGATAATTTAGCCGAATATAACACCCATATTGTCGCGATTGTTCTTTTTAGGTTTAGAGAAATTGCAGGCAAAGCAACCCCAAACAACTATATTGTAACGGCCTATCAAAAAGAGATAGGATAAGAAAAAAATGAATAGACCAAATTTTAACTACGATGAAATAAGTGATACCTTATACATTTCATTTCAGCCTGGGGAAAGAGCAACAGGTATTGAACTGAATAGCAATATTTTACTGCGTATTAATAAAGATAGACGTGAAGCTGTTGGTATCACGTTTTTTGACTATTCGCTTTTAGTCCAAAAAGCAGATTTTGGCCCACGTAGTTTCCCTCTTACCGGGTTGAATGAATTGTCTAAGGATTTACGCGAATTAGTGTTGGAAATTATCCAAAGCCCTCCCGTAACGGATATGCTGACTTTATCGACGTATACTCCGACTTATTCAGAATCTATACCGATTACATCATTGCAACAAGTTCCAGCGGCTATGGCAGGGTAAGCTTAGATTTGTTATCTTTTTAACCGCTCATGCTCCGGATAGGACGTTTACTCGGGGGGAAGCAGCGCCATGTTTAACCAGCGATTTTGACCTAAGCAGCCGTGATTAAACGACTTTCCCATTTCGAAATTCAAACCCGAAAGGTTTCATTCGGAATCCAATCTATGATGCTGATTTCGCCCTTGAAATTCATTTTTGGGAAGTGGGCTTCAAAAACCTTTCGGGTTTTGTTGAGCAAGTTATTTAATCACCATTCCTAAGCTTATTCTAGTTTGATGCTGCCAGAGAACATCTTCTCAAAAAACCATGGAGAAGTTCAACTTCTTGCTCTACACATGTCAACGACCCCAAAATATTGAGATGATACACCGGAGATATAACCGTTGGGAATATAGGATAGCTTGTATTCCCTGATCCCTGATACCCTAATACACTGACACCTGACACCCATGAAAACAATCCTTTTCACCGCCCCTTACATGATTCCTTTTTTAGACCGCTTCCGCCCTGTGCTGGAGAGCTTTGATCTGGAGTTGATCGTCCCCGACGTTGAAGAGCGCATGGACGAAGCGGATTTGATGGCCTATGCAGGCCAATTCGATGGCACCATTTGCGGCGACGACCGCTACACGCCCCAGGTCTTGGAAGCCTGTTCGCCATGCCTGAAAGTTATCTCCAAGTGGGGCACGGGGATTGATTCCATCGACGCCGCAACCTGCGCCCGTTTGGGCATTATCATCGGTAACACGCCCAACGCCTTCACCCTGCCCGTCTCGGATAGCGTCATGGGCTATATCCTGGCATTTGCCCGCCGCCAACCCTGGCTGGATCAAGCTGTCAAGTCCGGCCGCTGGCAAAAGATTCCCGGCCGTTCGCTGAGCGAGTGCTCTCTCGGCGTGGTCGGCGTCGGCGATGTCGGCAAGGCGGTTGTTCGCAAAGCACGCGCCTTTGGGATGACACTTTTGGGTAATGATATTGTCGATGTCAATCACGTTTTTCTGGCCGAAACCGGATTGGATATGGTCCCCCTGGAAACGCTGCTTGCCCAGGCCGATTTTGTCAGCATCAATTGTGATCTCAACCCTACCAGCCATCACTTGATCAACGTTGATACCCTCGCGTTGATGAAACCGGATGCTGTCTTGATCAACACGGCGCGGGGTCCCGTTGTTGATGAATCCGCTCTGGTCCAAGCCTTGCAGGGCGGCACCATCGCCGGGGCTGCGCTGGATGTTTTTGAGCAGGAGCCTCTTCCACCGGAGAGTCCGCTGCTCCGGATGGATAACGTCATGCTGGCGCCCCATAACGCCAATTCCAGCCCCACCGCCTGGGAGCGCGTCCACTGGAACACCATCCGCAATTTGTTGGATGGGTTGGGGATTGATTCCGCCGATTTAGACAAATTTAAAGAGTAGCCAAATGACCATGAAACAAAAAACGATGTTGATAACCGGCGCGGCGGGGGGCATTGGCCGGGCCACGGTTCGATTATTCGACGACAAAGGATGGCGCGTCATCGGCGTTGATCGCCAACCTTTTGGCGACACCTTCCCGGCGGATGGCTTGTTCATCGAGGCGGATATTTCTGATGGCGCCGAGTTGGAAGCAATTTTCGCCCAGGCTCAAGAATTCACCCCTACCTTGGATGCCTTGATCAACAATGCCGCGTATCAAATCTGCAAACCCTTGTTGGAGACCAGCGTGGAAGAATGGGACGAAGTCATGGCATCGAATTTGCGCTCGGTTTTCTTGGGCGCAAAGCTGGCCTATCCGCTGCTCAAAACGCAGGGTGGTGGTGCGATTGTGAACGTCTCCTCTGTCCACGCTGTGGCCACTTCCAAAAATATCGCCGCCTATGCAGCCAGTAAGGGCGGATTGTTAGCCCTGACGCGAGCAATGGCGATTGAGTTTGCCCCTGACAACGTGCGCGTCAACGCGATTCTGCCCGGGGCGGTGGATACACCCATGCTGCGCGCCGGGATGAGCCGCGATCACGCCGGCTCAGGGTCCCTTGAGGAGCGATTGGAGAACTTGGCCCGCAACACCGTCAGCGGCAAAGTGGGCAAACCCGAAGAGATTGCCCGGGCAATTTATTTCTTGGCCGATGAGACCCAATCATCTTTCATGACCGGCCAACCCTTGATCGTTGATGGCGGCGCTACTGCCCGATTGAGTACGGAGTAATTCGATTTGATGTCCGATCTGCGCCAAAGAATCAAGCGTCTCTTTCCTCCTTCCTTGTGGCGACCGTTGAGCGAAGCTCGTTACGCTCTCTTGCGGGCTGCCCAGTGGCCCGCGGCGATGCTGCATCCCCTCCGCCGGGAGAGTATCGCCCGTTTGGCCGCGCTGAAAGATCAACACAAAGGGGAGCGTTGTTTCATCATCGGCAACGGCCCCAGCCTGAAAGAGACCGACGTCTCCCTGTTGAAAGACGAGTATACCTTTGGGATGAATCGGATTTACCTGGCCTTTCCGGAATGGGGTTTTCGCACCAGTTATCTGGTCTCGGTCAACGATCTTGTCATCGAGCAATGCGCCCGTGATTTGGCTGCGTTGGAGATGCCCAAGTTTTTCTCCTGGCGCACGCACCGTCACTTTGCTCCTTTTGATCATTCCGACTCAAATCAATCCCACTTTTTGTTCACCACCCACAGCGGACCCAAGTTTGCCCGAGATGCCCGCGGTCGCCTTTGGGAAGGAGCGACGGTGACCTATGTCTGTTTACAGTTGGCCTTTCACATGGGCTTCGAGAAAGCGATTTTGATCGGCGTCGATCACAGCTTTACTACTCAGGGAGCGGCTAACAAAACCGTCGTTTCCCAAGGTGACGATCCCAACCACTTTGACCCCGGCTA